>DATCZS010000164.1:0-4430 GCA_036525795.1 Acidimicrobiia bacterium | reverse complement strand
GTGGCCTTGACCATGGACTAGGGGTCCGTCGACCGGTCTTCGGTGTCGCCGGCCGCAGGCACCCTCGAGGGGTCGTCGGGCGGTCGGCGGCGATTCGGCCTTTTGTCCCTCCTTTCACAATGTCCCGTTCCGTACGATCGGAGGAGAGACCCCCGGAGGACCCGTGCCGCACTTCGTGCTCGATCGGGACGGACTGGGCAGCCTCATCACCGCGTTGCGCGGCGGTGGCAGGAGGGTGGTCGGTCCCGTACTCGACTCCCAGGTCGTCCGCTTCGCCGAGATCGAGTCGATCGACGACCTCCCTGCCGGCTGGACGATGGAGGTGGGGCCGGGACGGGCACGGGCCGTTCGACGAAACGATGACGCGCTCTTCGGGTACGCGGCGGCACCCAACGGGCTGAAGGAATTGCTCTTCCCGCCGCACCGGACCCTGTGGCGCGCAACCCGCGAAGACGGCCGCGTCCGGTTCGAGGCCTGTCGCGAGGAGCCCGATCCGACCGCGGTGATCGGAGCACGTCCCTGCGATCTGGCGGCGGCATCCGTACAGGATCGGATCTTCACCGGGAGCGGGCACCAGGACCCGGACTACTCGGCCCGCAGGCGCGATCTGTTCGTGGTGGCGGTGCAGTGCACCGAGGCGGCCCCCACCTGCTTCTGCACCTCGTTCGGCACGGGTCCGGCCGCCACCGCCGGGTTCGACATCGCCCTCACCGAGATCGTCGACGACACCCGGCACATATTCGTCGCCGAGACAGGGTCCGATCGCGGCGCCGCCCTCCTCGACGCCCTCCCACGTTCGCCGGCCGGCACAGAACAGCTGGTCATGGCACGCCAGGCCGTGGCACAGGCGGCCGCCTCGATCCGCCGCCGCATGCCCACCGACGGCCTGCGCAACCTGCTTGCGTCTCAGCTGCAGGCCGGTCGCTGGAACGCGATCGCCGAGCGATGTCTGGCGTGCTCCAACTGCACCCTCGTCTGCCCCACCTGTTTCTGCGTCTCGACCGAGGACACCCGCTCGCTCGATGGCTCGGACGCATCCAAAGTACGGCGCTGGGACTCGTGTTTCAGCCTCGATTTCTCGTACATGGGCGGGCACCCGGTCAGGGCGTCGGTCGGAGCCCGCTACCGGCACTGGCTCACGCACAAGCTGTCGACATGGGTCGACCAGTTCGGGACGTTCGGGTGCGTCGGCTGTGGCCGCTGCATCGTGTGGTGCCCGGTCGGCATCGATCTCACCGAAGAGGTCGCTGCCCTGCGCGCAACGGAGGCGATCCATGCGTGAGTCAGTGTCTGCAGTTCGCTCCGAGTCGCCGACCGTCGAACCGATGCTCCCCCGTCCGTTTCGGGTGGCCTCCAACACCGTCGAGACACACGACGTGCGCACGATTCGACTCGTTCCGGACGACGACCAGCCGTGCCTTCGTTTCGAACCGGCCCAGTTCGGGATGATCGGGATACCCGGATTGGGGGAGGTACCGATCTCCTTCTCCTCGGATCCGGACGACGGATCCCACGTCGACTGCACGATCCGCGCCGCCGGCGCCGTCACGTCCGCCCTGACCTCGTCGGAGCCGGGAGAGATCGTCACGGTGCGCGGGCCGTACGGGGTCCCGTGGCCGATCCATCTCGCCGGTCATCATCACCTCCTGGTGGTTGCAGGAGGACTCGGGCTGGCTCCGCTCCGCTCGCTGATCGTCGCCGCCGGTCGCCTGGACGGGTTCTTCGACTCGCTGGGACTGGTGTACGGGGCGCGTGAACCCGGCGAGTTCCTCTACCGATCCGAACTCGACGCCTGGGCTGACCGTGGCGTGGACGTGGCGCTCACCGTCGATCGACCGTCGCCCGGCTGGGACGGCGACGTCGGAGTGGTGACCACGCTGTTTCCGGCCGCGGTGCAACACCCGGCGGACACTGCGGTCATGATGTGCGGTCCGGATGTGATGCTCGGCGCCGCCGCCTTCGCGCTGGGAAGGCTCGGTGTTCCGGCGGACCAGATCTGGGTGACGATGGAACGCAACATGGCCTGCGCCATCGGTTTGTGCGGCCACTGCCAGTTCGGCGGGGTGTTCATCTGCAAGGACGGCCCCGTACTCCGCTACGACCGGATCGCCCGCCTGTTCGCAGTGCCGGAGGTGTGAGATGGCCCGTTCGACCCACCGGCCGACGCTGGGGGTGTTCGCGTTCGCCTCATGCGACGGGTGTCAGCTCTCCCTCCTCGATCTGGAGGACGAACTGCTCGAGGTGTCGAGCGCCGTGGACATCGTCCACTTCCCCGAGGCGACCTCTCGCTCCGTCGACGGCCCGTTCGATGTTGCGCTGGTCGAGGGCTCCGTCAGCACACCCAGGGACATCGAGAGGATCCGTTGGGTTCGGAGCCAGTCTTCCACGCTGGTGGCGATCGGCGCCTGTGCCACCGCCGGCGGCATCCAGGCATTGAGGAACCTGGCAGACGTGAACGAGTTTCTGCGGATCGTGTACGCGTCGCCCGAGTACATCGACACCCTCGAGGCTTCGACTCCGATCTCGGCCCACGTCGAGGTCGACCTGGAATTGCGCGGATGCCCGATCTCCAAGTACCAGCTCCTGGAAGTGATCGAGGCGCTCCTCGCCGGGCGGGAGCCGAACCTCCCCACCTACTCGGTGTGCGTCGAATGCAAAGAGCGCGGCACGAGCTGTGTGATGGTGGCGCGCGGGATCCCCTGTTTGGGGCCGGTCACCCAGGCCGGATGCGGGGCGATCTGCCCGGCGTTCGACCGAGGCTGCTACGGGTGCTTCGGACCGGCGGAAACGGCCAACATCGGATCGCTGGCGGCGCTGTGGCGCGCCCTGGGCGCCACCCGAGAGGACCTCGTGCGGGCGCTGCGGACGTTCAACGTCGCCGCTCCCGAATTCGCCCGGGCATCGGCCCGCGGCACCGGAGGGACCCATGCACACCGGTGACCGCAGGCGCACCTTCCACACCGAGGAGCTGACGCGGGTCGAAGGGTCGGGATCGCTCGACGTGGTCGTGGTCGGAGACGAGATCGTGGATCTCGACTTCCGGATGTTCGAGGCACCGCGGTTCTACGAGGCGATACTGCGCGGGCGCTCCTACCTCGAGGCGCCCGACATCACTGCCCGCATCTGCGGGATCTGCCCGGTGGCGCATCAGACCTCGGCCGCCAACGCCATGGAACGGATCCTCGCCATCGACCCCGGACCGTCTCTGCGTGACCTGCGTCACATCCTCTACCTGGCCGAGTGGATCGAGAGCCATGCGCTCCACGTCTCCCTGCTGCACGCCCCCGATTTCCTCGGCTATCCCAGCGCCATCGCGATGGCGGCGGACTTCGGGGATGAGGTTTCGCGGGCGCTCCGGCTGAAACAGGCCGGCAATTCGCTCATGGCCCTGATCGGAGGACGCGAGATCCACCCCGTCAACCCGCGGGTGGGCGGGTTCTGGAAGGCGCCGACCCGGCGCGAGCTGCATCGGATGGCGGCCGAGCTGGAGTGGGCGCTCGACGCCGCCCTGGACACCGTGAGGCTCGTGGCAGGGTTCTCCTTCCCCGACTTCGAAGTCGGCCACGAGTTCGTCGCACTGCACAGCCCCGACGAGTACGCCGTCCTCGACGGGCGGATCCGCTCGAGTGCGGGTGTGGACATCGACGCACGCGAATGGGACGAGGTGTTCGTCGAAGAACAAGTGGCTCGCTCGAATGCGCTGCACGCCCGTGTGAGAGGGCGCGGCGCCTACCTGACCGGACCGCTCGCCCGCTACACCCTCAACGGCGAACAGCTCCACCCCGTGGCCCGATCGGCCGCCCGCAGCGCGGGCCTGGACACCATCGAGCGCAATCCGTTCAAGAGCATCGTCGTGCGCTCGGTGGAGATCGTCCATGCCGTGGCGACGATCCTCGACATCCTCGATCGGTTCGTCGATCCACCCGTCTCCTACCTCGAGGTCCCACCCCGGGCCGGCGAGGGCCACGGCGTGTCGGAGGCCCCGAGGGGGCTCCTCTATCACCGCTACGTCCTCGACGACGAGGGGACCATCACCGACGCCCGGATCGTGGCCCCGACGTCTCAGAACCAGCTCCCGATCGAACAGGACCTGCGCAGGCTGCTGCCGACGATCCTCGATCAACCGGACCACCTGATACGGAGCCGGCTCGAACAGGCGGTCAGGAACCACGACCCGTGCATCTCGTGCGCCGCCCATTTCCTCGACCTGCGCATCGACAGGCGGTGAACTCATGCTGGTCATCGGTATCGGCAGCCCCGACGGTGGCGACGACACCGTCGGATGGACTGTGGCGGCCGCGCTCGAAGGGATCTGTGACACGGCCCTGTCCACAGGAGAGCCGGCCGAACTGATCGAGCGCTGGCGCCACCGAGACCGCGTGGTCCTGGTCGATGCCGTGCGGGGCGAGGGTTCCCCCGGCGAGATCACG
>DATCZS010000163.1:0-8520 GCA_036525795.1 Acidimicrobiia bacterium | reverse complement strand
CCGTCACGAGGTGCCCCGATCTTCCCACCCGCTGCAGACCGCGCGCCACCCCCTTGGGAGACTGGACCTGGAGGACGCAGTCGATGCTTCCGATGTCGATCCCCAGTTCCAGCGAGGAGGTGGCCACGACGGCAGCGAGCGTTCCCTGTTTGAGCGCTTCTTCGATCTGGATGCGCTGCTCGCGCGCCACCGAGCCATGGTGGGCCCTGGCGATCTCCTCCCCGGCGAGGGCGTTGAGCTCGGAGCAGACTCTCTCCGCCAGGCGCCTGCTGTTGGCGAACACGATGGTGGACCGGTGGGCCCGGATCAGATCGAGGATGCGGGGGTACACCGCCGGCCAGATCGAGCGGGTGCGGGTGAGGTCGGGGTCGAGGGGGTCGGGTGGGGCCGGCTCCGCCATGTCCTCGACCGGAACGACCAGTTCCACGTCGAGGGGTCGTTCGGACGGCGTGTCGACGATCTGCACCGGCCGGGGGTCCCACCCTTCGCCGTCGGGCGTACCGCCGCCGAGGAAGCGAGCGATCGTCTCCAGTGGGCGCTGCGTGGCGGACAGCCCGATGCGCTGGGGAGGCCGGTCGGTCAGCTCCTCGAGGCGCTCGAGTGAGATCGCCAGGTGGGCCCCCCGCTTGCTGCCGGCCACGGCGTGCACCTCGTCGACGATGACCCACCGCACGGAGTGGAGCACCCTGCGCGCCTGCGACGTGAGCATGAGGTAGAGGGACTCGGGCGTGGTGATGAGGATGTCTGGCGGAGTGCGCTGCATCCGGGTCCGGTCAGCGCTCGGCGTGTCCCCGGTTCTGAGGAACGTCTCGAGCTCGGGGAGTTCGGCGTCGCCCTGGCGAGCGGCGGCGTGGCGGATCCCCGCCAGGGGGGCTCGGAGGTTGCGGTCGATGTCGTATGCGAGCGCCTTGAGCGGTGAGACGTACAAGACCCTGCAGCGGTCGGTCCGGACGGGCACCGGCTCGTGCAGGAGCCGGTCGATGGTGTAGAGGAATGCCGCCAGCGTCTTGCCGGAGCCGGTGGGGGCGTGGATGAGCGTGTGGCTTCCGCCGGCGATGGCGTCCCATCCCTGTGACTGGGCCGGAGTGGGATGCGGGAAAGACGCCTCGAACCACGCAGTGGTGGCGGGATTGAAGTGCCGAAGAGGCCCGGATGCGGTCACGGACGAACTGTATCGGCAGGGTGCGACAACCCGGGGGGCCGGTCAGCGGGCGGCGACGCCCTGCGGCACTGCACCCACCCTGGGGAGCATGTCGCGGTCGGCCAGCCGGAGAAAGGCGTCGACCACGGACGGATCGAACTGGGTGCCCGAGTTGGCGACGATCTCCTCGATGGCGTAGTCGACCGGGAGCGCCGGCTGATACGAACGGTGGCTGGTGATCGCGTCGAAGGCGTCGGCCACCAGGACGATCCGGGCCAGGAGCGGGATCTCGGCGCCGGCGAGACCGTACGGGTATCCGCCGCCGTCGAAGCGCTCGTGGTGGTAGAGGATCGCCTCGGCAACCGCCTCGTCGCACATTTCGACCGTCATGGCGAACCCGAACTCGGGGTGACGCCGCATGCGCCTGACCTCGTCTCCCACCAGCGGACCCGGCTTGGCCAGGATGGCGGGGTCGACGTGGATCTTGCCGACGTCGTGGAGCATTCCGACCAGCCTCAACCGATCGATGTCGGCCGACACGATCCCCAGCTCGGTCCCGATCGACGTCGCCACATCGCTCACGCGATGCACGTGCCCGTGCAGGTCTTCGACCATGCCCTCCATCGCAGCGATCAGCGACTCCATGCGCTCCTACCCAGCCGACTACGAACTAGTCAATTCGTGTACCAGTCTCGGTGACACACGATGCGTTACATGATGGCATCAGGCCATGGGTCTTCTGTATCAATTCGGTTCGTGCCGGTCGAGCCCGGCCGGGGTGCGATGATGGCGGGCCGACTCGTCCTCAGACGAGCCAGATCACGAAGTACGTGATTGCGCCGGCCAGTGACAGCAAGGCGAGAATGCTTCCGGTGACCACCCGGAGGTCACCTTCCCCGTGATGGGCGTATTCGCGGCTCGAGAAGATGGCGAACGCAGACGCCAGCATGAGCCCGCCCAGGACGATGAGAGAGAACGGCCAGGCGAGATCGAGCCCGGCGGTGTTCCACTCCCATCCGAAGAGATCGAGTGTCTCCGGTCCGTGGTAGATCAACAGTCCGATCCCTGCTGCGACGGTGCCGACCACTCCCATGACCCACTCCACGACGTGCGCCAGGGGTTCGCGCATCACGGGAACCCGGATCTTCTCTCTGGAAATCGTCACGGTGGCCTCCTGTCGGGATCCTTGCTCTACCACCATCGATCGGGTTCGCCTGCGGTCCCAGGGCCGGATGCTCCTTTTCGGTGACGAGATGCGGCGCCCGAACCCGAGCCGGGCGGGCGGACGCGCCGCCGATCCCGGGTCGGCGTCGAAAGGGTCGACGACGGTGCGGGCGAACGGTCGAGCGACGCAGGGTCGGTCCGTTTCCATACTCGACCGGGCAACGACCGGGCGCAGGGACGCCTCCGGTCAGGGCCGGCTCCAGCGCTCCAGGTATCGCTCGACCGCCAGGCGGTGCTCCTCGGTGGTGTGGGCGAGCGCCTGCAGGGAGGCGGTGAGGTCGAGGAAGCCGTCGAGTTCCATCGTCCGGGCGTGCCGCAGCAGGCGTTTCGTCAGTCGCAGCGAGTGGCCCGGCCGAGCTGCGACGGCGTCCGCCAGCGCACGGGTCGCCTCGGTGAGGTCGGTGTGCACCGAGAGCAACACGCCGTACTCGACAGCGGTCTCGGCGTCGATGACGCGCGCCGTGAAGGCGAGCTCACAGGCGCGCTGCCACCCGACCACCCGCGGCAACAGCCAGGCGCCACCGTCTCCGGGGACGATGCCCAGGTCGACGAAGGTGTGGGCAAAGCGAGCAGCCGGACTGCCCAGGCGCAGGTCGCACGCGAGGGCGAGGTCGAATCCGGCTCCGATCGCCGGGCCGTTCACCGCGGCGATCGTGACGAGGTCGGTGTTCAAGAAGGCCCGGGTCAATCGCTGAATGCTGGTCCGGTACCCCTCGCCCACCTGGTAGGGGTCCCCGGCGAACATTCCGGCGCGCTCGGCCATGTCCTTGACGTTTCCGCCGGCCGAGAACGCGGTCCCTGCACCCGTCACGACCAGCACGTTCACGCTCGGGTCCGCCTCGGCCGCTTCGACGGCCGAGCAGATGTCCTCGATCATCCCGTCGTCGGAGATCGCATTCCGCACGTCGGGCCGGTCGATCGTCAGCCAGTTCACGCCGCCGGTCGACTCGACGCGCACGGTCACGGTGTGAATCCTGCCGCCCGCGCCGCGGAGATGAAGGTCTCGGCCAGGCCGGGGTCCACCGGTGACGAGACGTCCCCGGCCTTGAGCGACGTTCCGACGATGATCGAGTCGACGACCCCCGCGAGCTGCTCGATGCCGGCAACGGAAGCTCCGGACCCCACCACCAGCGGCGCATGGGGGACGGCTCGGCGGATACGCCGGGCATCCTCGATGTCGATCTCCGTGCCGGTGCCGGTGCCGGAGACCACGAGAGCGGAGGCGCCTCCGCGTTCCCAGGTGTCGAGGGCGGCCTGTTCGACGGTCAGCCCGGGGGGCGGAGTGGCGTGTTTGACGAACACATCGGCCAGGACGAGGGGTGGCAGCGGTGCGGTCATGAGGGTGCGGGCGATCTCGGCCGCCTGTCCCACGATCGGGCCCTGGTCCGTGTACATGGTGCCGGTCAGCACGTTCACACGGATGAGCGATGCGCCGGTGGCGATGGCGATGGCGGCCGCCGCCAGCCCATCGTTGCGCAGCACGTTCACGCCGATGGGGAGGGAGGTGACCGAGCGGATCTCGGTCACGGCTCGGGTCATCGCGGCGACCGTCACGTCGGGCACGTCGTCCGCGAAGAAGGGGGCGTCACCGAAGTTCTCGATCATCAGCGCGTCGAACCCGGCCGCGGCGAGTACCGCCGTGTCGCGTAGCGCCGCGTCGATCACCTGGTCCATCGACCCGGTGTGGCGTGGCGCACCGGGGAGTGGTGCGAGGTGCACCATTCCGATGAGAGGGGGAAGGTTCACAGGTACGCGCGCGCCAGCTTCATCGCCTTTTCGGCGGTGTCGCCCGTCACCCTGAGGCGCGTCTCGTCGGGCTCCATCCGCCGGACGACGAGACGGGCGAAATCCCCGGCCGAGCCCTTGATGACGTCGGTGGCATCGTCCGGGCCGTACACCCACTTGGCGTATCCCGGTCCGATGACCTCGACCCGGATCGGCACGTAGTCCTCCTCCGCGATCTTGAACGCGTACGGGAGCGACTTCCATCCCAGCCAGCAGATGTGACGGATGCGTTGGGTGTCCTCGATGTCGGCGCCCATCGCCTTGTAGATGTCGAGCCCGTGCGCCCATGTCTCCATCAGCCGGATCGTGGCGAGCGTGCGCGCGCTGATCGAACCGTTCGACCATGCGATGCGATCCGACGCCTTCATGTGAGAGAGCGGCTCGACCACTTTGGCCCGTCCGCCTCTCCACCACTCGATCACGTCCTGGGGACGCATCTTCCGTCCCTGTGACACTGCGATCTGGTTCAGCTCGTCGAGGATGTCGCCGGAGCGGTAGCGAGTGAGGTCGGCGGTGCCTGCGATCGCCCCCGCCGCCAGCTCCTCGGAGTCGGCCAGATGGGAGATGGTGTCACGGATGGTCCAACCCTTGGCCGCGGTCGGACGGTCCCAGTCCCTCAGCGATATCCGCTGGAGGAACTGGTCAAGGAACTGCTGTTCTGCGACGAGGTCGGAGAGGATTTCACGCACGGCGCAGGATTTTAGTGTCTCCCGAAGGTGTCCTGGCCTGGAAAGGGCCGGTCCCTCACCACTCCCGGTCGGCCTGCTCGCTACCGAACGGTGCGGGGGGTCGAACCTCACGTGGGACCTCGACCAGACCGTTCAGCCGATCGATGAGGAGCCGGAGGCGGCCGAACTGGCGGCGGTCGAATACGAACCTCACTCGCGCCAGGTCGAGGGCGTCTTCATCCCTGATCTCGACAGGGGAAGGATCGGCCACCTCGATCGACCCTTCCACGACGATGTCGGCGAACTCAGCGTTGATCTGGTCGAGCACCTCGGGGGACGGGGCCTGAGCCAGCCGCAGTACGAGGGACCCGTCGACGTAGCGCTGGGACTGGTAGTTGGCATAGAACCCGCACAGTTCCTCGACGGCCGTGTCGACGTCGCTGGTCACCCGCAACAGTTCGAGGTCGGAGGGGGCGATCAGCCCTCTGTCGACGAGAGTGGTCCGGATGAACCCGAAGAGCTGGTCCCAGAATCCGGTGCCCGGAGCCTCGATGAGCACGATCGGATGGATGTCGCTCTTCCCGGTCTGGATGAGCGTCATCAGTTCGAACGTCTCGTCGAGGGTGCCGAAGCCTCCGGGAAAGAGGGCGAATCCATGCGATTCCTTCACGAACGCCAGCTTGCGCGTGAAGAAGTACTTGTAGTTGACGGTTCGCTCGGGTGCGATGAAGGCGTTGGGTTGGGACTCGAACGGGAGCCGGATCTTGACGCCGTAGCCGTCGTCGGTCCCGGCCCCCCGGCTCCCGGCCTCCATGATGCCGGGCCCGGCACCGGTGATCACCCCCCAGCCCCTCTCCACCATCCGCGAGGCGAACGTGGCGGCCATCTCGTAGTTCGGGTCCGTCTCGGTGAGCCGGGCGGAGCCGAAGATGGTCACCTTGGGTTCGCTGTGCCGGGAGAAGACCAGGTTGGAATAGCGCATCTCCTTGAGCGCGGTGTTGATCAGCTTCAGATCACCCCGGACCGAGCCGTCGCGGTGGAGCTTGAGAACCGTGGTGATCATCTCGACGATCAGGTCCTGGTTCTCGTTCTCAGACGCCGAAGCGACCAGGTCCCGCACCTGTCGATCCAGTTCCGCATTGCCGAGGTCATAGGAGCGCATGTCCCCGACACGCTACCCGTGCCCCCCGAGAACCTGTCACCGGCCGGGCCACGGCGGCCGCCGCCGGGTACGGTGGTGTATCGCTCGGAATGAGGAGTCCACATGGCGGTTCTCAAGCGGAAGTCGGAGAAGGTGGATCTGCTCGCTCAGGTCCCTCTCTTCGCCAATCTGTCGCAGAAGGATCTCGGTCAGATCGCCCGGTCGGCGGACGAAATCGCCGTCGCCGCAGGAGAGACGCTGGGGAGACAGGGCGAAGCCGGTCAGGAGGCGTTCGTGGTGGTCGAAGGCTCCTTGATCATCAAGCGCAACGGTCGGAAGGTGGCCGTGTTGGGACCGGGTGCCGTGGCGGGGGAGATGTCGCTGATCGACGGCGCGCCGCGTTCGGCGGACATCGTGGCCGAATCCGACGGAGCGATTCTCGTGATGCATCGCAGGGACTTCTCCGGTCTGCTCGACAGCTCGAGCGCGTTCCAGCACAAGATCCTGCGTGCGGTCACCCAACGGCTGCGCGAGGCAGACCGCCAGCTCTACGGGTGACGGGCCCCGGCCCCCGCTACTCGAACGGGCGAGTGTTCGGCCCTTTGCGGACGACCGCGTTCCACACGGTTTCGTAGTGGTCCCTGTCGTATGCATCAACGTGGGGAAGGACGAATTCCTCCCAGGCGACGCGTAGCGGGTCGGCGGCGTCGGCGTGGATGCGGAGCCCGGTGGGAAGCCGGTCGAGGATGCTGCGCAGGCTGAGCGGGGTCTCGACCCGGGTGGTGGCATCCGCCGCCTCGAAGCTGGCATTCACCTCGATGGCCACACGGCCGATCGCCTCCACGTAGGCGTCATTCAGGTCCGGATAGCGCCGCCGCAGCATCGCCTCGATCTGGTCGAATCCGGGGAAACGCTTCTCCCAGATGACCCACCGGTCGGCGAAGGCCTTGTTGAGTGTCTGCGTTCCGGCGTAGTCGCGGAGGTCGGTGGGGTTCATCGTGCCGAACACCCGGACGTCGTCCCGGAGTCGCACGGTGTCCCCGTTGGGGAGGTCGATGGCGGCGTAGCGGTCGAGCAGCCCGTGAAGGGCGAAGAGGGTCTCGGCTCCGGCTGCGTTCAACTCGGACAGATTGAGCAGCGCGGGGCCGCGCAGGGCGCGGGTGATGTCGCCGTCTTCCCACCGAGACTCCGTACCGCCCGCCCCGTCGCCGTGGAGCTTGGTCGATCCGATGAGCGTCACGTCGCGAACCTCTCCGGTGAGCGGGATCCGGTAGTAGGGGAGTCCGAGCCTGGAAGCGAACTGCTCGACGTCGTGGTCCTTGCCGGTGCCCATGTGGCCCCGCACCGCGAGATGCAGAGGCGTGAAACCGGCAGGCCGGGCACGGCGCACCGCTTCCACCTGGGCGAAGCGGTAGAGCATTCCCACGTCGACGTAGTGGGGATCCGGTTCCGGGATCTTGCCGATCCGCTGGTCGCGGTCTTCGACGTCGCCCGGGACTTCGAAGCGGGTCAACTCGATGGGAGGCCCGGCACCGGCCGGATCGTCGAATATCACTGTTTCAGGCACTGTGTTGCTCCTTCCAGAAGGCGGTGGCCGACGCGTCTGACGCCGGTCCGGGGCGGGCCGAGCGAAGCCACCAGGTGTCCATTCCCCACATGGCCAGGCTGCGGCGGAGGGAGGCGCGCACGCCGTTGACCATCGCCCCTGCCAGTGCTTCGGGACGCTCGACCACCTGATGGCGGCCGTAGGTGGTCGAAACCGTGTCGTCGCCGATCCCGATTCCGAGCACGGTGGTTCCGCTCCGTTCGATCGTCTCGACGGTCGAACGGAGGCTGTTGATCGAGCCTCTCGTCATCCCGTCCGCCAGCACGACCAGCACCCTCACGTTGGCCCCGAAACGGCTCATCCGCTCGGCGGCGTGCGTCAGGTTGAATTCGTCGACGTTCGAGGCCTTGTCGAACATCGACACCGGAGGTGCCTGTCGCGGGTCGCGGCGGGCGGCCGTGGACGCGCGGGTGGGGTGGGAGGCGGTCCAGAACAGCCCGGCGAGGAGGTCTTCGGACTCGCGCCAGCGGCGGTCGAACGGCTTGACGATGTAGTGGTTGACGGTGGACGTCAGTCGGTCTGCCGCCGAGCCCTGGGACTGGCGCAGACCGGCGGTCGCCTGGCTCCGGGCGCGGGTGAACGTCCACTCCGAGTCGCCGGGGCGGGCGGCAAACGAGCGGTTGAACAGTGCCACTTCGAAGTCGATCTGCAGCTCGTCGCACAGCCGTGCCAGCGTCCAGGCTCCCAGCAGGGCTGCCGCCATTCCCCAGGGTGAGCGGAGACCGCTCTGTCCGGGCCGCGGCTGGAGCATCGAGGCAGACGCGTCGACCAGCAGGCTCACGGCGTACGTCCGTCTGGTCCTCGCCGCCCTTCGCTCGTACATCCGTGTGTAGAGCCCCGCCCCGATGAAGAGGGCCGCATGGGGGGAGACGTCGCCCTGGTCGTACCCCGATCGCAGGCCGCGCCGCTGGTTGGCGGCGAAGAGGGGGAAGAGCTCTCCCGAGACCTGGCGCTG
>DATCZS010000162.1:0-4079 GCA_036525795.1 Acidimicrobiia bacterium | reverse complement strand
CATCTTCGTCGACCGGCTCGAGGCGGTGGCCGGCGACGAAGGCCTGACCCCCTTTCGCACCCAGGTCGGCGCCCTCCTCCGCTGGTTCCTCGATGCGGTCGCCGAACGCCCGGGCGTGGCGTGCGTGCTGGGCGTGGGCGGGAGGGGCAACCTCGAGGAGGCGATCACGCGATCTCCGCTGTTGCCGCGCTCTCTCGCCATCCCACCCCCTGACCTCACCCGGCGGCGCATGCTGTTCGAGGCGGCGCTCGCCCGGGTCCCGTCCGAGCCGCTCGACTACGAACTCCTCGCCGCCAGGTCTGCGGGCTTCTCGGGATCGGACATCCTGGCCGCGGTGGTGCATGCCTCGACGCGGATCGCCCGTCGCGGCTCCCGGCTCACCAGCGAACAGGTGCTGGAAGCCGTGGAGGGAACCCAGCCGTCACTCGGATCGATCCCGATGGGCGAGATCCCCTCCTTCGGCTTCGAGCGGGTCGCCAACCTCACGGAGGTCAAGCAGCGCCTCACCGAGGCGGTGATCTGGCCTGTCTCCGACCCCGACCGGTTCCGGGCGATGGGGATCGATCCTCCCAGGGGCATCCTTCTGTACGGCCCCCCGGGCACCGGCAAGACATTCGTGATCCGGGCGCTGGCCAAGGAGGCCGGCGCGGCGTTCTTCTCGGTGAAAGGGGCAGAGCTCCTCGACAAGTACGTCGGCGAGTCCGAGCGCGGGGTGCGGGAGGTCTTCGCCAGGGCCAGAGCCGCTGCTCCGTCGATCATCTTCTTCGACGAATTCGACGCCCTCGCTCCCATCAGGGGGCGCTCGACCACATCGGTCACCGACTCGGTGGTGGCGGCGCTCCTCACCGAGATCGACGGCGTTGGATCCCGCGGAGACGTCTCGGTGATCGGCGCCACCAACCGGCGCGACCTCATCGATCCCGCCCTTCTCCGCGCCGGTCGGTTCGAGATCCAGATCGAACTCGGGCTCCCCGAGACCGAGGCGCGCCGGGCGTTGCTCGACATCACCGACGTCCCGTTCGGCGGCGACGTGGATCTCGACCGGCTCGCCGAGGTCTGCCACGGCATGTCGTTCGCCGACCTGTCGGGAATGCTCCGCGAGGCGGCGCTCGATGCGCTCCGCACGGACCACGACGCCCGCGAGGTGCGGTGGGCACACCTGGAGGGAGCGGTCGCGCGCTGGCAGAGCCGGGCGTAGGCGGCCCCGCCACCGGCCGCACCGGGTGCGCGGCCGTGGCAGACCCCGGCGCCTTGTCTTCAGCTGCGGGATTCCTTGGGGAGACCGAGGATCATCTCGCCGATGATGTTGCGCTGGATCTGGTTGGTTCCGGCGTAGATGGTCCCTGCCCGACTGTTGAGAAACACCGTCTGCCAGGAGGCGGTCGAGTTGGGGGCGCCGGCGTCGTCTGTGCGGAACGCCGAAGAGGGCAGCCGCCCCGCCGCCACCAGGCCCGCCGGCCCCATGATGTCCATGGCGAGGTTCGTGGTGTCCGTGTGGTGCTCGGACCACCACACCTTGGTGAGGGCGGCGTCAGGGCCGGGGTGATGCCCCTTGGCGAACTTCGTGAGTTGCGAGTAGCCCATGTACCGCATGATCTCGACCCGCTGGTATGCCCGCACGAGCCGGTCCCTGATGAGTGGATCGCCGGCCTTCCCGAGTTCCCTGGCGTATTCGATGAGCCGGTCGATTTCGCGCCGGAACTGGAGCGGCACGACTGCAGCGTCCTCGCCCCGCTCGAATCCGAGGAGCGCCATGGTCACCCGCCAGCCATCGTTCACCTCGCCGATCACGTGGTGGCGCGGCGCCCGGGCGTCGGTGAAGAAGACCTCGTTGAACTCGGACTCGCCCGACAGCATCTGGATCGGGCGGACCTCGACCCCCGGCTGATCCATCGGGCACAGGATGAAGGTGATCCCTCTGTGCTTCGGCGCATCGGGATCGGTGCGGGCCACGATGAAGATCCAATTGGCGAGGTGGCCGGCCGAGGTCCACACCTTCTGGCCGTTGATCACCCACTCGTCGCCGTCGAGCACCGCCCGGGTCTTGACGTTGGCGAGATCCGAGCCCGCCTCGGGTTCTGAGTACCCCTGGCACCAGACGTCTTCGCCCGTCAGGATCCGCGGAAGGAAGTGCCGTTTCTGCTCGTCGGTGCCGAGAGCCAGGATCGTGTTGCCCAGCATCCCGATGGAGAAGGCGTCGTTGGTGCCCTGGTGCGGCACTCCGACACGGGCGAACTCCTCGACGACGACGATGGCATCGATCTCGGAGAGGCCCCGCCCGCCGTATTCGACCGGCCATTTCAGCCCGAGCCATCCGCCGCCGGCGAGCTTCTCCCGCCATCCTCTCATCCAGGGCAGGATCTCTCGACGGGGCAGGGCTCCCAGTCCCGCCCACCCCGCGGGCAGGTTGGCGTCGAGCCAGGCTCGTGCCTCCGCTCGGATCTTCTCGGCGGATTCGGGGTAGGTGAAGTCCATGCTGATCTCCCCGCGGGTCGTTCGGCCCCGATTCTAAGGACCGCTCCCGATCACCCGGAGCGAAGCGGCGGTGCCGCCCTACCGACCGGGCGGTTCAGGCCTCAGAGCCCGTCGCCAGCGCCTCCCCCAGGGTGAAGCGGCTCTCATACAGAGCCCGCCCGACGATCACGCCCTCACAGCCGACCGCCGCCACCTCCCGGATGTCGTCGAGGGTCCCCACTCCGCCACTGGCGATGACGCCGAACCGACCGTCCTCGACTGCGAGCCGCATCAGGTCGAGCTCCGGCCCGGCCATCGTTCCGTCCCGCCCGATTCCGGTGACCAGCATCCTCGCCACTCCCGCCCCGGCGAGCCCGTCGAGCACGTCTGCCAGCGGGCGGCCTCCGTCGAGCCAGCCTCCGCCCGTGGCGCGATCCCCGGAGACGTCGACCGCCGCCACGACCCGCTCCGGGTCGCCGATCGCGGCGAGCACGTGCGGATCCCAGACGGCGGCCGTACCGAGCACCACCCGGACAGCCCCGGCGTCGAGGGCGGCCCTGGCCATCTCGACGCCGCGGATCCCTCCCCCGACCTGAAAGGGGACTCCGGCGTCGGCCAGGCGGAACCACAGATCCCGATCGGGAGAACCGCTCCGGGCGCCTTCGAGGTCCACCACGTGCACCAGGCCCGCTCCTTGGTCGGTCCAGGCCCGCGCCTGGGCGACCGGGTCCTCGGCGTAGACGGTGACTCTTCGGTAGTCACCGTGCATGAGCCGCACGACGCGGCCGTCGAGTACGTCTACTGCAGGAATGATCTCGACCATGTTGCCATCTTATCCGACTGTGTTAACGTGGTAAAACGCAAGAACGTCCGCTGCCGGACCCAGACCGTAGGACCGATCCATGGCTCTTCCCAACGATGACTGGCGCAACCAGGACACGCGCACCCTGTTCGAGGCGATCCTCCGGCTCGAGGAAGTCGAGGAGGCGGCGGCATTCTTCCGCGACTTGTGCACGCGTCGCGAGATCGAGGAGATGAGCCACCGGTGGGCGATCGCCCGCCTCCTCGACGAGGGGCTCCCCTACCGGGAGATCGCCGAGCGAACGGGGGCGTCGACCACGACGATCACCCGCATCAACCAGTGGCTCGCCCACGGCACCGGCGGATACCGGATGATGCTCGACCGCACCAAGGGGGCCCCGTGACCTTCTCGTTCGCCGTTCCCAACAAGGGGCGCATGCGGGAGCCCTCCATCCAACTCCTCAAGGATGCCGGGCTGTCGTTCGAAGTGGGCGACCGGGCGCTGTCGGTCCCGGTGCGCAATGTCGACATGGAGTTGTTGTTCGTTCGGACCGAGGACATCCCGGAGATGGTCACCGACGGCGTTGCCGATGCGGGGATCACCGGTATCGACCTCCTGGCCGAGCACGGGAACGGCCTCTCGACGCTCGTCGAAGTCGGCTACGGCCACTGCCGGCTGGCGGCTGCGGTGCCCAATGCATCCCCGGTGCAGACGCTCGAGGAACTGGGTGGCATGCGTGTCGCCACCGCCCACCCCAACATCACCGAGCGCTACTTCGAGAGCCGATCGATCCAGGTCAGTGTGATCTCCCTCCGCGGCTCGG
>DATCZS010000161.1:0-18756 GCA_036525795.1 Acidimicrobiia bacterium | reverse complement strand
GAGCGCCATCCACAGCGCCCTCAGACCGATCGCGAAGCCGCTGGCCGAGCCAGCCTGGCCCGGAGCGAACGCCACTCCCTTCTCGAGAGCGGCGAGCTGGCCCTGCATGTTCGAGGCGAACTGGTCCAACAGGACGGCGGTCACGTCCTGGACCAGGCCCCGTCCGTACTGGGCGGCGGCGCCGGAGAGCTGCAGGTCCTGTTGCACCTGCACCCGGGTCCCGCTGCCGCTGGACAGGAGCGAGGCATCCACCACGAGCGCCGCCTGGCCCCGGCCCTTGACGTCGGCACCGGACGCATCGACCACGATCCGTTTGTTGGCGTCGTCGCGTTCCCGGATGCTGGCCTCGCCGGCGAAGTTCAGCTTGACCGGGCCGAGACCGATCGCAACGGTCCCGGCGTAGCGGTCATCCCCGATCTCGTCCGAGAGATCCGCGCCGGGCAGACAGGCCGCCACCAACGGGATGTCGTTGAAGAACGCCCACACCTTGTCCAGCGATTCGGCGACTTCGAATTCACTCTTGATCAGCATTGACCCTCCTGAGGTGGTCGCACGGATCCGATCATCAGCCGACCTTCACCGGCGGGGCACCGGAGACATCGGTCCGCTCTGTGATGGCACGGTGGACCCGGTCGGGCAGCAGCGGCATGTCGATGTTGCGGACGCCGTAGTCCTTGAGGGCGTCCATCACGGCGTTCACAAAGGCAGCCGGGCCGCCGACCGTCGCACACTCGCCGACGCCCTTGGCGCCGATCGGGTGGTGGGGGCACGGCGTGACCACTTCGTGCAGCTCGAACCCGGGGGTCTCCCAGGCGGTGGGGAGCAGATAGTCCATGTAGTTGCCCCCGATGCAGTTGCCTTCCTCGTCGAAGGTGATGAACTGCATGTTCGCCTTGGCGTACGCCTCGGTGAGCCCGCCCATGATCTGTCCCTCGACGATCATCGGGTTGATGCGCACCCCGCAGTCGTCGACTGCGACGACCCGCAGGACGTCCCACACGCCGGTCTCGGGGTCGACCTCGACCGTCACCACGTACATGGCGAACGGCCACGTGAGGTTGGGCGGGTCGTAGTAGGCCGTGTTCTCGAGTCCCGGCTCCATCCCGTCCGGCATGTTGGAGTAGGCGGCCATGGCGCATTCCTGGATGGTGACGCCCCGGTCGGGGGCTCCCCGCAGGTAGAAGCGGCCCAGCTCCCACTCGATGTCCTCCTCGGACGCCTCGAGCAGGTGGGCTGCGATCTTGCGGGCCTTGGCCCTGATCTTGCGGGCCACCATCGCCACCGCGGCGCCCGCCACCGGCGTGCTCCGCGAGGCGTACGTCCCCATGCCAAACGGGGCGGTGTCGGTGTCACCCTCCTCGACGATGATGTCGTCTGCGGGGATCCCGAGCTCGTGGGCGACGATCTGGGCCCAGGTGGTCTCGTGTCCCTGGCCCTGGGTCTTGGCGCCCGTCCGCAGCAACGCCTTTCCGGTCATGTGGACCTTCAGGTCGGCCGAGTCGAACATCTTGATGCCCAGGATGTCGTATTCGCGGCTGTTGCCGGCGCCGAGCGGCTCGGTCATCGACGACAGGCCGATGCCGAGGAGTCGGCCCCTCTTCTTGGCCTCCTCCTTCTGTCGGAGGAAGTCCTCGTATCCGATGGCCTCGAGGGCCACATCGAGGCACTTGCCGTACTGGCCGGAGTCGGTGAGGAAGCCGAACGCGGTGCGGTGCGGGAAGTCGTCGTCGCGCACGAAGTTCTTGCGCCGGAACTCAGCCTGGTCCATGCCGAGGTCGTCTGCCGCGGCCTGCACCATTCGCTCCTGGAAGAACATCGCCTCGGTGACCCGGAACGAACACCGGTAGGCGACGCCACCAGGCGCCTTGTTCGTGTACACGCCCCGGTTGACGAGGTGGGCGGTGGGGATGTCGTAGCACGCGAACGCCGAGTGCAGGAGCCCGATCTTGAACTTGGACGGCTGGGCGTCCGAGTAGAAGGCCCCGTGGTCGGATGTCGTGTTCATCCGCAGGCCCAGGATCTTCCCGTCGCGACGCAGCGCCATCTGGCCCTTGAGGTAGATGTCGCGGCCGAACCCGGTCGAGATGAGGTTCCCAGACTTGTCTTCGATCCACTTCACCGGCCGCTCCAGGAGGATCGAAGCGAGGATCGACACGACGTATCCCGGGTAGACGGGCACCTTGTTGCCGAACCCGCCGCCGATGTCGGGAGCCACGATGCGGATCATGTGCTCGGGGAGCTCTGCCACGAGCGCCACCGCCGCTCTGATGATGTGCGGCGCCTGGGTGGTCATGTAGACCGTGAGCTTCGACGTGGCCCGGTCGAAGTCGGCGATCGACCCGCACGTCTCTATCGGTGAGGGATGCGACCGCGGGTAGTGCAGTTCGATCTCGGAGATCACGTCGGCCTGGGCGAACGCCGCGTCCGTCGCCCCCTTGTCGCCGATCTCCCAGTCGAACACCACGTTGTCCGGCTGGTTCTCTTTGTCGTCGCGGATGAGCGGAGCGCCTTCGGCCATCGCCTGGCCGGGGTTGACGATCACCGGGAGCGGCTCGTACTCGACCACGATCGCCTCGCAGGCGTCCTTGGCGATGTACGGGTCGTCGGCGACGACGGCTGCGACCTCCTGGCCCTGGAAGCGCACCTTGTCGGTGGCGAGGACCGCCTGTGTGTCGTAGGAGAGGGTCGGCATCCACGCCAGGTTGCGGGCCGCCATCATCTCGCCGGTCAGGACCATGCGCACTCCCGGCATGTCCCATGCCTTGGACGTGTCGATCGACTTGATGCGGGCGTGGGCGACCGGGCTGCGGAGGATCTCCATGTGGAGCATCCCGGGCAGGACGATGTCGTCGACGTAGTTGCCCTTGCCCCGGATGAACCGATCGTCCTCGACGCGCCGGCGGCTTGCCCCCATACCTCCGATCTTGATCTCATCGAGAGTCATCAGGACTCCTCTCCGCTTGCGGCCTGGGCGCGCAGCTTGTCACCCGCCCAGAGGACGGCCTTCACGATGTTCTGGTAGCCGGTGCACCGGCACAGGTTCCCCGAGAGCGCCCAGCGCACCTCGTCTTCGGTCGGGTCGGGGTTCCGGTCGAGGAGCGCCTTGGCACTCATCATCATCCCGGGGGTGCAGAAGCCGCACTGAAGTCCGTGCTCGTCCTTGAAACCCTCCTGGACGGGGTGCAGTTCGCTGGGGCTGCCCAACCCTTCGACCGTCATGACGTCGTGGCCGTCCGCCTGGACTGCGAACACGGTGCAGCTCTTCACCGGCTCGCCGTCCAACAGGACGGTGCATGCCCCGCAGTTGGTCGTGTCACAGCCGGTGTGGGTGCCGGTCAGCTTCAACCCGTAGCGGATGAGGTGGGCGAGCAGGAGGCGGGGCTCGACGTCGACGGTTCGCGGCTGACCGTTCACATTGACCGTGATCCGCCTCGTCGGCACATCACCGGGTGCGGCGGGCGTGATCTCTTCGTAGAGGCTCGTCATGTCAGGCCACCTTTTCCATCGACGCCGCCACGCGGTTCAGGATCCGCACCACGAACGTCTGGACGATGTGCTTCTTGTAGTCGGCGCTCCCGCGGTGATCCGAGCGGGGCTGGGCGACGGCCGCGGCCAGATCGCCGGCGGTGGCGATGCCTTCGGGGGTCAGTGGTCCCCCGACGAGCGCACCGGCGGCGTCCTCGGCATTGATCGTCTTGGACCCCACCGCTCCAAGGCCTATGCCTGCCTTGGCGACCGTGGCGCCCTCCATCTCGAGGGCCACCGCCACCGAGGCGGTGGCGAAGTCGCCCACTCTCCGCTCGAGCTTGAGATAGCCGCCCATCGGGACCCCGGCCGGCGCAGGGACGACCGCCTCGATTCCGATCTCGTTGAAGGCCAGCGCGTTCTGGAACGGGCCGGTCACCAGGTCCTTTACGGGAATCGACCGCTTCCCGGCAGGCCCCTGGGCGACCAGGTGCCCTCCGAGCGCCACCATCACTGCAGACCAGTCACCTTGGGGGTCCGAGTGGCACAGGGAGCCGACGAGCGTCCCCCGGTTGCGAACGATCGGATCTGCGACCAGCGGAGCGGCTGCGGCCATCGTCGGCTGACGGACTCCGAGTTCCGCCGAACGCTCGAGCGTCGCATGGCGGCACAGCGCTCCCACGCGGATCGAGCCGTCGTCGGGGAACGTCAGGTAGTCGAGGCCCGAGAGGCCGTTGATGTCGATGATCATCTCGGGAGAGGCGAACCGCAGCTTCATCATCGGGATGAGGCTCTGGCCGCCGGCGAGGAGTTTGGCCTCGCCTTTGCCCTCTGTGAGGAGCCCGATCGCCTCCTCGACCGTCGTGGGTGCTTCGTACCGGAATCTGGGGGGGTACACGGGTCAATCCTCCCTTGTGCGGCGCTCGGAGATCATGGGTTTGAAAACGGGTTGGCCGCTCGCGAGTCGGGCACCGCGGTCGGCATCGACTCCGCATCCGGATCGGGGCGGCGGTTCTGATGGGGGGGCCAGGGTCCCTGCACGGGCTGGGACGCCACCTTGAGGTAGTCGATGATCTGCGGCCAGGCCCAGATGGTCGGACTCGCTCCCTCCTTGGGGGAATCTTCGATGAGTTCGTACAGACGCGGATTGCCTGCGCTCTTCCCAGATGATTCGACTGCCAACGGGGCCTCCTCCCTGTGAACGGGCGGCGCGGCGATTACCGGCACGCCCAGGGGCACCGTAGCCGCTGGCTTCGAGCGACGCCCCGGGAAGTGGGAAGAATCGGTGAGACACTCCGGAGACCGGCAACCGGAAGCCGGGAGGATGCTCGGTTCAACCGCCGGCCCCACCGGCTGCTGGGACCCGGTCGTTCCGAGACCGTGCCCCCCGGGGTTCCAACAGAGGCCCCTCGCCGGAACCGGAGTCCCGAAGAGAGGTGGCGGGCGTTCTGGACCCAGGGCCGGTTCCGTCCAGCCCATGTCTTCATGGTCATCCCGGTCGGCGAAGGTCGCCGACATGACACCTCCCAAATGAACGATGACCTCTGTCTGAGCGCGCTCATGGCTCCCCGGCGGTAGTTTCGAGAGAGTCCGAGTAGGGGCATGGATGATCTCGAACCCCGGTCAAGAGAATCTCCGCGAACCGCGAGACGCCTACCGCGATCCGGACAGAGAGAAGACGAGACCACAGAAGGCCTGGGATGAGTGATCAGGTGTGGACGCCGCGCCCCGTCGATTCCGATCGCCGGTTCGAGCACCTGTTCTCCCTTCACAAGGATGCGGTCTTCGCCTACTTCCGCCGCCGCCTCGCAAGCCCGGATGACGCCCTCGACGCTGCCGCCGAGGTGTTCACGGTGGTGTGGCGCCGCCTCGACGGAGTGCCTGACGGTATGGAGCTCCCTTGGATCTACGGGGTCTGCCGGCGAGTTCTCCTGAACACGCGCCGATCGGCTCGGCGACGGGAGAACCTCGCGACCAAGTTCTCGTCGATGGTTGCCGGGCATGAAGAGGATCCGGCGAGCGAGGCACTGGCCCGGTCGGAACTCGCCCTCGTGCTGGCGGCGGTCGATCTGATGTCATCCACAGACCGCGAGCTGCTCAGGTTGGTGGCATGGGAGCAGCTGAGCCCGACCGAGCTGGCGGTGGTCCTGGGCTGCTCTGCGCACGCGGCGCGCCAGCGGCTCTACCGGGCGCGCCGGCGGTTGGAGAGACGCTTGGGGCGATCCGGACAGATTGAAGACGAGACCGACGAGAGCCCACGATGAGAGATCCACTGCGCACCCTCAGCGATGCCAACCCGGTTCCTCACGGGTCGGGAGTCTTCGCCCCTGGCGAGGATGCCCGCCTCGAACAGATGGCGTGGTCCCGCATCGCGAGGCCGCGGCAGTTACACGGCCCGGCCCTGGCGCTGGCCGGCGCCCTGGCGGTTGCCGCCGGGTTCGTGTGGGTGTTTCTCGCCGGGACCGAGCCACCGGCGCCCGACACCACGGTGGTTCTGGTCGACCCGACCACCACCGCCACTCCCGCCACCACCCTGCCGAGCACCACAACCGCGCCTCTGGAGACCAGTACCACGACCACGTCTCCTCCGAGTGTTTCGCCCGTCGTGATCGAGTGGACCCGCATCGCTGTCCAGGAGGAGCCGGCCGAGATCAAGGCGATCAGCGCTCTGGGTGACGGGTTCGTGGCGGTCGGCAATACGAACTCAATCACCGAAGGGGACGCGGCGGTGTGGCTGTCGCCCGACGGGGTGACCTGGAATCGGGTTCCCGACGACGGATCGATCTTTGGCGGTGAAGGCTTCCAAAACGCCATGGGCGTCGTGGTGGATGGCGACCGGGTGGTGGTGACCGGTCTGTCGGACTCGGGTCTTGACCTTGCCTCGTGTGAGGCTCCTCTCGTCTGGGTGTCGGAGGACGCAGGCGAGACCTGGCGTCGCATCGAACCGGAAGGGCGTCGCTGCATGTGGTCGATCGCGATGGTGGACGGCCGTTTCGTCGCCGCCGGATTCGGGTTCTGGTATTCCGAGAACGGAGTCGACTGGAACTGGGTGGACGAGAACCTGGGGGTCACCTGGGTGGCGGGGATCGCGGTGTCACCGGACGGAGTCGTGGCGGTGGGCGGCCCTTCCAATGGGGAGATCCAGAGCGCGGTGGTGGCGAGCGACTCGGGCATCGTCTGGGAGCGGATCCCCCACGACGACGCGGTGTTCGGCGAACCCGACCCCCTGACCGGCCAGAACCGGTTGCGAACGGGGATGAACGACGTCGTGTGGACGGGGGAGAGATTCGTCGCCGTGGGCTACTACGCCGAAGCCTCCAACCTGGACGGGGCGGTGTGGCTGTCGGATGACGGTCGGTCGTGGTCGCTGATCACCGATCCGGCTCTGGGCGGTTCCGGCTCCCAGTTCGTTACCGCCGCAGTGTCCGACGGAACGCGCCTGTACGCCGTCGGGCGGTTGCAGCTCCCGGACGGGCGAAGCCAGGCGCTGGCATGGGTCTCCGCCGACGGTGGGGAGTCGTGGACGGCTGCCGAGACCTCCGGGAGCGGATTCGGCTCCCCCTCCGGCCCCGTGAATCCCGTCGATGTGCTGGTCGACGGTGCCCGTCTGATCGCGGTCGGGTACTACGACGATTCCGCCGCAGTGTGGGTCGGCTCGATCCAAGGGTGACGCCCTCTCCCGTCCGGACACAAAACCGGTGAAAGGAGAGCGAGATGAGAAAGCTGCTCGCACTGGCGTCGATCTCGGTGCTGACCCTGACCCTCGCCGTCCCCGGCCTGGCGGCCAAGCCCGACAAGACGCCCCCCGGCCAGGAGCCACCTGCGGGGCTCACGTGCGCGGACTGGGAATTCGATGATCCCACCCTGTGGACGGTCGGATCCGCCTCAGACGACTTCTTGGTGCCGCTGACGCCCGAGAAGCCGGCCGCCTGCTTCGACGTGTCCTCGGCCGAAGGTGACTGGATCATCGACATCGTCGAAGCGGTTGACGTCGCCGGCCTGCAGGTGCATATCAAGGACAGCCAGCCCGGGGACTTCTGCTTCCGGGAGGGCTACGGAGGGAAGAAGAACCCGATTCCTTCACCGATCGAACCGATCGTGGTCACGGATGTTCCCGCTGCCGACATCGACGCCTGCACGCCGGGCGAAGTCGGGCTGGCAGCCGACGGGCATGAAGACCTGGTGTTCATGGTGGCCTTCACCCCCGAACGGGGAGCCTCGACCCCCTCGGTGACGATCAAGGTGGACCTGCCGCCGACGAACGACGGCCCCTGAAACCCACCGAGCCCCCGGGGATCCAACAGAGAACCCCCAGGTCGGTGACCTGGGGGTTCGTTCGTAGCGGGGGCAGGATTTGAACCTGCGACCTTCGGGTTATGAGCCCGACGAGCTACCAGACTGCTCCACCCCGCGTCGTAGGTGTTGGGACAATGCTAGGACGTCGCAGGGACTACGCAAGCCGGACGGGGCGCCGGGGGGTGGCGGGCGTCTCCTCGACCAGGCGGGGCCGTGCTGTCGAGCACCTCGTCCGGGTAGGGAGGCCGCCTCGATCCTGCGGGCCGCAGGCGGTCAGCCGAACGTGAGCCGGCTCCGGACCGATGGCTCCAACCGCGAGAGCGCCTCGTCGACCAGACGCCGGGCGTCTTCGATCAACCTCTGGTATTCGGAGAGATCTCCCTCCCGCAGCGCGGCGTTGGCCCGATCGAATGCCTCGGCGGCCTGGCGCAGCAAGTCGTCGACGGCGCCATCTCCCGTCGACGGAGGCGGCACGTCGTCGCCGGGCTCGACTTCGCCGACCTCGCCTTCGAACACGAGCCTGAGGGCGCCGTCCAGCGTGTCGGCCCACTCGATGCGGTCGTCGAACACCGCCACCACCCGGCGGAACTCGGGGAGCCCGCCGTCACCTTCGGCGGCCAGGTACACCGGCATCACGTAGAGGATCGAGTCCTTGATGGGAGTGACCAGCATGTCCCCGAACAGCACATCCGACCCCTCCTGTGACCACAGGGTGATCTGCTCGGAGATGTCTGGATCCTGGTTGATGCGCTGTCCCACCTGGCCGGTTCCCTCCACCAGCGATCCGCTGGGCAGGCGGTAGTTGATCAACCGGCCGTAGCGGCCGGGGGTCGAATCGGCCACGAGGAACGACGACATGTTCGGCTTGTTGAGCGGCGTGAACGGCTGGATCAGCGTGTAGGAGAGATCCTCCTCCCCCGGCAGGCGCAACAGCAGGTAGTTGGGGAGATACCGGTCGAGGAAGTTCCAGCTCGTGGGCCCGGTCTGTTCGTCGCCCCACAACACGTCGATCCCGGTACGCAGCGGCGTGGACGGATCGGCGGGGATCGACCAGGCGTCGGATCGGCTGAAGAACTCCTCGACGCCTTCGATGTGATAGAGCAGATACATGTCCGACTGGACCTTGAAGAGGTCCTGGGGGTACCGGAGATGCTCGACCAGGCCGACCGGCATCGTCGAGCCATCCTGGAACAGGGCCGGATGGATCCGGCGCCAGCTCGCCAGGATCGGATCCTCGTCGTCGATGGCGTAGAAGGTGACCGTTCCGTCGAGGGCGTCGACCGTGGCCTTCACCGAATTGCGCACGTAGTTGAAGCCGGAGCGGGGAAGCCCGGAGCTCTGGGGAAGCCGAAGGGTCTCCTCCCGGGCCACGGGCTGGGAGTAGGGGTACCGGTCGCTCACCGTGTACATGTCGATCACCCAGACGATCCGGCCTTCGACGATCACCGGGTACGGGTCGGAGTCGGTCGCCAGGAAGGGTGCGATGTCGTTGACCCGCTCCCGGATGTTGCGGGTCATCAGGATGCGCGAGTCGTCGCGCAACTGGGACGAGATGAGAAGATTGAGATCCCGATACCGGAGCGCGAATGCCAGCTTGCGGACGATGCTGTCGATGGGGACGCCCGCAGCACCCTCGTACTCGTTGGTCGAGATCACCGATTCGAGCGGGAAGTCGACCTCCTGAGGCCGGGTCCCGCTCTTGACCACCACCGGCTTTCCGGGGATGTATGACTCACCGAAGTACACCCGCGACCCGTCGATCGTGAGCGAGATGTTCTCGTCGGTCGTGACCGGAGGCACATCCCGAAGGACGAAGTCGGGCTGGCCGTCTCCCTCGACGGCGTTCGCCGGGCTCACCACCGCCCCGAACCCGTGCGTGTAGATCAGTCGTTGGTTCTGCCAGTCGCCCGGGATCGCCTGGGCTCCTTCTTCGAGCTCCCGCACTGCGATCATCACCTGGGTCGGCTTGTCTCCGATCACGTAGCGATCGGTGTCCACGCGGTCCACCCGGTAGTAGGTCCTGATCTCCTGAAGCTGCTGGTACGTGCGGCGGAGCACCCCCGGATCCCACAGGCGCAGGTTGTCGATGGTGTCGCGGTTGGCGGAGATGTCGGCGGCCTCAAGCTGGGTGGACGCCTCGAATGGCCGGACCTCGACCAGGTCGAGTCCATATGCCGCCCTGGTCGACGTGAGGTGCCGCTCGATGTACGGCCGCTGGGCGTCGAGGGGGCGCGTGTCGACCTGCAGACGCTGGATGACGGCGGGATAGACGAGCCCGGCGGCCAGGGAGACGAACACCCAGGCACCGATGGACACGAACGCCAGGGTCCAGTCCTTCCGCCATATGTTCCATACGAACAGCGCAGCCGCCAGCAGTGAGACGAGGGCCAGCAACTGGAGCGCGGGGAGACGGGCGTTGACCTCTGTGAACCCGGCGCCCGAGAAGTTGACCTGACGCGTGTAGACGAGTTCGAACGCATCGAGCCGGTAGGTCACGGCTCGAATGACGGCGAGCACCGCCACCATGACGGAGATGTGCGCCTTCGTTCCCTGGCGGATCGACAGGCCCCGGCTCTGACTGATCCGGATTCCTCCGTTGAGGTAGTGGATCGCAACGATCAGCACCAGCGTCAGCGCGGTGATGTTGAACACCCACGAGAGGATGTTCGACCACAGCGGCAGACGGAACACGAAGAACGACAGGTCGGTGTCGAACTGCGGGTCGGCGACCCCGAAGGACGTCGGGTTCATGAACAAGAGGACGTCGTCTCGCCACGCCGCGATCCCCACGCCGATGAGCAGGGCGAACGCCGCCGAGATTCCTACTCGAACGAGTCGGAGCCGGGGCTCGACCCACTCCCGGAACCGCTCGACGAGCTCTTCGTCTGCGCCGAGCTCGAGCAGCTCATAGCGCGGCGAGACGCGGTCGACGATCCACAGGTTGAGCCACACGACCCCGAACACGAAGACGCCGCCGATGGCGCCGAGGGCGATCGACGTGAGGATGTGGACCTGCCACACCTGGGTGAAGTCGACCGATCGGAACCAGAGGAAGTCGGTCCAGACCGTCGACAGACCGGTGAAGAACAGATAGACGGCGGCCACGATCACCGCCACGACGGTCAGCGTTCTTCGCCTGTCCACTCCGCGGTAACGGCTTCCTGCCCGAATGACCATGAAAGGCGATTGTATGCCCCAACGGGCGATACCGCAGATCGGGCAGGTCCGACAGGCTCAGCGGGGAACGAGGATGCACTCACACCCACCGTGGGCCGGTGGAATGTCCTCCGACACCGTCTCGGTGGAGAGCGAACGACAGATCGCGCATCCGCGTCCCGCCACGACCCACCGGACCTCAACGATCTCGTTGGCTTCGAGGGTGCTCGCCATGCCTTGATTGAACGCCTCGAGCGAGACATGGCGCATCCGGCGCTCCGACTCGTCTGTGCGCCACGCCCGGAATACCCGCGCCACCGTGGCCTGCAGCTGCAGAGCACCCTGATCGGCGGCTCGACCCTCCTCGAGGGCGTGCTCGACATCGCTGACGAGGTCTGCGGCAAAGCCGGCGGCCATATCGGCCTTGGGCGTCTGGGGTCTCGTCAACCGGCGGCCGGTCAGCCGTTCTGCGGCAGCATGGCCGGCGCCGAAGCTCTCGGCGTGAAGCACCACGAGGTCGGCACGGACTTTGTCCTCGATCTCTTCGCCGCGGGGGGCCCAGTCGTCCGGATGCTGGTGGAGCTCCTCCAGGACGACGTTGCCTTCTTCCGCCAGCTGGCGCTTCACGTTGCGCAGCGCCCGGTTGCTCACCGGCAGAAGCAGCTGGTCGCGGACTGCGAACGGATCCATTTCCCCGTTCGACTGCGGAGCCTCTTGTGCCGGCTCGATCGGGACTCCGTGTTCCGGGGCCGCAACTTCGGGTTTCCCCGGCGAATCTTCCACTGCCTCCCGTGGCGAATCGGACCCGCCGGACTCCTCAACGGGTGCGGGCGCCGCCTGGGCGGGTTCGGCGTTCGTGTCGGTTCGCAGCCTCTCGAACAACCCCACCAGATCGTCGAAGCTCTGCTGGCGCGCCTGCGGCTTCTCCGCAGGGGAGGGCTCCTCGAGAAGGCCCGCCTCATCCGCAGGCGCCTGCTCGCCCTCACCGACGACCTCTTCCTCTCCGGGGGCTCCTGGCTCCCCGATCGCCTCAGTCGCCTCGACCTCCGCCGGGTGTGTGGGCGCTGCGGGCTCGGGGGTGGGCTCGATTTCGCCTGGCTCTTCGGCCTCTCCCCGCTCGCCGGCCGGCTCTCCCTCGTCCCGCTCCCCCGGCGCTTTCCGTCCCTTCAATTCCTCGGCCGAGATCAGCCTGATCTCGGGACCCTCCGCGATCCGCTGCGTCTTGGTGCCGGTGGGCTCGGTGGATCCCGCCGCCTGCTCGGGGCGCACCACCCGCACCGTTTCACCCGGCACCCAGTGACCCGGCGGCGCCTCAGACTGTCGCTCCGCCTTGGGAGGGGCGCTCGACGCCGTGGTGGACATGCCGAGCTGCTCGCGGCGCTCGTCCATGGCCGCCTCCATCGAGGCGAGGGCGCCCCGAACCGTCTCCAGCTCCTTCTTGAGCTCGTCGCGGCGCTGTTCGAGGGCCCGGGTGCGCTCCTGGGCGGTCTCGGACTGGCGGGTGGCGGTCTCGATGATCTCGTCGTGGCGGGCCTGGGCATCGATCGTGAGACGTTCGGCCTCCATGCGTGCCAGTCGGACCGCTTCCTCGGCCTGGCGGCGCGCGGCAGATGTCAGCCGGTGCGACTCCCGTTCGGCCTCCCCCTGCAACCGCAGCGCTTCGGCCTTGGCCTCGTCGACGAGGTGAGCGGCCTCGCGCTGGGATTGCGCCAGCAACTCCTCTGCCGTCGACCACGCGTCTCCGCGGAGCTGCTCGGCGTCGGCGCGTGCCTGTCGCAGTTCGGCGTCGCTGTCGGCCATGGCCTCCGAACGCCACCGGGCCGCCTCGGCCGCCGCTCGCTCTCGCATCGCCTCGGCCGCCTGACGCGCCTGTTCCAGCACGCTCGCCACCTCGCGACCGACCTGCTCGAACTCGTGCTTCAGGGCTTTTCCCCCCGCCGCGGTCATCTGCTCGCGCAGGCGGTCGCGTTCGGCGGTGAGCTCGGTGACCTGGTCCGTGACCGTGCGTAGAAACGCGCGAACCTCATCGGGGTCGAAGCCCCGGAACACGGTTCGGAACTCCGCCCGGGAGACGTCGTCTGGGGTGGTGTCTGACATCGAGAACCAGGGTACCGACAGAGCCCGTCGATCCCGCACCATTCGCCTCACGCCGGGTCGAGCGCCGCCAGCGCCGCGAGGGCATCGTCGATCGTGGCGACCGGCACCAGCTCCATCGAAAGCCGGGGAGCTGTGAGCGCCTCGGCGTAATTGGACTCGGGAACCAGCATCACTTCGGCACCGGACGCTTCGGCTGCGACCACCTTTTGTCTGACTCCGCCGATGCCGCCGACGCTGCCGTCGCCCCGGATCGTCCCCGTGCCCGCCACCACCCGGCCATGCGTCAGCTGGTCATCGCCGAGGAGGTCGATGATGGCAAGGGCGTACATCATCCCCGCAGAAGGCCCGCCGATGGTCCCGGAGTCGATGTCGAGCGGCGGATTGGCGATGAAAGGGCCGATGCTGATCCCGATCACGGCTCGATCCTCGCCCTCCGCCGCGCCGAGTTCGATCTGCAGGTCCAGGATCTCTCCGTCGCGCTCCACCGAGACCGGCACCACGTCACCCGGCCTGCGGTCGGCCAGGGCGTCGCGGGTGTCGTCGGCCGTGGCGATCTCGTCACCGTCCACCGACACCAGCACGTCGCCCGGTTCCAGTACCTGGGAGCCCGGGTGGGCTCCGAATACCTCCACGATCCGGTACCGATTGGGCCCGGGGTCGTATCCGGCCCGGGACAGCGCCACCGAGATCGCGGTCTGGATCGACTGGTCCATGAGATCGAGCTGGCGATTCCGGTACTCCTCGTCGGACTCGCCCGGACGGCGGACCGCAGCCTTGGGAACGAGGTCGACCGACGGATCGATGGCGGTGGCCAGCATCTCGTAGATGTTGAGGTCCTGGGCGGAGACGGTCAGCATCAGCAGCTCGCCGTCCGGCCGGTACACCTCCACATCCGGCGCCACGATCACAGAGTCGACCGCGTCTCCGACGGGTCCCGGCGAGAAGGCCAGATAGGGGAGCTCCAACGACCAGGCGCCGACGGCGAGCCCGGCCGACAGGGCGAGCCCCACGAACAGGGCGATCACCCAGCGCGGCGTTCGGTGCGGGGCCTCGGCGTTCATGGCGGGAATCGTATCCCCGGACTGGGCGAATGCGCCGCCGGGTCCCGCCCGCGGCGGCGTCCCCGCCGGTACCCTCGGCGGGTCCCGGCACGGAGACTCGAGACGCGGCCCGCGGGTTGTGGTTCACGTGCGAGTACGGTCCGCAGCCAATACACTCGCCGCCGCTCGCCATCAGGAGGTCAGGAATGCTCGCAGTCGCCCCGAATGTGCTCGGCGCACGATTGGCGTCGAAGAGCCGGTTGATGACATTGGTGATGGTGTTCGGATTCGCCGGTTTGACCGCCGTGGCCGCCCAGTGGCGAATCGCCCTCCCCTTCACTCCCGTCCCGATCACCGGACAGACCTTCGCCGTGCTGCTGGCGGGTGCGGCGCTGGGTGTGCGGGCGGGTGCGGCCAGCCAGATGCTGTACCTGCTCCTCGGAATGGTGGGGCTGCCGGTGTTCGCAGAGGGAGGATCCGGGCTGGACACCTTCGCAGGGGCGACGGGCGGGTATCTGGTGGGTTTCGTGGCGGCTGCAGCGATGGTCGGGAAGCTCGCAGAGCGCCACCAGGACCGCGCCTTCCCGAACGCACTCACGGCGTTTCTCGTCGGATCGTTCGTGATCTACGCCTTCGGCGTCTCCGGCCTCGTGTTCAACGCCGGCATGTCGGTGAACGAGGCCATCCTCAAGGGGGTGGCACCGTTCGTGTTCGGCGACGTGCTGAAGGCGGTGGCCGCCGGCCTGCTCCTCCCGGCCACCTGGCGCCTGATGGGAGAAGGTCGCCGCAGCTGACGGGGGCGTGACTACTCGGCGCCCTCGAATTCCTCGCCCAGATAGGCCTTGATCACGTCGGGGTTGCGCTGCACCTGGATGGGAGTGCCCTCGGCGATCTTGCGGCCGAAGTCGACCACCATCACCCGGTCGGCGATGTCCATCACCAGACCCATGTCGTGCTCGACCAGGATGATCGAGATCCCCAGCTCGTCGCGGATGTCGAGGACGAACCGGGCCATGTCCTCGGTCTCCTCCAGGTTCATGCCTGCCACCGGCTCGTCGAGCAGCAGCAGCTGGGGGTCCATGGCGAGGGCCCGGCCCAACTCGACCCGTTTCTGGATGCCGTAGGGCAGCAGGCCCACCGGGTATTTCCGCCACTGCTCGATCTCGAGGAAATCGATGATGTCCTCCACCCGTTCCCGATTGGCCATCTCCTCTTTCTTTGCCCGCCCCACCCACATCGCACCCGAGAACCAGGAGTGCGTCATCCGTACATGACGTCCGGTGAGGATGTTCTCGAGCACCGTCATGTGGGCGAAGAGGGCGATGTTCTGGAACGTGCGGGCGATGCCCAGTTCGGCCGTCCTGTTGGGCTTCAGCCCCATGATCGAGGAGCCCTTCCACAGGATGTCGCCCTCCTGGGGGTGATAGACCTGATTGATGCAGTTGAAGATCGACGTCTTCCCTGCCCCGTTGGGGCCGATGATGGCGAACAGTTCGTTCTCGTCGACATGAAACGACACGTGGTCGATCGCCCGCACCCCCTTGAACGACAGGCGGACGTCGCGAACTTCCAGGAGATGGCTCATGGCGCACACCAAGGATCGACGAGCGACGTGCGACTTGCGACTTGCGACTGAGCCGCCGCGAAGCGGCGGCTCATGACAGCCACCGCTTCCTGCGCTTGTAGTGCTTGACGTCCTTGAACGACTTCCGTTCGCCTTCTTCGCCATGGAGGCCCAGATAGAACTCCTGGACGTCCTCGTCGGCCAGCAGCTTCTTCGGGTCGCCGTCCATCACCATCTTCCCGGTCTCCATGATGTAGCCGTGGTGGGCGATCGACAGCGCCATGTTGGCGTTCTGCTCGATGAGGAGTACCGCCGTCCCTTGCTGATTGATCTCGACGACGATGTCGCGGATCTGCTGTACCAGTCTCGGGGCGAGGCCCAGCGACGGCTCGTCCATGATGAGCAACTTGGGATGCTGCATCAGGGCCCGTCCGATGGCGAGCATCTGCTGTTCGCCACCCGACATGTATCCCGCCACCGATTTGCGACGCTCGGCCAGAAGAGGGAACAGCGTCATCACCCGGTCATGGGCCTGCTTCACCGACTTGGAACTGGTGTTGGTGTACGCCCCGGCCGTCAGGTTCTCGTCCACCGTCAGTTCGGCGAAGATGCGCCTCCCCTCCATCACCTGGCTGATCCCCATCTTGACCCGGTCGGCCGGGTCGATATGGGTGATGTCGGTCCCCTCGAAGGTGATGTGACCTTTGGTGACATCTCCCTCGTGCACCTCGAGCAAGCCCGTGACGGCCCGCATCGTGGTGGTCTTTCCTGCGCCGTTGGCGCCGAGCAACGCCACGATCTGGCCATCTCCCACTTCCAGGGAGAGGCCGCGCAGCACCAGGACAACATCGTTGTAGACAACTTCCAGGTTCTCGACCGTCAGCATCTCACTCCATCGACCGGTCAGGGGATGGGACGGCCCGGAGGCCGTCCCATCTGTCTCACCGTTCGATCAGCCGCCCAGCGAATAGCAGGCGCCGGTGAACTCGAAGTTCGCCGCCAGATCGGACGTGTATCCGGCCTCGAGGTCGGTTCGACCACCACTGGTGCCGGCGGCCAGACCCTCGGGATCGGGCTTGTAGATGTAGCCCTTCCGCTGGATCCGGTCGTTGTCGGCGCCGGTATAGGCCTCGGTCGGGGCGATCCCGTCGAAGTCGACCGCCTCCAGGGACTTCCCGGCGGCGAGCACGCCTGCGCGGGTCATGTCGCCGCTGTCGTAGGCAGCACGCAGCGCCGCCTCCACGATCTTCGCCTCGACAATGCCCTCGAAGAAGTAGTCGCTCACCGGGAGTCCGGCCGCTTCGAGCAGCGGGGTGTACGCCTCAGACCCGGCGCTCGTCCAACCGTTGGTGTACGTGCCTCCGATGAAGCTCGCTGCGATGGCGTCCTTGATGGGCGAATCGGGAGCGATGAACGCCGGATTCCACGACGGGGACGGACCGGACCAGAGGCCCTGATAGCCAGAGGCCAGCGCCTGACCGAAGATCGACGAGAACGTCGAGGGCGTGGTTGCGACCCACGCGATCTCGGCGCCGGAGTCCGTGATGCCACGGGCAACCGCCGTCAGGGTGGTCTCGTCCGAGGGGATGATCGCGCCCTCGCCGTCGTACACCACCGTCAGTCCTGCGGCTTCGGCCGCCAGCTTGGCGCCCTGTGCCGAGTCCTGGCCGTAGTCGCCGGGCACCGAGGCGATGGCGATCGTCGATGCACCTTCGAGCGCTTCAGTCACGATGTAGCCGATCGTGTTGTGCGCTTCCATGCAGTACGGAGTGCCGTGCGACAGCAGCGCTGCGTTGATCGCCGAATCCGACCACCCCGAGTACCAGGTGAGCGGGATCGTCAGCATGCTGTCAGCCTGGAGCTGGTCATTGATCGCCACGGTGTGAGGCGAGCCGGTCGAGTGACCGATCATCACCACCTGGTCCTTGATCTCGTTGTAGAACTGGATGTGGTTGTCCACGACGTATGCCGTGTCCCGAACGACCAGCTCCACCTCGAGCCCGTTGATGCCGCCGTTGGCGTTGACGGATGCCCAATAGGCCTGGCTTCCCGCCAGGATCGCCGACACGAGCGGGCCGAACGGCCCGGTCAGGTCCGACAGCATCCCCACGTAGATCTTCCCGGCCTCGAGATCCACCCCGAAGTCGGTGGCGATCTCCGTCGGCTCGGCAGCCGTGGTGTCGGTCGTGCCACCGTCTCCGCCACCTGCCGTCGTCGCCGGCGCGGCAGTGGTCGTGGTGGTCTCCTCGGTCTCGCCTCCGTCATCGTCGCCGCCGCACGCGGCGATGATGAGAGCAAAGGCCATCAACCAGGCAAGCCACCTGCTCTGTGCTTTCATCTCGTTCCTTCCTCCTCCTCGGCCGGGACTCCCGGCTCTGTTCGCCTGCCGGTTCAGTCCGGCAGGAGATCTCAATATGTGAAGGGCCAGCCCTTCCAGTAGTTCCTCACTCTGAACCAGATCCCGTACAGGCCAAGCGGCTCGAAGATGAGGAACAGGATGATGAGCAAACCGTAGATCACCTGGTTCAGCTGCAAGACGCTCAGGCCGGGGGCGACGCCTGGCAACGTGTTGACCAACCCGAAGTCGTTCTGACTGGTGGCGATCAAAGGATCGGCGATCGTGGCGACGATGCCTCCCTCTTCGATTGCGCCCTTCAGCCACTCCGTGAAGTTCTGCACAACTCGGGGCAGCAGGATCACGAAGGCCGCTCCCATCAACGCCCCGGACGTCGTCCCGGCCCCGCCGATGAGGATGATGGCGATGAACTGCACCGACAGGATCAGGTCCCAACGCTCGGGGATCGTCCGGCCGAAGTACCCGGCCAGCAGTGCCCCTGCAACGCCGGCGAAGAACGAACTGATCCCGAACGCCATCAGCTTGTAGCGGAACTCGTTGACCCCCATCACCTCGGCGGCGACGTCGCGATCGCGGATGGCCTGAAACGCCCGGCCAACCCGGCTTCGCTGGATGTTCTTGGCCAGGAGCGTGAAGATCACCAGCAACGCGAGGACGAACAGGAAGGCCTTTCCGTTGGCGGTGAGCCAGTCACCGTTCTCCGTCGTCCCGAAGATGGGCGTCTCCTCCTTCCACAGCCGCACGTCGAGACGGGGGAACGTCCGCCCCGCCTGAGACCCCCC
>DATCZS010000160.1:0-7671 GCA_036525795.1 Acidimicrobiia bacterium | reverse complement strand
CCCAGCAAGTACGAGACCTACCGGGCGATCACCGCCGGACAGGACGAGGTCACCTGGCGTTGGGGATGGAAGAACTTCTTCGACGAGGACTCCCCCATGGCCTCCGCCGAGCAAGTCCTCGATCTCGACCCGGTGGTCGTGTTCGTGAGCTTCCAGTGATCGCGGGCGGTGGGTGGTCGGGCCGAGACCGGGGCCGCTAGAGCGCGGTTTCCGCCGGTCGCGTCTCGGTCTCCCACGCCTCCCAATACGCCTGATGGCGGCGGGTGAAATCCCCCGGGCGCTCACAGTAGATCCGGCGCCCGATCGTGATGGCGGTGGTCTGGAACTCGCGCCGCCGGTGCTGGGCGAGCGCCACCAGGAGTGATCGTTCGATCGGATCTGCAGCCAGGTCGGGAACGTGCACCACCAACCTGAGCAGCTCGGCCAGGTCGTGCTCGGCGCCCAGGACCTCCCCCAGCTGGTGCAGCGTCCCGGCGTAGCCCTCCAGCACCTCGGGCCAGAGCGGCATGAGCAGCTCCGTCTGGTGACGCAGGTACTTGGCTCGCTTCCGCCATAGGTGGAAGTGCTCGGCGGTGGGATGGTCGATGGCGGTCCGCATCTCGTCCCGGCCCCGGCGGTAGGTGGCCTCCAGGCCCTCCCCCACCGACTCGTAGCGATGAGAGATGGCATTTCGGCCGTTGACGGCGTCGTCCTCGACCGGCCAGGACGCATACCTGGCACGGGCGGACCGGAGCACGTACACCGTGTGGCGGACTGCGCCATGGTCGTGCATCAAGACCGCCCGGGTTCGCTGATGGCGGGCAGCCAGCGCCTGCTCGAGACCGTCGAGGGCAGTCGGGCGAAGCTGCAGGGCGAACCGCTCGCGCAGGTCCCTGACGGTGTCGACCATCACCCGCCCGTCGCGGATCGGGGCGATCATCCGGGCCGTGTCGCGCAGGATGCCGTTCTCGGCTCGATAGACGTCGTGGGAGATGACCGGGCGAACCAGCCGGAGCATGGCTCGAATCCGCTTCATGGCCTTTCGGGCCTCGTGGATGGCGGGATCGATGTCCCCTCCCTCGGTCAGGCCTGCGATCGCCTGGTCGAACTGCTGGAGGGCAGCGTCTCGCAGGCCGTCCGCCAGCCGCTGACGGGCGTGCAGGGAGAACTCCGGCATCGGGACAGGCAGGAATCGTCCGGCCGTGGCGATGTCGATCTCCGTCACATCCGCAGCGTACCGCCCCGAGCCCCTACGACCGTGCAGGCCACACGGGACGCCCGGCCCGTATGGTTCTCCCGGTGTTCAGCGCCGGCATCCTCCCCTTTCGACGTCGTCACGAGCTCGAGATGCTCGTCGCACACCCCGGAGGGCCCCTGTGGGCCAATCGCCACGAGGGGTCGTGGTCGATCATCAAGGGCATGGTGGAACCAGGGGAGAATCCATACGACGCCGCCCGGCGCGAGTTCGAGGAGGAGACCGGCTGGCGGGCCCCGGTGGGAGCGGTCCTCGAGCTCGGCGAGGTGATCCAGCGTTCGGGGAAGCGGGTGGTGGCGTGGGCGATCGAGGCGGACTACGACCCCGAGACGCTGGCCGGAGACACGGTCACGATGCCGTGGCGGGGCCGGCTCCTGACCTTCCCGGAGATCGACGTCGTCCGGTGGGCGGCTCCCGACGAGGCGCGCATGCTGCTCAATCCCGCCCAGCGCGCCTTCGTGGACCGTCTGCTTGCGTGGTGAGGTGTAGCGCCCCACCCGGCGTATGGTTCTGGGGATGAGCGACCTTCCCACCACCGAAGAGGAGTGGCGCGCCAGGCTCTCTCCGGAGCGGTTCCGCATCCTCCGCCAGGGTGCGACCGAGCCGGCGTTCACCGGCGAACTGTGGAACGAGAAGCGCCAGGGCGTCTACCGATGTGCCGGGTGCGGTACCGAGCTGTTCAGCTCCGACACGAAGTACGAATCGGGGTCCGGGTGGCCGAGCTTCTACCAACCGGTCGACGACGGACGCATCGCCGAGAAGTCCGACACGTCCTACGGAATGGTTCGCACCGAGATCCTGTGCTCCGCATGCGGGGGCCACCTCGGCCACATCTTCGACGACGGCCCGCATCCCACCGGGCTTCGCTACTGCGTCAACTCGGCGTCGCTCGAGCTCGACCCGGGGGATTGACGACCTCTCCCCTTGCCTCGCGACGGGCCGTCTCCAGCAACCCGACCAGGTCGCCCTCCACGCCTTCCGGCGGCTCGATGAAGGCCGTGGGGACCAGGGCGTGGATCACCTTCCCCCCGGCTTCCCTGCGACCGCCCAGTGAGTCGATCATCCCGAGCATGGCGCGATTCTCGGCGAGCACGTCGAAGTGGAAGGTCGCCACCCCCATCGCTCGCGCCGAGACGGCCAGAACCCGGATGAGCAGCCGGCCGATCCCCCGCCCCTGACGATCGTCGATCACCGTGACCGCAACGTCGGCCTCGTCCGGTCGTTCGCGAAGGCGAACGAATCGCGCCACCGCGATCGGCTCACCATCGTGGAGCACCCCCCACGCAACGTGGTCCTGGTGGTCGACGTCGGTCAGATAGGACAGCTGGCGCGCGGTCAGGGGGCCGGTGGGGGCGAGGAACCGCATGAACCGGCCGCGGGGAGACAACCGCTCGAATCCATCCGCCAGCAGAGGTCCGTCGTCTGCGTGGACCGGGCGCAGGTCGACAACGGTGCCGTCGCCGAGCGTCGCCTGCGCCGTGTGATGTCGAATGCTCATGCCGGGCCTCTGGTGGAGCGGAATGCTTGCAATAGTTAGCATACCGTTGAAAATCGCGAGCAGACGCGTCGGGACGGTGCAAGCCGAGGATTCGCGACCTCGCAGGGCTACCGTTCCGGCCATGACTCCCCGCTCCCGCGCCGCAACGGCAACCTCGACGTTCGGATCCGGGCGCCGCGAGAGCCACGATGCGTCCGTCTTCTACCAGCGCTTCACACCGGCGGCGATCAGCAACGAGACAACCATCGAGGCCCCCGTATCGGTCGATACGATCTTCTCGGGTGACGCCCGGGCGATGTCTCCCGACCAGGTTCGGCCCAACTCGGTGGCGCTGATGGTGACCTCACCCCCGTACTACACGGGCAAGGACTACGAGGTCGACATGGGCCAGGGGCACATCCCGGGAACCTACTTCGAATACCTCGAGATGCTCCGCGACGTCTTTGCAGCCTGTCTCGAGACCCTCGAGCCCGGAGGCCGCATGGCGGTGAACGTCGCCAACCTCGGCCGCAAGCCATATCGGTCCCTGTCCGCCGACGTCATCTCGATCCTGCAGGACGATCTGGGGATGCTGCTGAGGGGCGAGATCATCTGGCAGAAGGCCAAGGGTGCGGGCGGCTCCTGCGCCTGGGGATCGTTTCGAAGCCCCCAGAACCCGGTGCTGCGCGACCTGACAGAGCGGGTGATCGTGGCGTCGAAGGGTCGGTTCGACCGTGCGCTCACCCGCAAACAACGACAGGCCGCCGGTCTGCCTCACGTCCCCAGCATCGAGACCGCCGAATTCCTCGAGGCCACCGTCGACGTCTGGGAGATCCCTTCCGAATCGGCCACCAGGGTCGGGCATCCTGCTCCCTTCCCGGTGGCGCTCCCCCGACGCCTGATCGAGCTGTACACCTATGAGGGCGACCTGGTCCTCGACCCGTTCATCGGGTCAGGCAGCACCGCGGTCGCCGCCATCGAAACCGGCCGTCACTACGTCGGTTTCGACACCGACCCCGGATACGTCGAGCTGGCGCAGACCCGCATCGCCGCCGCGTCCGGTCCCCGAACTCCCCCTGGAACCGACGCCGGGGGCGGGAACGTCTGATCGAGGCGCCGGGAGCACGCGGACGATCGAATGAACCACTTCCGAACCATGCTGGCGCTGTACGCGGCCGTCGGTCTCCTCGCCTCGGCGTGCGTCCGCTCGGCCGAACCGGCGACGTTCGGCGACTGGTGCGCATCTGTGCCGGTGGGCGACTGCGTGCAGATGGCGACCGAGGTGGTGGCCGGAAACATCGATCCGGCCTGCGTCATCGCGACCGACAGCGCCGAGGAGGCGTCGCGATGTTTCGGAACCGCCCCTCCGCAGACCACCGTGCCGCCCGCCGAGACCACGGTGCCCCCGCCACCTGACCGCGCATCCGTCGATCGAGCGGTCGAGGAGATCGTGGTGGTGGCACATCCGGATGCCGTCGTATCCGTCGCCGTCTCACTGCGCGAACCCACCACACTCGAGGACGCCGGCGTCACGGCCGACCGGTTCGGATCCGCCGTGGCAGCTGTGTGGCGTGTCGATCAGGTGTGCGTTCCCGCGTCCGGCGGTTTCCCCGGCCAGGAACCGACCCGGTTCGCATGGATCGACGGCGTCGAGCGGGCGAGAGAACTGCGGCGGGCAGCAGACGAGGGGAGGACCGTCGTGACCGGGAGACACATCGCCGAAGCGGCCTGGGACCGGATGGCTGCGGCCGCATCTGCGTTGACACCGGACACCGGGATCGTGGCATTCGCCGTCGAGATACCGGTTGCCGCTCTTCCCGCGGTCCGCACGGAGCGGACGGTGACGAGCGCACGGATCGTCCCCTACGGGGTGGAGGCGGCCTTCGACGACGGCACGCTCCCGGCCGCCAGAGGGGTGGACTGCGAGGAATGAGGCGGCCCGGGGTTGCGTCGGCCCCTGAGACCCGTAGCCTCCCGGAGATGATCCGGATACTGGCCGTGTGCCTCGGAAACATCTGCCGTTCCCCCGCCGCCGAGGCGGCGATTCGGCGGGCCGCGACAGACGCAGGCGTGGCGGTGGAGGTCGACTCCGCCGGAACCGGTCGGTACCACCTGGGCGAGCCGCCGCATCCGCGCTCGGTGGCTGCGGCGGCGCGGGTCGGCCTCGAGGTGACCGGGACCGCCCGCCAGGTCGATCGATCGGATTTCGATCGGCACGACCTGATCCTCGCCATGGACCATCGCAACTTCGAGGACCTCCTGGCCCTGGCCCCCGACGAGACGGCCAAGGCCAAGGTGCGGCTCTTCCGCAGCTTCGACCCGAACGCCGACGCCGGCGACGTCCCGGACCCGTACTACGGAACCGACGACGACTACCGGCGCATGATCGAGGTGATCCTTCCCGCCGCCGCCGGTGTCGTGGGACATCTCGCGAACTCGCCGCCGCTCGGCTGAACGGCGCAGAGCGCGCAAAAAGACCACTTCCGCGGTGGGAGCCTCCCAGATAGCCTTATCCGGAGATCGGCACCGGGGGGCACATGGTGACGGGAAGGGCATTGCGGGCGACCGACCGGCGTCGCCGTCGCTGCGAACACGACGTCGTGGTCAGCGCGGTCGCCGGAATCCGACGAGCGGTCTGTCTTCGCTGCGGCGACATCAGCCTGAGCACCACTGGCTGGGCTGCCACCGGCGTGAGCAAGATGGCTCAGGCGACACCGAAGGAGCAGGATCGCCGCCCCGGGTGAGCGCCGGAGCTGGCACCATCACGCCATGGCGTGGGCCCGCGTGGAACGGACGATCTTCGAAGGCCGACCGGCGGTGACCAAGTTCACCGAGTACGACGCCCGGCTCGAGGCAGACGGCCTCCGCACCCTCGCCGCCGCCGGAGCACCGGTACCCGAGGTGCTGGCGGCCGACATCGGCAGCGTGACGATGTCGGAGGTTCACGGCGTACCCGACTGGACGGCGCTGGGACGGGCGGTTGCCGCAGTGCACAGGCACACCGCCGACCGGTTCGGCTACCCGATCGACAACGTGATCGGACCGCTTCCCCAGTCCAACCCCTGGACGAGAGGTTGGGGTTCGTTCTACGCGGCCAACCGGGTCATGGTGCATCTCGCCGACCCGGCGGTGCCACCCGACCTGGCCGAACGGCTGCGGCGCGCCTGCGACGGCCCGCTCATCTTCCTCCTCGACGAGCACGAGCCGGCGCCGAGTCTCGTGCACGGCGACCTGTGGGCGGGCAACATCGTCGACGGGTCGTTCCTGATCGACCCGGCGGTGTCCTATTCGGACCGGGAGGTCGAACTGGCGTTCATGGCGGTCTTCGGCGGGATTCCGGATTCGATGTGGAACGGCTATCTCGACGCCTGGCCGCTTCCCGAGGGCTGGGAACGGCGACGGGCTGCCCTCCAGTTGCACCACCTGCTGGTCCACGTGCGCCTGTTCGGCGGCTCGTATCCGCGCATGGTCGCCGACCGGCTCGACCGGCTGGGCTGGTAGGACTCAGCCGCGAAGGGCGGCCATGATCTCCTTGCAGCTGGGGCAGACGGGATAGCGGTTCGGGTCCCGGTTGGGAATCCAGCGCTTCCCGCACAGCGCCTCGACCTCGACGCCTTCGACATTCGAGCGAACGATGTCCGACTTCTTCACGTAGTGGGCGAACCGTTCGTGATCGCCATCGGAGAGCCGGGGATCGTGCCGGGTCTCGGAGATGGTGTCTGAGGCTGAGGACATGGCCGGCAGGCTAGCGGTGGCGGCGACCCAGGGCGGGCGACGGGATTCGCCGCCGCGGCCGTTGCCACCGCTGTCCGCCGGCGCGGGTCGGCTTCGAACCGTCAGGCCCCTACACCACCGGGCATGAACTGCCAGACTGAACCCGGCCCCGGGGAACGCCACGAGCAAGGAGGACGGCGTGTACCTGCAGGAGATCGAGACGCTCGACCGGTCGTCCCTGGAACACCTCCAGTCCTCCAGGCTGGCGTCGATGGTGGACCGCCTCAAACACGTCGAGAGCCCGTACTGGTCGAGCAAGCTCGCCGGGGTGGGCGACGTCACCTCGGTCCATCAGATCTCCCAGCTCCCGTTCACCGAGAAGAAAGAGTTCAAGGAAACCTATCCATACGGGATGCTGGCCGTCCCGATGAGCGACCTCGTACGGATCCACGCCTCCTCCGGGACGTCGGGGAAGCCGACGATCGTGGGGTACACCGCCGACGACATCCGCATCTTCGCCCAGGTGAACGCCCGTTCCCTCTCCGCCGCCGGAGGCTCCCGCGACGACTTCGTCCACATCGCCTATGGCTACGGCCTCTTCACCGGCGGATTGGGCCTCCACTTCGGGGTGGAGGAACTGGGGGCGGCGGCCATTCCCGCCTCGGGAGGAAACCCGGGGTTCCAGATCTCGCTGCTGGCCGATTCCGGCGCCACCGGACTGGCCTGCACCCCCTCGTTCGCGCTGCTCCTGGCCGAGCGAGCCGAAGAGTCCCACCAGCGACGCAACATCCGCCTGCGATGGGGGATCCACGGCGCGGAACCGTGGTCGGAGGGCCTCAGGCTGAAGATCGAAGAGGCGTGGGGCGGCGGATACGACGCCTGCGACATCTACGGCCTTTCCGAGGTCATCGGGCCGGGCGTCGCCGCCGAGTGCCGGGAGAACAAGGGCGGCATGCACGTGTTCGAGGATCACTTCTATCCCGAGATCCTCGACCCGGAGACCGGCGAGCCGGTTGCCGAGGGTGAACCGGGCGAGTTGGTTCTCACCACGATCACCAAGCACGCCCAGCCGGTCATCCGCTACCGAACCAGGGACATCACCCGGTTTCTTCCTGGCGGGTGTCCGTGCGGTCGCACCGGACGGAGGATCGGAAGGCTCGAAGGCCGGGCAGACGACATGCTGATCATCCGGGGCATCAACGTCTACCCCCGCACGATCGAGACGATCCTGATGAGCGAACAGGTG
>DATCZS010000159.1:0-2449 GCA_036525795.1 Acidimicrobiia bacterium | reverse complement strand
GACGACGACCGTCTCCACGAACTCGGCTGGGATTGAGCTTCTTTCAGGTGCGACGAGTGCGCGGAACTCCAGCTGCCTTCAAGGTGGCAGCCGCCACCCCGGACTCCCGCCAGGCTGCGTAAGAGATGCCTTTCCGGTCTGAATAGGACCGTGCAACCTCGATGAAATCCCGCTCGAGGCCTTCGAGGTCCTCGGAATCGGCGAGCGAAGCCAACTGGTCCTCTGCATCGAGTCTCGCCTGGGTCAATTCGACCCTTCTGAGGGGGTCGGATTCGGTGTCGATCTTCGCCTGCAACGCCTCGATGCGCCCAGCAACCGACTCCCTCGTCACGGGCCGTCCCGGGCGACGAGCCCCAAGCGCATTCAGATAGGACTTGATGATGCGGGATTCACGTCTCCCGGCGGCCAATGCGGCCTTGTGCTCATCTGACATGGGCATGAGTGGCGGTCCTCCCTCGCTGCTAGGTTCGCTCATAATGCCACACATTCCCGTCACCAGCACCGGCGTAAGGCTCGATGTGTCGGCGATCAACACAGGAAGGATTGGGTCCCAATGAACCGGCTGGGCGGTGCGATCGCCCACAAAGCAGGCCTTGGCCTCGACAGAACAATGGCCGGGACCTCGGCCGTGATGGATCTCCCCAAAGACCACCGCATGGATTCCGTTCAAAGTCGGATCGTGCGTATCCGGTCGGGCGTTGCCCCCAGGACCGCCGACGGCATCGACGGTCGGGCCCATACGGGCCGAGACATGCGGGGCGATCCACTCGCGAAAGACTGAAATCACAATCGAAGAAGTCCCGACATGGGAGGTGGAATGTCCAACATATCGATGCTCGCAATCGACGATCTGCTCGAATCGGAGCTGGCGCCATTCGTCCGCAGGTGTCTCAAGCACCGGGCGCCGGATCCCGCATTTCACGCCATTCAGGGGCACAATCCCGCCCTCTCGAAGGCGCTGTACATCGCCTGGGGTACGGTCTTCAACACGGGGTCGATCGACCACTCCTTGAAGGAGATCATTCGGGTGCAGTTGTCCCGAGCGGCCAGCTGCAACTATTGAGGGAATGTTCGATCCGCTTCGGCGAAGCGGAATGGACTCACCGAGGAGCGCATCGACGAAGGCGTCGACAACTGGCGCCACAGCCCCAATTTCACTCCGGCCGAGAAGATCGCCCTCGAATACAGCGAACTGATGCAGTTCCATCCTGAACAGATCGACGCATCGTTCTACGACCGGCTGAGGGAGCACTACACCGACGCCGAGATCGTGGAACTGGGGGTATTCATCGGGTTCAACGTCGGCTACCACACGTTTTTCCGAACGCTCGACTTCTATCCGATGTTCGCCCCGGACGGCACCCTCGTCAGCCAGGACGAATCCAGGAGGATCTTCGGAGACTCGCCGGTGTCGCACCTCAGCGAGAGGGTGACGGGGGCCCTCGCCCGGCGCGACGGAACCGGCGGAGAAGGGGACAGCTGATGGCCGCGGTCGATCCGATTCCGAAGAGTGACGCACAGACGCAAGGGATCGACCTCGATTCGTTCGCCCGACTCGGCGACGAAGAGACCGTATTCCTGCGCATCCTGGCCCGAGTGCCCGGCTACGCCGAGGCGATCTGGGGCGCCATGTCCGAGTCGCTGTTCGAAGGCAATGTCGACCATCGACTCAAGGAGATCGTTCGTCTTCAGTTGGCGTCCACGGCCGAGGACGCCTACTTCGGCGACCTCCGCTCCAAGGAGGCCCTCGCCTCGGGTCTCACCGAAGAGCGCATCGCGGCGGGTCGCACCGGGTTCGAGACAGACCCCGACTTCACCGACGCCGAGAAGTGGGCCCTGCGATACGCCTGGCTGATGTACCGCCGGCCCGAGCAGGTCGATGCCGGCTTCTATGCCGAGGGCAAGCGCCACTTCTCCGAGGCAGAGATCATGGAGTTGGGCGGGCTCATCGCCATCCACTACGGGATGCAAGTGTTCATGCGCACCATGGGGAATCCGGCCTGACGGCGGCCGCCGGCGCGGAAGATCGGCTCAACCGGACGCCAGGATCGACGAAGGGTATCGAGGACCGGCGGTCCTTCGCGCCGGAATCCGACCATCGAGGGACGCCCTTCATCCGGCCCCGCCACGGCCGGCCGGATAGAGTCGGGCTTCCGACGAGAGGTGTTCGATGGCAATCGGAGTCCAACGGTGGGAGCGTCGTGACGACGCCGACCGCAACCAGTTCGCCCTTGCTGCGCTCGCGTATTGCAAGGCTGTCCAGTCTCAGGCAGGCGTGGAGAGAGCCCGGTTCTACTGGACGGGGATCGACTCGCTGGCCGTTCTCACCGAGTTGTCCCAACCCGAAGCGTGGAGTCGGCCGCTCACGGGAGGGGCCGCCAAGGCGACGTTCGCCCTTGCGGATCTCGGGCACCAGACCGGGACAGAGTTGTGGCTCGACGCCCGCGAT
>DATCZS010000158.1:0-21555 GCA_036525795.1 Acidimicrobiia bacterium | reverse complement strand
ACCGAGCACGCCTCGATCTCGGGTTACGCGACGTCGGAAGGCCTGTCCGGGCTATCTCCTGCCTCCCTCATCCGGGTCGAGAACGTTCTACGAGCGGGAGTCGATCCGTCGACGAACGCTGGGCAGCTGGCGCTGCTCGCCCGGTACGCGCAGAGCCACAACGTGACCGGCCTGTCTCCCGCATCGCTGGCATCCGTGCCGATCGATCCGTCGACCGCGCTGGCCGGCTGGGCGCAGGCTGGAGGGCTCTCCGGGCTCTCTCCGGCCTCGCTGGGGCCGACGGGCCGTTCCGACATGGCGGCAATCGGTGTCTGGGCCCACAAGGAAGGCTTGAGCGGCCTTTCCCCCGCCTCGTTGCGACCGATTGGCGACTGACACAGGGCGAACCTGCCCGCCGTGTGTGCGAAGGTGGGACCGATCCCCAGACCAGAGGCCGCCCCGGAGGGCGGCCTCTGGTCTGGTATTTCTCTGGTCGGGACGGTGGGATTTGAACCCACGACCTCAGCGTCCCGAACGCTGCGCGCTGCCAAACTGCGCTACGTCCCGATGAGGGGCGGAAGTGTAGTGGCCTCAGCCGCTCCCGGATTCGCGGGCCGGTGACTCGACTCGCATGCGATCGATCCGGCGTTTGTCCATCCGCAGCACCGTGAATGTCACGTCCTCGACGACGATCGAGTCTCCGACCTGGGGGATGCGGCCGGCCGAGGTGAGGTAGAGGCCGGCGACCGAGGAATACGGACCATCCGGCAGATCCCGGTCGAGCCTCTGTTCCAGCTCTTCGACCGGCACGCGGCCTTCCACGATCCACACCTGATCGCCCAGTTGGTAGATGGCGGGCTCGCGAGGGTCGTACTCGTCCTGGATCTCTCCCACGAGCTCCGCCACCAGATCCTTGACCGTGACGATCCCGTCGACCCCGCCGTGCTCGTCGAGCACCAGCCCGAAGCTGATCCGCTTCTGGCGGAGCTGCTGGAGCGCGGCGAGGATCGGCATGCTCTCGGGGAGATAGACCGGCTCGCGGAGGTGCCGATCGATGTCTCCCCCCTCTCCCGAGCTGCGGAGCATGTCCTTGACGTAGAGGATCCCCACCGCATCGTCGAGCGTGCCGCCGGGCGTGATCACCGGATACCGGGAGTGGGCCGATGTCGCCACGGCCCGTCGTGCCAGTTCCTCGGTGCTCCCCAGTTCGAGGGCCACCACCTCGAGGCGGGGAGTCATCACCTCCCTGACCGGCCGGTCGGCCAGTGCGAACAGCGCTTCGAGGATCTCTCTCTCGGTTTGCTCGATCACCCCGGCCTCCTCGCCGATGAGGGCGAGGGCGACGATGTCCTCCTCGGTGGCCGACACGGTGGGGCGGGTGTCCACGCCCAGGAGTCGGAGGATCCATCGGCTGATCCCGATGAAGATCCGGGCGATCGGTTCGAGGATGCGCCCCAGCCACCAGATGGTGGGAGCCACGAACATCGAGAATTGCTCCGGCCGTCGCGCCGCCAGAGTCTTCGGAGTGATCTCTCCCACTACGAGGATGACGCTGGTGACCACCAGCGTCGAGATCCAGGGGCCAAAGGTGTCGCCGGTCTGGCGATCTGCGAGGGAGGTGACCAAGTCGATGGTGAGGGTGGTCGCCACCGATGCTCCGAGGATGTTGACGAAGTTGTTGGCCACCAGGAGGGTTCCCAGCGTCCCTTCGATGTCGTAGACGAGATCGGCCAGCCGCCGACCCCGGACCCCGCGCGTCTCGATCTGCCCCATTCGCTCACGCGGGAGGCCGACGATCGCCGTCTCCGAACCCGAGAAGAACCCTGACAGGAGGATGCAGGCTCCCAGGATGACCAGCAGTGCAATGTGGAAGCCCGTCATGGGCGGCGCGACCCTCGGCCCTTCGACACGGTCAAACCGGGGTCAGCGCATCGACGGTGGAGCGGAAGGCCTGGGCGCTGATCGGCTTGATCAGATGGGCGCTGGCACCGGCACGCTTGGCGAGGAAGGAGTCGACGGCCCGGTCCAACAGCAGGATGATTGGAACCGGCTCCATCTCCTGGGTGGCCATGGCGTCGCGCAACAGCCGGATGATGGCCATGCCGCCCATGCTCTTGACCTGCATGTCGACCACGATCAGGTCGAACCGGGTCCGGGCGGCCACCGTGGCGGCCCGCGCCGGATCATCGAGCACCGTGACCGATGTAGTCGGATCGGAGATGGCGGCTTCGATGTCGTTGCGAACCCACTCGGCGTCCGCGACCAGGAGCACGTTGGCCATAGGCGGGAGACTGTAGTCGCAGAGGGTTCGGCCGTTCCTCCCCGATCTAACATCGCTGTGTGACCCCGCGCCGTCTCGCCCTGTTCGTGCTCGCCACCATCGCCCTGGGGGCGTCGTTGCCTGCGTTCGCCCAGGACGCGGAGAGGACGGTGGAGGTGATCGACCTGTCCGGGGCCCTCGACGGGCGCATCATCGACTTCGCCATCGAAGCGATCGAAGCCGCTGCGGATGCCGGCGTCGAAGTCGTCATCCTCCAGGTCGACTCGCCGGGTGTGATCGGCGGAGAGGACCGCCTGAGGATGCTCATCGACCTCGTGGCCTCGCCGCCGGTTCCGGTGGTCGCCTGGGTCGGTCCATCCCCGGCCCGTGCCCACGGCGGCGCAGGTCAGATCGTTCTCGCCGCCGACCGGGCATTTGCCGCACCGCAGAGCGAGATCGGATTCCTGCTGCCCACCATTGCCGGCGCGTCCGCCGGCGGGGCCTCGCCGCTCGTCGACGTTCCCGATGTGCGTCTTCTCGATGAGAGCCTCCCGGTGGAGGAGGTGCCGGGGATCGAGGTTTCTCCCCAGACGGCGGCGCCGCGACAGGTCGCTCAGGAGCTCGACGGGCGAATGGCTGCCCGTGCAGGCGGAGAGGTGCGGCTCACGACCGTTCGTCCGTTCGTCGCGCCGGACGGCTCCGAGGGCGTATCCGTGCTTCCGACCACGATTCGTGAGCCCAATCTGTGGGACCAGTTCCTCCGGCTGGCGGCGTCTCCGGAAGCGGCGTTCTTCTTTCTCGTGGCGGGGCTCACCGTGGCCGCGTTCGAGTTCTATGCGATCGGCCCGGGACTCGCGGCGGGTGTTGCCGGCGTCAGCCTCTTCCTCGCCGCGTACGGGATCGCAACCCTCCCCGTCCGATGGTGGGCGGTGGCGCTCTCCGTCTTCGCCGTGTGGGTGTGTGCGGTCGGGTATCAGCGGGGCGGAATCGGTGCGCTGTCCGTCCTCGGTCTGGCGCTGTTGCCGGTCGCCGGGTTTCTCTTCACGGATGCGGCGCCCCAGATCCGGCCGGGGGCTGCGGGTGTGATCGTGACGGTGGCCGCGGCGGCGTTCTTCTTCCTCGTCGCGATGCCCACGGTGGCACGGTCGCGGTTCTCGACCCAGACGATCGGTCGCGAAGGCCTCATCGGTGAGAAGGGAGTGGCGGTGACAGCCCTCGTCCCTGACGGAGAGGTCGAGGTGAACGGAGCCCACTGGCGAGCCACCTCCCATCGTGAGGCGGGGATCGGACCGGGGGATGCGATCGAGGTCGTGGCCGTCGAGGGCTGGTACCTGGAGGTCGAACCGGTTCGAGGCGGCTGAGGCCTGCGTTCGGGCCTGTTCCTCGCTTCGTTCGATCGCCGCCCGAGTTCGCCGTCTCCGGATCGTCCACTCGCCCTGCATGTGCGCTTCGGTTGTCCGTGCGCACTCCCCGGATCGCGAAATCCTTGTCTAGGCCTGGAAGAATTTCTCTGGCGGATTCTGGGAGTCGGTTCTACCGTCCCTCTCCGACCCTAAGAGGAAGGGAGCCTCGTGAACACGACGGACGAATGGCAGGCCGAGGCGCTCTGCCGCGGCCACCACGCCCATCTGTTCTTCCCGCCCAGCACATTCGAGCGGAAGGATGATCGCGAACGGCGCGAACTCAGGGCCAAGGCGATCTGCAACGTCTGCCCCGTGCAGGACCCATGCTCGAGCTACGCCCTCGACATCAGGGAACCGTTCGGAATCTGGGGCGGCATGACCGAATCCGATCGCCGGGAGCGTGTGGCGTCTGCGGCCGCTCGCTGAGGTCATCCCGATGAGTGGAGAGGGGCGGACCGCTCGGTCCGCCCCTCTCGTCATCAATCCCGGACTCTTCGACGGTCACCCATGCGAACGGTCAGTCCGGCACCGTCGGCCCACTCCAGAAGCGGCACGGCGTACTTGCGGGAGACGTTGGCCCGATCCTTGAACTCCGAGACGGTGAAAGGCGAGGTCAACGAGCGAATCACCTCGATGATGTGGTCGATGTGCTCGGGGAGGTAGACGAACTCCGCGGACACCCTCACCAACTCGCCCTGCCGGATGAGCGAGTGGAGAAGATCCGCGTGCAGTTCGAGCTCGTCCACCCGGGGCACGGCATCGAAGCCGGCCTCCGCCAGCCGGGTCCTTGCGTGCTCCCACGCCCGCTCCTGCTCCTCGGATCGCCTTCCCTGAAACGATGCGTTCCTGATCACCCCTGCGTCGACCGCCAGGTCGGGACTCCGCGCCGCCAGGGCTGCCACCTCTTCGGCCGCCATCCCCGGGATCGCCTCGGCGGATGGAAGACCCGGTCGAAGCGGGTGAGCCTGGTGGTACCGGGAGACCCTCTCGGCGATCTCGCGAGCGAGACGGTCGGCCTCTTCGGGCTCGTACCAGGTGGTCCCGATCGTCACCGCCTGCGGCGGCGTCCCCCCTCCGGTGTGAGCGGCGATCGCCTCGGGCGCCCCGCGTCGGCGAACGGACAGGAGTACCGAGGCGCGCTCGTCGGCCGGAGCGTCGAGCACGGATCCGAGCAGATCGGCGACTCTGACACCGCCGCGAGGAGACGTCAGCGTCCGAGTCCTCGCCGGCGCCGGGTCCAGCACGCGGCCTCCCGCCACCACCAGTCGGCGACCGGTGTCACGGAGGACGAATCGATCTCCCATGGCGAGCGGGAGCTCGGCGGGCAGGTCGATCACGGCCACGTCGTCTGCGACCAGCCGCAGGCGGATCGGCCACGCCCCGCTGCCGATGTGGAGGTGATACGCGCCACGATTCGTGATTTCGTCGACGAAGCGAGCCCGGCGGATGCTCACGGCGATGCGGTCGGTGCTGACCCAGTCTCCGGGCCTTCCCAGCATGGCGCCCCGCTCGAGGCGATCGCGGCCCAGGCCGGCCAGATTCAGCGCGACTCTTCGGTGCGGCTCGACCCCTTCGAGTGCGCGCTCGTGTGATTCGATTCCTCGGACGCGTGCCCGGTGGCCCCCCGGCCACACGGCCAGCTGGTCGCCCACCGAGACCCTGCCGCCGATCAAGGTGCCCGTCACGACCGTCCCTGCGCCTTCGATCACGAACGAGCGGTCGACCCACATGCGGGGTCTGCCCCGGTCGGGGGCGCCGGCGCCGGCGGCGAGCCGGTCGAGTTCTTCGACCAGGGTGTCGAGGCCGTGTCCGTCGAGCGAAGACACCCCGACGATGGGGGCGCCCTGCAGGCAGGTCCCAGCGAGATGCTCTTCGACCTCGAGGGCCGCCAGATCGGCCAGTTCCGAATCCACCCTGTCGACCTTGGTCAGCGCAACGACTCCCCGGTCGACGTCGAGCAGGTCGAGCACAGCGAGGTGCTCCTCCGACTGCGGCATCCACCCCTCGTCCGCCGCCACCACGAACAGCGCGACGTCGATGGTCTCGATGCCGGCGAGCATGTTCTTCATGAATCGCTCGTGTCCCGGCACGTCGACGAACGAGACCTCCGTTCCGGAGGGGAGTTCGGTCCAGGCGAAACCCAGGTCGATCGTCAGGCCGCGCGCCTTCTCCTCGGCCCAGCGGTCCGGGTCACGGCCGGTGAGGGCGGCGACCAGGGTGGACTTGCCGTGGTCGACATGGCCGGCCGTACCGATCACCGGCACGCGGCCACCAATGCCAGAGCGAGCTGTTCGTCGTGGCGGGGATCGACCGATCTGAGATTGACGGTCAGACTGCCCGCTTCGCGCCTGGCCACGACCGGGACATCGTCCGATCTGAGGAGTGCCAGGTAGGCGCGGTCGGCGGGGGCGTCGAGCACCAGCACCGGACCGGGGATCTCGGAGCCGGGAACGCTGCCCGCACCGACCGTGGCGAATCCCGGGACGATCTCTCCCGGTACGCCGGCGGCGACCAGTGCGGCAGTCCGTGCCGCGAGCGACGTCTCGTCTGCTGTGGCCATGCTCCAGAACGGGATCTCCCGTGCGCGTCCATCGGCGTAGAGCGAGAGGGTGACGCCGAGCGCCGCCGCCGTCGGGCCGTCGATACGCAGCGCGCGGGCCACCGGGTGCGTGCGGAGGCGCCCGATGAGCTCGGCGGTGCCGACGATGACCCCGGCCTGGGGCCCTCCCAACAGCTTGTCGCCGGAGAACATCACCAGGTCGACCCCCATCTCCACGGCCTGTGCGATGCCGGGTTCGCCCGCCAGCCACGGGGGAGGAGGGCCCTCCAGCCACCGGGCCCGGGCGTCGACCAGTCCGCTTCCGGCGTCGAAGGCCATCGGAAGTGCCCGTTCGTTCGCCAATCCCACCAGCTCCCCAAGAGTCGCTTCCTCGGCGAATCCCTCGATCCGGTAGTTCGAAGGGTGCACCTTCAGCAGCATCCCGGTGGTGTGGTCGATTGCCTCGCGGTGATCACCGACCCGGGTCCGGTTGGTCGTTCCCACCTCCACGAGCCGGGCGCCGCTGGCCGCCATGAGTTCGGGAAGCCGATACGAGCCTCCGATCTCGATCAACTCGCCGCGGGACACGGGGACGCTCTTGGCTGCGGCGAGCGCGATCAGGGTGAGGAACAGGGCTCCGGCGTTGTTGTTGACGACCATCGCCGCCTCGGCGCCCGTGAGTGCCTGGAGCAGCCGGGAGATGTGACTGTTGCGGCCCCCCCGGGACCCGGTTTCCAGCTCGATCTCGAGATTCGTGTACTCGGTTGCCGCTTCCCGTGCAGCCTCCGCCGCCTCGGGGTGGAGCGGGGCCCGACCCAGGTTCGTGTGGAGGAGCACGCCGGTCGCATTGATCAGTGCTCGCTGTCTCGAGCGAGAGAAGCCGGCAGCGCTCTCCTGGGCCAGCGAGACCGCGTCTGTCTGCGAATCGGATTCGATGGCTTGGCGAGCCGCATCCACCGAGGCGCGGGCGATCTCCACACGGATGAGCCGGGGCACGTCCCGCGGCAGCATGCGTTCGAGTCTGTCGACTGGGGGAAGGTCGCGGAGGCTCATCGGGAATCAGGGTATCGGGGCCGCCGATGTTCGGGGTCGCCTTCCTACCGCGGGTAGTACTTCCTGCGCGCCTGTTCGACCATCTCCGTCGATGCCGGCTTGCGCCGCTGCGGGCTCTCCGATCGGCCCGGGCCGTGCGTGGGGGGCGAAGGTGCAGCGGCCGCCGCCGGGGTCGAACGTGGTCGAGGCGGCGCCGGGGCCGGTGCGGGTGCCTCGATCGGCGGGGGAATCCGGACCGTCGCGGCCGGGGCCGGCTCTCTGCTGGAGGGTGGGGGGCGTTCCAACCGGCCGGTTCGGGCGGGCGGCGGGGACGGCCGTCGTGTGGGCCGGGGGGCGAGAACCCGGAGGTCGGGCAGGGACTGCGTCTGCCGGCGGGCACGGCGGACGATGGCGACCAGGATCCTGATGATCACCGCGAAGAAGGCGACGAGGAAGACCAGGGCCGCCGCGCCGGCCCGACTCTCGGATGACGACGCCACCGGGAGGACGGCCCCGAGGACCACGAGGAGCAACAGCACCACAGCGACGCGCGAAGGCCCGCTGCGGCGGCCGGAGCGAAACACGCTGCGGACCATCGCCACGATGATGAAGAGGACGATCAGCGGGAAGAGTTCCAAGGGTGGATCCTCGGTGGGGTGCGCACTTCACGGTACCCGGTATCGTCCGGTGGTGACTCGATTGGCCCTCTTCGTCGGTGTCCCCCTGGTGGAGCTCGCGCTGCTGATGTGGGTGGAGCAGCGCATCGGATTGGGGGCGACGCTTCTGGCGGTGATCCTGACGGGCGTAGTGGGCGCCCGGCTGGTCGCCCGCCAGGGGAGGACCGTGTGGCGGTCGTTCCGCGCTCGGGTGGCGACCGGCCAGGTGCCCGACCTCGAGATCGCCCACGGGGCGATGCTCCTGGTGGCGGGCGCATTCCTGCTGACACCGGGGATCCTGACCGATGCGGTCGGTCTGGCCCTCCTGGCTCCGTGGTTCCGCGAGTTGATCAGGGTGCGGTTCTTCCGATCGATGCGGGTGGTGGTGCAGTGAGCGTGCGGCCTGCCGCCACGCTGATCCTGCTGCGCGACCGTGGAGGCGCCATCGAGGTGGTGATGGGGCACCGGCCGCCCGGTGGAGTGTTCGGCGATGCCTGGGTGTTCCCGGGCGGCGTGGTGGAGGACCGGGATCTGTCGATCGCCGCCCACCCTGACGACGCCTGGATGCTGGCTGCGGTTCGGGAGACCGCCGAGGAAGTGGGCATCCTCCTCGTTCGCCCCGAGGGGGCGACGGTCGATGTTCGCCCCGATGACGACCTGTACGCCCGCCTGGAGGAGATGGGTGCGGAGTTCGATCTGTCCCGTCTCGTCTATCTGTCGAACTGGGTGACCCCGCGTTTCGTGCCCCGCCGCTTCGACACCCGCTTCTACCTGACGGTGATCACCGACGCCGCCGAACCGCGGGCGGTCACAGGGGAGTTCGTCACGGCGGAATGGGTCGATGTGCGCCGTGCCCTGGAGCGCCACGAAGCCGGTGACATGCCGCTGATCCTTCCCACCCTGGCTCACCTGCGCTACATCTCCGGCTTCCGGTCGGCAGCCGAACTCGAGGCAGAGGCGCGGTCGATGGACCGCATCCCACAGATCGAACCGCGGAGGTTCGAGAGGGGGGGCCATGTCGAGCTGACGGTGTCTGGCGACTCCCGGTTCGAGCGGTGAGGGTCGACCGCGTCCTCGCTCCCAATCCCGGTCCGTTCACCGGCCCGGGGACCAACACCTACGTGGTCGGAGACGAGGAGGAGGCGGCCGTCATCGATCCCGGGCCCGTCGATGCAGATCACGAGCGAGCCATCATCGCGACGATCGGCGGGCGGGGCGTCTCGTGCGTGTTGGTCACCCATACCCACCCGGATCATGCGCCCCTCGCCAACCCGCTGGCCCGCGCGCTCGGCGTGGCGGCGCTCGGCTACGACCGGGGCCCCGAGTTCGAACCGGACGACACGCTGCGCGAAGGCTCGATCGTCTCGGTGGGCTCGCTCGACATGGAGGTTCTGCACACGCCGGGCCACGCCGACGACCACGTGTGCTTCAAGGTGGGATCGACGCTGTTCACCGGCGACCACATCATGGGGGGCTCGTCGGTGATGGTCGACGACCTGGGTCCATACATGCGCTCGCTCGAGCGGTTGCGTCCGATGCGATTCTCCCGCATGTATCCGGGTCACGGTCCGGAGATCGACGAGCCGACCGGGGTGGTGTCGTGGTACCTGGAGCATCGTCGACAGCGTGAGCGCCAGATCCTCGCCGCAGTCCGGTCGGGTGCCGCCACGGTGGGCTCGGTGGTGGAGGTGGTGTACCACGACGTGGATCCCTCCCTCCATCCACTCGCTGCGAGGAGCGTCGTCGCCCACCTTCGCAAGCTGGCGGACGAGGCGCTGGTGGAGTTCGCGGGAGACGGCTGGGACTCGGTCGTGTCGGCCAGGTAGCGAAGCTGCTCCGGTGCCCCTGAGCGGCAAGGTCGGCGCGAGGAGGAGCCACCGGTCGTTCTCGATCGCTCGGCGGGAAACCTCCCCCACACGCGATACGAGGACCTGAGGGGGAAATCAGGTCCTCGCATCTGCCGGGGCTCGGTTCTCCGAACCCGGAAGCCTCCCAGGCTGCGCCCTTGACGGCCGCCCTGCCGTCCCGACTCCAGGCACGTTCTCTCCTATCTTCGGCGATTGGCGGCGGAATCCTGCATACCGTTTCGACTTCGTCCGATGTGACTAGTTCCCGGGCGGCGGTGGGCGAGGTAGGCAGAGATCGAGGGCGGAGCGGATCCCGGCCCGGCCGCCCCGACACGCGGGCTCAGGCCGGCAGGGCTCAGGTCGGCAGGGTTCAGGTCGGCAGGGTTCAGGTCGGCAGGGCTCAGGCCGGCAGGGATCAGGTCGGCAGGGCTCAGGCCGGCAGGGCTCAGGCCGGCAGGGCCTGGCCGCTCTCCAGGGCTTCGATCATCTTGGCGATCCGTCCCGTGCAGGTCTCCAGTTCGGCCGGCGGCACCAACTCGGTGACCCTGACCGCTGCCTGGACGAAGGCCCGGGCCGCCGGATTGTCGGGGTGGGCGACGGTGACCGGACGGCCGGTGTCTCCCCCGGTGACGACATGGGGGTCGAGGGGGACACTGCTGATGAGGGGGACGTTGAGGTCGTGAGCCAGCTCGGCCCCGCCGCCGGTCCCGAAGAGGTCGTAGACGTCGCCGTGATCACAGGTGAAACCCGCCATGTTCTCGATCACGCCGACCACCGGCATGTACGACCGGCGGGCCATGTCGGCGACGCGTACCGCCACCTTCTGGGCGGCCTTCTGCGGGGTGGTGACCACGACCATCTCCGCCTGCGGAAGCAGCCGCGCCAGCGCCATCTGGATGTCGCCCGTGCCTGGTGGCATGTCGATGACCAGGTAGTCGAGCTCTCCCCAATTCACCTGGCCGAGGAACTGCTCGAGGGCCTTCGAGAGCATGAGCCCCCGCCACATGAGGGCCGTTTCCTCCGAGTCGATGATCAGCCCGGTCGAGACCAGCTTGATCCCCTGGATCACCGCCGGCTGGATCAGACGGGTGTCGTCGTCGGCCTCCAGCCGATCGGTGGCGCCGAGCATGCGGGGGATGGAGAAGCCCCAGATGTCGGCGTCGAGCAGTCCGACCTTGAATCCGAGTCCGTGGATCGCAAGGGCGAGGTTCACGCTCACCGAGGACTTGCCGACGCCTCCCTTGCCGGAGCTCACTGCGATGACGCGGGTGGTGGGCGAGATCTGCGTCTGTTGGGCATTGTCGCGCGCTCTCCGGCGTGCGACCGACATGAGGTCGGCCCGTTGCTCCCGTGTCATCGCCGTCGTGACGATGGCAACGCGGCGGACGCCCGGGAGCGATGCGACCCTTCGCTCGGTGTCGCCTTCGATCTGGGAGCGCATGGGGCATTCGGCGATCGTGAGAGCGATGCCGATGGTGACGTCCCCCGACTCGTCGATCGCCACGTCTGTGACCATCCCCAGCTCGACGATGTTGCCGCCCAGCTCGGGATCGACCACCCCTTTGAGGGCCTCGTAGATCTGATCGGTGTGCACGTGGACCATGGAACGTCCTTCTCCCGAGACCAAGGCTATTCGCACTATCCGCGTAGGGAGAATTCACATGACACCGTGAGCCCTGTAGTCTGTCGACGACGAACCGGTCCTCGAACACGTCTGGAACCATGACCCAGTTGCTCTCCATCAAGTCCAACCGGCCCCAGAAGGTGGTCGACCTCACCGAGACCGCAGTCGCCAAGGTGGCCGAGCTGATCGCAGGCGAGGGCGACCCCGACCTGGCGCTGCGGATGGCCGTCCGTCCCGGCGGCTGCTCGGGGTTCTCCTACGAGATGTTCTTCGATTCGGAGATCGAGTCCGCCGACGTCGTCGAGGCGTTCGGCGAGGTTCGGGTGGTGGTCGACCCCGAGTCTGCAGAGCGGCTGCGCGGTTCGACCCTCGACTTCAGAGACGGCCTGATGGGGTCCGGCTTCGCCATCGACAACCCCAACGTCACCCGCTCCTGCGGTTGCGGGAACAGCTTTTCCTGATCGGCGACATCACGTCGGCGATCGACACGGCGGGCCGGCGGCCCGCCGTGTTCATTTTCGAGGTGGGCGTCGGGGTCGAGGGTTCCCCGCGGTACGCTCCGGACAGCCGAACACCGGAGGTCCTGCTCATGCCCAAGTCCGTGCCTGCCCTCGCCCGCGCCCCGAAGCCGGTGGCGCCGTATTCGATCGCCACCGAAGCCAACGGAATGGTGTTCATCTCCGGCCAGGTCGCCATCGACCCCGATGGCGGTCCCACGCCCGAGGACGTACGGGACCAGGCGACACTGGTACTCGACAACATCGGAAGGATCCTGGAGGACCTCGGTCTCGGCTACGGCGATGTGGTGAAGACGACGGTGTTCCTGGCCGACATCGCCGACTACGGCGCCGTCAATCAGATCTACGGCGGGTACTTCCACCAGGATCCGCCGGCTCGATCCGCCATCCAGGCTGCCGCCCTCCCCATGCCCCAGTTCAAGGTGGAGATCGAGGTGATCGCCGCCCGGTGACGCCCCCACCGGGAGGTGTGGGAGAAGTCGGCCGTGGCCGGGAGGACGGCGCGGGCTCGACGGCAGACGGTGAGCCTCACGCGCCTTTGACCGCGGGGGCTCCAGGGTCGCCCATCTGTCACAATCGAGCCAGGCAGTTTCTGGAGGTCTCGTGAATCGTGATCAGGTCTTTGCCGAGCTGGGTCTCGGTGAATCCAACAGCGGTGTGTTCGCCGGCGAGTGGGTGAAGGCGTCAGGTCCGGACATCGCGGTGGAGAATCCGGCCACAGGTGAGACGATCGCCACCGTGACGTCGGCGTCGGCAGCCGATCTCGACCGTACCGTCGGATCCGCGACCGAGACATTCGAACGTTGGAGGATGCTGCCGGCCCCGAGGAGGGGCGAGTACATCCGCCTCCTCGGGAATGCCCTCCGCGAGAAGAAGGCGGCCCTCGGGGCCCTCGTGACCCTGGAGATGGGGAAGATCCGGCCGGAAGGCGAGGGTGAAGTCCAGGAGATGATCGACATCTGCGACTTCGCCGTCGGACTGTCGCGTCAGCTCTACGGCCTGACGATGGCGAGCGAGCGTCCCAACCATCGCATGTACGAGCAGTGGCACCCGCTCGGTCCGGTCGGGATCATCACCGCCTTCAACTTCCCGGTCGCCGTGTGGTCGTGGAACGCCACCATCGCCGCGGTCTGCGGCGACACCATGGTGTGGAAGCCGTCGGAACTGACCCCGCTGACTTCGATCGCCGTCACCAAGATCGCCGAGGAGGTCATGGACGGTTCGGGCTTCGAAGGGGTCTTCAACCTTGCCGTGGGAGCCCGCGACGTGGGCGCTCAGTTGATCGAGGATCGCCGTGTGCCTCTCATCTCGGCGACCGGATCGATCCGCATGGGCAAGGAGGTGGGGCCGGCGGTGGCGAGAAGGCTCGGCCGAACGATCCTGGAACTGGGTGGCAACAACGCCATCGTCGTGATGGACGACGCCGACCTCGAGCTGGCGGTCCGGGCGGTGCTCTTCGCTGCCGTCGGTACGGCCGGGCAGCGCTGCACGTCTCTGCGCCGGCTGATCGTCCACAGGGACGTGGCTCGCGAGCTCACCGACCGTCTCGTCTCCGCCTACTCATCGGTTCCGATCGGTGATCCGATGGAGGACGGAGTGCTCATGGGGCCGGTGGTGGCGGAGCGGGCGGTATCGGCCTACCTGGCTGCCCTCGATGCCGCCAGGGATCAGGGCGGGACGGTGCTGGTCGGCGGCAACCGCCTCGACCGTTCCGGGCACTTCGTGGAGCCGGCGATCGTGTCGATCGGCAGGGACGCCCCCATCATCCAGGAGGAGACGTTCGCCCCGATCCTGTGGGTGATCGAGGTCGATGGACTGGAGGAGGCCGTCGCCGTCCAGAACGGGGTGGTACAGGGTCTCTCGTCGGCGATCTTCACCGACTCGGTGCGCATCGCCGAGCGTTTCCTCTCGCATCTCGGCTCGGACTGTGGCATCGCCAACGTCAACATCGGCACCTCGGGCGCCGAGATCGGGGGAGCCTTCGGCGGGGAGAAGGAGACCGGGGGCGGCCGGGAGGCCGGGTCGGATGCCTGGAAGGCCTACATGCGTCGCCAGACCACGACCATCAACTGGGGCGACGACCTTCCTCTCGCCCAGGGCATCACCTTCGGCTGAGGCCGCCGACTCCGTCAGCCGGCGATGCCGGTGAGACCCCGGGAAGCGAGGACCTGGCTCACTCGCTCGACGTCGGCGCCGGTCGCCTCGGGCCAGTGGTGAGCAGTCGAACGGGTGCCGGCGTGTCGGAACCCCATCAGCCGCACGGGGACCGCCGGGTCCACCTGGCGGACGAACCCCGACCACGCATCGAGTTCGGATGCCGTGTCCGTGACTCCGGGGACCACCAGCAGCCGGATCTCGGCGAGGCGCCCCATGCGATGGAGGGAGAGGATCGACTCCTTCACCCGGGTGATGCCCTGGCCGGTGATGCGGCGGTGGAGATCGTCGGTTCCCGCCTTGAGGTCGACCATGGCGCCATCCATCACCGGTGCGAGACGTTCCCACCCCGCCAGGTCGAGGGTGCCGTTGGTGTCGATCAGCCGGCTGAGCCGGGAAGTGCCCGGGTCGGCCGCGAGCGACTCGAACAGTGCCACCACTGCGTCGAGTTGCAGGGTGGGCTCGCCCCCGGTGACGGTCACCCCTCCGATGAACGCCGCCACCTCGTGGATCTCGGCGACGATCTCGGCCACCGTTGCCAGGCGGATGGCGGGATCGGCGTCGATCGGGCAGGGTGCGATGCACGCCCGGCAGTGGTCACAGGCGGCAGGGTCGAAGGTGATCTCCGCGTCGTTGAGGACGTCGAGCGCCCCGTGGGGGCAGACCTCGACGCACACCCCACAGCCCGTGCATCTCCCGATGGTGGATGGGTTGTGGCATGCGATGCAGTCGAAGTTGCATCCCTGGAGGAACAGTACGAAGCGGTGCCCGGGGCCGTCGACGAGGCTCGAACGGAGGGTGCCGGCGACTTCGAGGATTCCCGGACCCGGTGTCAGCGGGTGCGTCACCCGCTGCAGCTCGGAGGCGGCTCGGCTCACCGAAAGACCGACTTCAGCCGGGGATCGGTCTCGTGGCTGATCACCCGTGGCAGCCTTCCCAGCAGCCCCCAATTCTCGATCGACTCGGCTCCCAGCGCGGTGCTGTTGATGCGAGATCCCTCGGTTCTGAGCTTCTCGATGTCGGAGAGCCGGACCATGTACCCGGTGACTCGCACCAGGTCACAGCCCTCGACGTTGAAGGTGATCTCGCGCATGTCGTGGCGGAAGGCTCCCTTGGTGACGTCGACGATCGCCGTCGGATTGGCCCGCACCGAGGCTTCGAGGGCGAAGATGTCGCTGATCCCGGAGGTGAACATGGCGTGGTGGGGCGCCACCGCCAGGATGTGGTCGATCAACTCCGGCTCTCGCCCGATCGGCACGCGGGCCCCTGCCGTCACCCCGACATCCTCGCTGATGCCGGACTGGGCGTGCAGGGTGGCGCGTCCGCCCCGACAGTGGGGCACGTCCCGGCGCCCGACGCGGTCTGCGATCACTCGGACCACCCGGTGCGCCAGGTCGTTGGCCTCGGGGTCCTGTCCGTAGCGCACCCCCGGGAGGAGACCCTCCACGAGCTCGGCAAGACCGTAGATCCCGAACATGGCGGTGAACCGGTCGGCATGGAGCAAGCCCTCTCGCACGAGGAACGAGTGCTCGTAGAAGCCTGCCTCCTCCACCAGGAAACGGACCCGCGCCTCGATGACCTCGAAGGCCAGCTCGACATGCTCTGGGAGCACCGTGTCGAGGTAGCGATCGATGTCATCGGAGCCCCTCGCCAGGCTCTCCTTGAGGTTCAGGCGGACGAGCGTGTGCGACCCGCCACCGAGAGGGAGCGTGTTGTAGCAGCTCACCACGCCGTAGCCCTCGGGGAAGTCACGGCGGATGAGCGGGTCGTTGGCGATGTGGGGCTTGTTCACGGCGGCGATCGACTGGGCGGCCAGGTGCAGGAGGGCGTCGCCGCTGACGTCGGGGTCCCATTTCAGAGTCAGGTTGGGAACGACCTGCGCGAGACGGGAGTCGACCCGAAGCACCGACCGCGTGATGGGAGTGTCGACGGGGCCGATGTTGGCGTGGGCGAAGGCATCGGGGATCGTGCGGTCGAGGAATCGCCACAACCGGGTGAAGAGCCGGTCGAGCCGGTCGTCGTCCCATGTCTCGTCGAGGTAGGGGGCCAGCAGGGTGTCGAGATCGCCGAAGGAGACCGGGAAGCTCGTGATGGACGGTACGTGGTGATAGACGATCTGGAGGAGGTCGACCGCTTCCTCCAGATCGCCCGGAGGCTCGAGTTCGAGATAGGGAGATCCGTTGGACAGGGCAACCGAGTAGTCGGGCAGGGTGTACCGGGGCCGGTACGGGGCGTGGCCCTCGTCGAGGTCGGACACCAGGCCGGTGGCCAGTGCCTGCTCTGCCTCGCTCGACAGCTTGGGGTACGGCAGCATCTCCTCGGCGAGGAGCGCCAGTTGATGCAGTCGCTGGCGGTAGGTCAACACCGGAGAGCGGGTGACGTCGGAGATCGAGGCTTGAAACCGTTCGAGATCGCTCATCGCATCCTCCGTGCACGACATGCCGACTGCAGTCTCGACCCAGAGCGTGGCACGCCGGCCGGCCGATGACAAGGGCCCCTGGGCCCTCCGGGCCCGGGTGCACTTCGACTCTGTTGGCATCGGTCGAGATGCGAGACGCTGGGTACGGGACCCGGCACAGAGGTGCGTGTGAAATCGGCGAGCCCAGGGCTCCGCGGACGCTGGCGCCTCTATCTCATCCTGCGGTCGGTGCTGGTGGTGGTGCTGGCGGGACTGGTCCTGGGACTGGTCCGGCTTGCGTGGTCGCCACCGGATCTGCGGTGGCCCGGCGAGCCTTCGGTCGGCCTGCTGGTCGGAATCGCCCTGCTGGCGGCGGCGGCGGAGTACGTCGATTCGGCCGTCGGGATGGGCTTCGGCACGGTGATGGCTCCCGTGCTGCTGCTGGTGGGCTTCGACGTCGAGGTGGTGCTGCCCGCCGTGTTGATGGCGGAGGCGCTGTCCGGATCGCTCGCCGCCGTGCTCCACCACCGCGCGGCCAACGTGGACCTGAGCGCGGGCAGCCGTGACCGAGGGGTGATGGCGACGATGCTGCCTCCGGCGCTGGTGGGAGCGGCCGCCGGCGGGGCGGTGGGGGGATTGCTCGGGGCGTTTCCGGGCGAGGTCGTCGTCGGCGGCGTCATCTTCGTCACCGGCGCCGTCCTGGTGCTGCAGCGGGGCGCCGTTCGGGAGTTCCGCTGGAGGAGCGTGGCGGCGCTCGGTCTGCTGGCGGCAGCCGCCAAGGGCCTGTCGAGCGCCGGGTTCGGCCCCGTCGTGACCGGCGGGCAGATGGTGATCGGGATTCCCGAGCGCGACGCCGTCGGCGTCACGTCCGCAGTGGAGGCCCCGGTGTCGCTCGTCGCCCTGGTCGCCTTCGGGCTGGTTGCGGCGTGGCCCGCACCCTCGATCGCCCTCCCGATCGCGGCGGGTGCGCTGGCCGGCGTCCCGGCGGCAGTGTGGACCGTCCGCCTGCTCCCGGCCCGGTCCATCCGGCTGGCCGTGGGGCTGCTGGCATGCGTTCTCGGTGCCCTCGCCCTCTTCGCCGGTGTCGGGTGAGCGCCGCGATGGGCAGCCCGGCGGGAGCGATGCAGGACGGGCGGGGACACCGGCTGACAGACCACACCGCAGACGTGGTGGTGGAGGCCTGGGGACCTACTCGGGCGGCGTGTCTCGAAGAGGTGGTCGCCGGGTGCTGCGCGATCTATGCCGGTCCCGCCACCCCGACAGCCCGGGTTCCCCTGCGGGTGGTGGTGGCGGTTCCGGAGGAACTGGTCCCCTCCCTGCTGGAGGAGGTCATCTTCGCCCTCGACACACTCGACCGGATCCCGATCGGCGCCGAGATCGCCGGGGAGTCCCCGACCTCGACGCATGGGTGGATCGAACTGGGCGACCGTGAGGTGGTGGACATCATCGGCCCGGCCCCCAAGGCGGTGGCACGAACGGGCGCCGTGCTCGTGCCCACAGACACCGGGTGGAGGTGCCGGCTGATGGTGGACGTGTGAGGCCTCAGCCCTTCACGACCCCCACCGGAACCAGCCGGGCGACCCGGCGTGCGAGGCCCGCCCGCTCACAGGTGAGCACCACCTCGTCTACGTCCTTGTATGCGAACGGCGCCTCCTCGGCCAGCCCCTTGGCCGATGCTCCCCGCACCATGATCCCCTCGTCTTCGAGCTGGCGCTGCAGGGTCTCTCCCCTGATCTTCTTGCGCGCCTGGGTCCGGCTCATGGCCCGGCCGGCGCCGTGGCAGGTGGAGTGGAAGGCCTCTGACCCGGTTGCTCCGGCCAGCACATACGAGGAGGTGCCCATCGATCCGGGAACCAGCACGGGCTGACCGTGCGCGGCCAGTTCCGATGGCAGGTCGGGGTGGTGGGGCGGGAGGGCTCTCGTCGCTCCCTTCCGGTGGACGCACAGCAGGCGGAGGTCTCCATCCACTTCGTGGGTCTCGAGCTTGGCCAGGTTGTGGGAAACGTCGTAGAGGAGCCGGAGCTCGGTTCGCGCCACATCCTCGAACACCTGCCTGGCGCCGTGCGTGAGCACCTGTCGGTTGGCGCGCCCGAAGTTGGCTGAGGCCCGCATGGCGTGGAGGTACCGCTCGCCTTCGGTGGAACGGACCGGCACGCACGCCAGCTGCCGATCGGGGACGGAGATCCCGTGGCGTGCCATCGCCTGGCCCATCGTGGCGGTGTGGTCGGAGCACACCTGGTGTCCGAGTCCCCGCGAGCCGGTGTGGATGAGTACGCAGATCTGATCGAGGAACAGTCCGAACGCGGCGGCCGTCGTCTCGTCGAAGATGGTGTCCACTCGCTGCACCTCGAGGAAGTGGTTCCCGGAGCCGAGACTGCCGACCTGGCCCATCCCGCGCGCCCGGGCCCGTTCGGACACCCCGGAGATGTCGTCCACCTCGATCGCCCCGCGTTCCTCGCACCGGTCGAGGTCCTCCGGCCTTCCGAATCCCCTCGCCACCGCATGCCGGGCACCGACGCGGAGGATGCGTTCGAGGTCTGTGTCGTCGACAGCCCAGACCCCGCCTCGGCCGACGCCGCGCGGAATGGCGTGACCCAGGCCGTCCATCAACTCGCCTGCGTGCGGCGTGAGCCGGGGGCGGTCCAGGTCTGACACGAGCAGCCGGACCCCGCAGGAGATGTCGAAGCCGACTCCCCCGGGCGCCACCACCCCGCCCGCGTCGACGTCGGTGGCGGCGACTCCGCCGATGGGGAACCCGTAGCCCCAGTGGATGTCTGGCATGGCGTACGACGCCTTGACGATGCCCGGAAGGGTGGCCACGTTGCACACCTGCTCCAGCGAGCGGTCGGCGGCCACGTCCGGCAGCAGGGCCTCCGACGCGAACACCACGCCGGGTACCTGCATCGATCCGAAGGGTGCGATCTCCCAGCGGTCGGTGCCGGCCGGATCGAGCCGGATCTGGTCGAGCCCGTCAACCACCGCTCAGCTCCTCGTCAATGCTCTGGAGAGCCTGTGCGAGAACCACTCGGCGGCGAGGTGGCCGACCGCGTCGAGGGCGCCCGGTTCCTCGAACAGGTGGCCGGCCCCCGGAACGACCTCGATGCGGTGCTCGCAGATCAGATGTGTGCCGGCCTCTCTGTTCATCTCGAGGACGGCTCTGTCCGCCCCGCCGACGATGAGGAGCGTGGGCGCCCGCACCAGCGCCATTCGAGCAGGCGGGACAAGGTCGGGGCGCCCGCCGCGTGACACCACTGCCCGGACGAGGCCCGGTTCGGCGGCGGCCGCGGTGAGGGCGGCCGCCGCACCGGTGCTCGCCCCGAAGAGGCCGATGGGGAGGCCGGAGGAGTCAGGGCTCGAGTCGAGCCAATTCACGGCCTCTCCCAGCCGGCCGGCGAGCAGGTCGATGTCGAAGACGTTGTTGCGATGCTGCGCCTCTTCTGGGGTCAGCAAGTCGAACAGCAGCGTGCCGAGGTGGGCGGAGTTGAGTGCGGCTGCCACCTTCTTGTTGCGGGGGCTGTGGCGGCTGCTGCCGCTGCCGTGGGCGAACGCCACGATCCCGGTGGCGCCGTCGGGAACGTGGAGCGTGGCCTCGAGCAGGTGGTGGCCGATGGGGATCTCGACCTCGGCGGCCCGGCAGGCTCCGGGACGGGCCGGAAGGTGGGCCTCGTCTCCGGCGCGCGCCAGGAGTCGGGTCACCTCATCGTCCTGAACCGGGTGGAAGTCCTGATACCAGGCCCCGATCGCCATCATGTGCGTCGGCTCCTCGACGACCACGACGTCGTCCGCCTCTTCGAACAGTCTCGCCACGACAGACGGAGGCCCGACGGGGGCGGCGATCACCACCCAGGAGGCGCCGCGTTCCCGGATCACCCGGGCCGCCGCCCGGATGGACACGCCGGTGGCGATGCCGTCGTCGACGATGATGACGGTCTGTCCTGCCAGGTCGACAGGAGCTCGGGTCCCGCGGTAGGCGCGGATCCGCCGCTCCAGTTCTCGTCGCTCCTTCTCTGTGACGTCGGCGACGGCGTCGGGGCTCACTCCGGCGCGGGCGATCATCGACTGGTCGAGGATCTCCACCCCTCCTTCCCCGATGGCGCCAAAGCCGAGCTCGGGTTGGGAGGGGACGCCCAGTTTGCGGACCAGCACCACGTCGAGCGGTGCCCGCAGGCGGCGAGCCACCTCGTAGGCCACAACCACCCCTCCGCGCGGGACCCCGAGAATCACGGGGTGCCGATCGGCATACGGTGCGAGGACCTCGGCCAGGGTTCGACCCGCGTCGACTCGATCTCGGAACATGTGCGACCTCCGTCTCGACCGTCGCGCGCCGTGGGTGTGCCGGTCAAGGGTCTCCTGCCATGAGATGTGGTGCTCGGCTGTCGGCCGCAATCCCGGGCGCATGGTTGTGAACTCTGTCACGAACCGGGAGTTTCGGCCCTAGGGGGTGGGACTTCCGGCCCCTCTCACAACTCATGCATGGATCCGAATATGTGAAGGGATGCACAAGAGGCAGGAGAGGCAGGAGATGTCCCAGGATTTGCTCACCGCCCGTCAGGTGCAGCGTCTGCTCAGGGTGGACAAGTCGACCGTCTATCGCATGGCGGGGGACGGTCGACTTCCGGCGATCAAGGTGGGCACGCAGTGGCGCTTCCCCGCCGCCGGGATCGATCGCATCGTCGGCCCTCTGCGCGATGGGCACCCCGAGGATGCGACGGTGGACGGTCTGACCGCCCAGACGGTCATCGACGTGATGGCGGAGCGCCTCGGCGTGATGATGGTGGTGACCGACCTCGACGGCCGTCCCATCACCCGGATCGCCAACCCCTGCGAGTGGTATGCCCGCCACGATGGGGATCCGGAGATCGTCGAGCGCTGTGTGTCCGAATGGAAGACGCTGGGCGACGACGTCGACCTCGCCCCTCGACTGCGGCGCAGCGAGTTCGGGTTCGAGTGTGCCAGGGCCTTCATCCGGTCCGGCACCTCTCTCGTGGGAATGGTGCTGGCAGGGGGAGTCGCTCCTCGCGGCCTGCAGTCTCCGGTGCTGCACGAACTCGACGACGACGGTCGACGGCGTCTCCTGGAAACCCTTCCGGTGGCGGCCGCCCTGGTCGGGCGGTGCGCCGTTGTGCGCGAACTGGTCTCGATCCG
>DATCZS010000157.1:0-14156 GCA_036525795.1 Acidimicrobiia bacterium | reverse complement strand
CGTGGGGGAAGGGACCCGACGAGCGAAGCGAGACGGGTAGGGGGATGATCGTCCCCCACGAAGGTGGGGGAAGGGACCCGACGAGCGAAGCGAGACGGGTAGGGGGATGATCGTCCCCCACGAAGGTGGGGGAAGGGACCCGACGAGCGAAGCGAGACGGGTAGGGGGATCGGTCTCACCCACCATCGCCCAACCCGCGCGCCACCCAACCCCCTTCCCCCGGGTGAGAACCATCCCCCTACCCCACTGCCTCCGGCAGCGGGGACCCCTTCCCCCAGCACAGCTGGGGGACCATCGCCACGCGGACATCATCCCCCCAGCACAGCTGGGGGACCATCCCGGACCCCTCCCCCCGGCACAGCTGGGGGACCATTGCCTCCCGGGTGGAAACCCGTCCCCCACGGAAGTGGGGGACGATCCCGACCAGACCCTGAGGGGATCAGGGTCACGAGGGGGTCATACCCAATCGACGGGGCACCGACGGTGGCGGAGAGTGGTGGCATGCAAGACACACCCGCTCTCACCACAGACCGCCTCGAGCATCGGCGGGATGACCGGATGATCGGCGGAGTGGCCGCCGCCCTCGTGGCGACCGGCGTCGCCCTCTTCGACAAGAGAGAACGAAAGGAAACCAACTGATGAAAGCAATCAAGATCCTCATGGGTGCCGCCGGCACCGTCGCAGCCACCATCGGCGTGATACTCATCGCCCTCTCTGTCGGCCTGGTCTCCTGGATCGGACGATCCGACATGGTCGATCTCCCCCAGATCCAGGTGGAGACCGATCGCGGGGCGGTGGTGGTCGAAGACTTCGAGATCTTCGATCGCTCCGACCGGGGGCCCTTCGTCGACGAACTGGGTGACGCCACGATCACCGTTCGATCCCCCGGAGGGGAAGATGTCTTCATCGGTATCGCCGACACGGGCGCCATCCATGCCGTCACGAACAACCTCGACCTCGCCACCGTCGATCACATCGCCTGGGTCGCTTCCGACACGGGAAGCACCGCCAGCATCGCCTTCGACATGAGACAGGGCGACTGGTCGCTGGTGATGGTTGGCCCGGATGCGGAGACGCTCGACCTCACGATCGACGCGCAGGTGACCGCCGCCCCGTTCCGGGCCGCGGCCGGCGTCACCGGCACGATCGGGGCCGGCATGGCGCTGTTTGGCGGTCTGCTGCTGTGGTTTGCCCTCCGCAGGGAGCACGGCGACACCCCGCCGACGGCGGCGCCGCCGGTTCCTGTCACGGTCTGACAACCCGCAGATTCGGGGCCCGGGCGATCCCGGGCCCCCGGCGCGCCTACAGCCGAACCGCCTTGATCACCAGCTCAGACGGATACCGGTGGGCCCATGCTGCCGGCACCGAGAAAGGAATCTCGGGGCCATCGTTCCGGCTCCGCGGCTCCTTCAGGTCCTCCACCCGGAAACCCGAGTCGACCACCAGCGCGAACCAGTCGGAGATCGTGAGGTTGAACTCCACGCCACCCGGGTCGATCTCCACCTCAGTCCAATCGAAGCGGTGCATGCCGAAGTAGGGACGGTGCAGACTCTCGGAGACGGGCGAACCGTCTGGGGGAAGGCAGATCATCGCCAACGGGTGGGCGGTGAGAAACGCCAGTCGCCCTCCCGGGACGAGCAGCCGGGCCGCCTCGGCCAACCAGCGCTCGGGTGCGGCCCACAGCGCCACCCCGTATTCGCTGATGGCGAAGTCGAAGGATCGATCCGGCTTTGGCACACGCTCGGCGTTGGCGTGGATCCACTCGACGGAGAGATCGTGGTGTGTCGCCATCCGCCGGGCGGTCGCCAGCTGCTCCTCGGACACGTCGACGCCCGTGACGGCCGCCCCCCGCCTGGCCATCCAGCACGAGACGTAGCCCGTCCCGCAGCCGAGTTCGATCGCCCGCATGCCCGACATGTCGGGGGGGAGCATCGCCAGCTCGGATTCGGCGATCCCCCACGTGCCCCACACCGGCTCGGTCAGCGACCAGTTCCGCTCACCCGCCGCCACCCACTCTGCGGCGCCGGCATTCCAGAGGCGGCGGTTCTCCTCCACGTAGTCGGGTGCGTCGAACTCCCCACTCATCGCCGGTTCTCGTCGTCGGGGTGGCGCCTCTTCGAGGGTTGCACCCGGGGCGGTTCGCCGGGCTGTTTGGGGTAGTGGGGCGGCCAGGGGGCGTCCCCGAGCCCGAAATCCTGCTGATCGCGAACCACCCACTCGAGCAGTGTGTCGATCCGGGCGGGGGATGCGTCGATCCCGTCCGTGAGGTCACCGACGGCGGCATACCGGTCGCGGGCGAACCGGTCCATCGGGAAGTCCTCGATGGTCACGTCGCCCAGCTCGCCCCAGGCGAACGGGGCGGACACGTACCCGGTCGGCCTGACGCCGTACGCCGAGGAGACCGTCTTGTCACGGGCCATCTGGTTGAAGTCGAGGAACACCCCCCGGCGCTCCTCCTTCCACCACTCGGTCGTCACCAGGTCCGGTCGACGTCGCTCGAGTTCCCGGGCGAATGCGAGCACAGCTCTCCGCACCGCGACGAAGTCCCAGATCGGCTCGATGCGCACGTACACGTGGATGCCGCGACTCCCCGATGTCTTCGGCCAGGACACCATCCCCAGCTCGTCGAACAGCTCCTTTGCCCCGGCCGCTGCGGTGCGCACGTCTTCGAATCCAAACCCGGGAGTGGGATCGAAGTCGATGCGCAGCTCGTCAGGATGATCGACGTCCTCGGCCCGAACCGGCCACGGGTGGAAGTCCAGGCAGCCGAGCTGGGCGAGCCTCACGACGTCCGCCCGGGTGCGGGGAACGTTCATTCGGCCCGGCCGCTGGGACGGGAACCGGATGTCGACGGTGTCGAACGGGGTGTTGGGCGCCGCCCGCTTGTGATACACGGGAAGCTCCTCGACACTCTGCATGTAGCGCTTCAACATCGTGGGTCGGCCGGAGATCCCCCTGGCGGCGCCTTCGGCCACCGCGACGAAGTGATCCACCACATCCATCTTCGTCCAGCCCTGACGGGGGAAGACCACCCGGCCGGGAGACGAGATCCTCACCTGTTCGCCGCCGACGTCGACAACGGTCTCGTCTCTGGCCATCCCAGGAATGTAGCGATCGGTTTCGTGGCTCTCTTGCCTCGCCGCGGTGTCGCTTCTCTCTAGCCTGCCCCGGTGCGCCTCATCCCCCCTCCGGTCGGTCCCCGGCTCATCCGACTCCTGTTCGGCCTGTTCCTGTTCGGGTTCGGGCTCGGGCTGATGGTCGTGGCCGACCTCGGCCTCCCGGCCTGGGAGGTGCTCCACCAGGGGATCGCCCGCAACACCCCCCTGAGGATCGGACAGGCGGGCATCGTCGTCGGGTTCCTGGTACTCATCGTGTGGATCCCGTTGCGCGAACGGCCCGGACCGGGCACCGTCGCCAATGCCCTGCTCGTGGGGCTCTTCATCGACCTGACCATCGCCGTGATGCCGGCAGTCACGGCGCCGGTCTGGCGATGGACGCTGACGTTCGGGGGGATCGTGGTGGTCGGGCTCGGCTCGGGCTTCTACATCGGGGCCGGACTGGGGCCGGGGCCCCGCGACGGCCTGATGACCGGCATCGCCCGTCGCGGCCCGTCGCTGCGACTCACAAGGACGCTGATCGAGGGAAGCGCCCTCGCCGGAGGGTGGCTGCTGGGGGGCACCGTCGGCGCCGGCACGATCGCATTCACCCTCATGATCGGACCGCTGGTCCAGTTCTTCCTGCCGCGCCTCGACATCGGTGGCCGGCTGCCCGGCACCTGATCCTTCGCCGGGCGGCTCTCGGCGCATCTCGGACTACCACCCGTTGTACCCTCCGCCGATGCCGGAAACCCTGGTCGAACGGATCCGCAAGGCGGTGATCGGCTCCGACACGGCGGTGATGACGCCATTCGGGCTGCGCCGGGTCACCTATGCCGACTACACCGCATCCGGGCGGTCTCTCGACTTCGTCGAGGACTACATCCGGGAGCGAGTGCTCCCCCTGTATGCGAACACCCACACGGAGACCTCGGGGACAGGGCTGCAGACCACCCGGTTTCGCGAAGACGCCCGCGACATCATCCGGACCTGCGTGGGCGCCACCCACCGCGAGCACGCCGTCATCTTCGCCGGCTCCGGTTCCACGGGGGCGATCGACCGGATGATCACGATCCTCGGAATCCGCATCCCCGCCGAGCTCGACGAACTCCACGGCCTCTCGTCCAACATCCCGGCCGGCCGTCGTCCGGTGGTGTTCGTCGGCCCGTACGAGCACCATTCCAACGAACTGCCGTGGCGTGAATCGATCGCAGACGTGATCGAGATCGCCGAGGACGCGGACGGCCACATCGACCTCGAGGACCTCGAGCGCCGATTGCGCGAACACGCCGATCGTCCCCTCCGGATCGGGTCGTTCTCCGCTGCCTCCAATGTGACCGGCATCATCAGCGACACCCGTGCCATCTCCTCGCTGCTCCACCGGCACGGAGCCCTCAGCTTCTGGGACTTCGCCGCCGCCGCTCCGTACGTCGCCATCGAGATGCGCTCACCCGACACCCACGGCGACGACTACAAGGACGCCGTCTTCATCTCCCCGCACAAGTTCATCGGCGGACCCGGGACGCCCGGGGTACTCGTCGCCCGCCGCGACCTGCTGCGCAACAAGGTGCCATCCGTGCCCGGCGGAGGCACGGTGGCGTACGTCAACCCGAGCGAACACCGATACCTCGACGACCCGGAGCATCGGGAGGAAGGGGGGACACCGGCGATCATCGAGTCGATCAGGGCGGGGCTGGTGTTCAAACTGAAGGAGACGGTCGGCGCAGAGACCATCCGCACCCGTGAGGAGGACTTCATCCGCCGTGCGATCGCCGCCTGGTCCGAGCACGCCGACATCCGGATCCTCGGGAATCCGGACGCCGAACGGCTGTCGATCGTGTCGTTCGTCATCCGCCACGGAGCAGACCGCTACCTCCACCACAACTTCGTGGTGGCGCTCCTCAACGACCTCTTCGGGATCCAGGCGAGAGGAGGCTGCTCCTGTGCCGGACCCTACGGCCACCGCCTCCTCGGCATCGACCTCGAGACCTCCCACAGGTTCGAGCACCAGATCACCCTGGGGTGCGAGGTGATCAAGCCTGGATGGGTCAGGGTCAACTTCAACTACTTCATCTCCGAGGAGGAGTTCCGATTCATCGTCGAGGCCGTCGCCCTGATCGCCACTCATGGCTGGCGCATGCTCCCCCTGTACCGGTTCGAGACCGAGACCGCCCTGTGGCGGCATCGCGACGGCATCCCCGAGCCGCCGATGAGCCTTCACGAAGTCGATTTCACCGGCGACACCGTCAGCGGGGAGGTCCACCGCCAGCCCGCGACGCGATTCCCCGACTATCTGGCCGAGGCCGTCGAGATCATGACGTCGACCACACCCGAACTCGTCGACGGGAACCCGCTTCCGGCAGACGCCGAATCCCTGCGGTGGTTCGCGCTCCCCGGCGACGTCGCCCGCTGAGGGCTCAGGAGGTGGCCGGCAGGTTTCGGCCGAGGAATCCCATCAGCCGGTTCCACGCCAGGTCCGCGGCCTCCGGATGGTGGGTGTCCACCCCCTGCTCGAAGAACCAGTGCTCGGTGCCGGGATAGCGATGCACCTCGACGGGGCGCTCCTCGAGTCCGATGGTGGCCTCCATGAACGCCGCCTCGTCCGGGTCGACCCACGCATCCCTGTCCGCCAGGTGGATCTGGTATTCGGCGCGCGAACCGGCGAAGTCGATCGACTGTGAGCCGTAGAACGCCGCAACCGACCCGATGACCTGCGGGATCCTCACAGATGCCCACAGCCCGAGGGACGCCCCCATCGAGAACCCCACCACCGCCACCGGCGACCCGGGATCTGCCGCCTTCTCCTGGAGAAGCTGGGCAGACGTCAGGGTCAGGCCTGCCAATCGGTCGGCGTCTGCCGACTCGAGATGCTCCCGCGCCTGGTCGGCGTCTTCGAACACCTCGCCGAAGTTGAGGTCGGGAACGAGCACCGTGTAGCCCTCGTCCGCCAGACGGTCTGCCAGCCGCCGGAAGAACCCGTTGAGGCCCCACCACGAGTGGAGCACGAGCACACCGGGGCCCGGCCCGGCGGAAGGCGACACGAAGTATGCGGTATCGGAGACCACGGCCAGGGAGGCTAGAGGGGTCGGAGCGCTAGGCGGACACCGGTCCCGCTCGCCTGGAGGGGCCGTCCGGGCCACAATCCCTGGCCGTGAGACCCGCGAACCGTGGAACGTGGATGGCGATCGTCGCAGCCGTGCTGTTCGGCGTGTCCGGGGTGGTGGCGGCCGACGCCTTCGAATCGGTGGATCCGGTGGTGGTGGCGCAGTATCGATCGATCGGAGCGGCGGTGATCCTCGTCGGCGTGGCCTACGCCAGGCGCCAGACGCGGACGGCCGGCATGCGTTTCGACCTGGTGCTGATGGGAGGACTCCTGGCAGGGGTGACGATCACCTACTACTGGGCGATCGATCGTCTTGGCGTCGGCCCCGGGGTGACCCTCCAGTTCCTCGGGCCCAGCCTCGTGCTGGTGTGGATGAGGGTCGTGCAACGACGAACGGTTCCGGCTGCGGCGTGGATGGCGGCCGGCGCGGCCGTCGCGGGGACGGCGCTGATGACGCGCGCCTGGGACCTCGATGGCCTCGATCCGATCGGAGTCCTGGCCGGTCTGGGGGCCGCGGCGACATTCGCCGGCTATCTGATCGTCGGCGAGAGACTCGGGCGGCGAGCCCCGGGCCTGACGATCGCCGCCGCCGGGTTCGCAGTCTCGGCCCTCCTCTGGGTGCTGGCCGTCCCGGTGTCGATACCGGACGTCTCCGGCACGGTGTGGGCGCAGTTGATCTGGGTGGCGGTGGGCGGGACCGCCGCCCCCTTCCTCCTGGAGATCGCCGCCCTCCGACATGCCGACCCCGGCCGGGTGGGGGTCATCGCCACCGCCGAACCGGTGGTGGCCGCCGGAGTCGCCTGGGTGGCGCTCGGCCAGGCGCTCATCGCCGCCCAGGTGGTGGGGGGAATCCTCGTGGTGGCGGCGATCGCCATCATCCAGCAGGTGACCCACGCCGTCGCTCCCGACGCCCCCACACCTCAGGTCGTCTGAGGGGCGCCTCGATGTTGTTCGAGAAGCGCTTCTGGGACCCGATACGCCGCGGCGAGGTGACACTCACCTTCCGCCGCTGGAGGCGCCGCCAGGTGCTGGCCGGCCGCCGCTATCGAACCCACGCCGGCATCCTCGAGGTGATCTCGGTGGAGGTGGTCGATCCAGACGACATCACCGATGCCGACGCAGCCCGGGCGGGATACCCTTCCGCCGCCCGACTCGTCGCCGACCTGCGCGGGACGGACGATCTGCCCACGTACCGCATCCTCTTCCGTCACGTCGACGAGCCGGATCCGCGCGACCTGCTCGCCCAGCGGTCGGACCTCACAGCCGACGACATTCGCGAGATCGATCTCCGGCTCGACCGGCTCGATCGGGCGTCGAGCCACGGGGCCTGGACCCGCCAGACGCTGGCAACCATCGCCGCCCACCCCGGCCGGCGGGCACCCGATCTGGCCGAGATGCACGGGAGGGAGACCCAGCCGTTCAAGACGGACGTCCGCACGTTGAAGAACCTCGGACTCACCGTCAGCCTTCGAGTCGGATATCGCCTCTCTCCCCGGGGCGCGGCGTATCTCGAAGACCGCGCCGGCCGGGGCTGAACGAGAGGAGAACCACGCCTCGACTCCCGGGAGGCGGAGGCGCCCGTCCGGGGTCAGGGCCGCCACACGCGGGGCACGAAGTCGGGACCGAGCAGCCGGGCGCGGATGACCTCGACCTCGACGAACACCACAGACGGGTTGTCGGGAGAACCGAAGAACCCTGCCAGGTCATACGGCATGATCCCCGACTCCCACAGCCGGTGCCGGTCGTCGTCCGAGTCGTGCAGGGTGGCGTTCCCCCAGCACGCCAGCTCGCCAGGACCGGTGCCGGAATCGACCGGCCAGTGGAAGGCGGAACCGGGGTTGACGGCCAGGTTGCGGCACTTCTTCGATCCGGACCGGGTGACGAACCACAGCCTCCCATCGGTGAATCCGGGGGCCACCGCCGCCACGTGGGGGATCCCCGCGGCATCCGCGGTCCCGATGTAGGTGATCCACGAAATCGCCCGGGCCGCCTCGACGAACTCCTCCCACCGCATGAGCGAGATGCTACGCACCGCCCCGGAACGGATCCGGCGTCCGGGGCCCCGACTTCGCCTCGTTCCGGACTTCGCTCGCCCGGCCCGGCCCCAGTCGTATCGGTGCATACTGTCTGCACCCATGTCCCAGGCCGTCGCCCCGCTCCGCATCCCGTATTTCCGCGCCCTGTGGCTCTCCACCATGTTCTCTTCGCTCGGCACCTTCCTCCAGGCGGTGGCGGGATCGTGGCTGATGCTCGAGCTGACCGGGTCGGCCACGTGGGTCGGGCTGATGGTCGCCTCCAACCTGGCGCCCACGCTGTTCCTGGCCGTGCTCGCCGGAGCGGTGGCCGACCTGGTGGATCGCACGAAGGTGATGATCGCGTCCCAGATGCTGTCCGGGCTGGCAGCGGTGGCGATGGCGTGGGTCAGCGCCACCGATCGCATCACGCCGACGCTGCTCCTCGGACTCGGGCTGGTGCTCGGGGTGGGTGTCGCCTTCAACCTGCCGGCGTGGCAGTCCTTCGTCCCCGACCTCGTCCCCCGCGGCATGGTCGCCTCGGCGGTGGCACTGAACTCGGTCGCGTTCAACGTGGCCCGGGCGATCGGGCCGGCCATCGGCGGACTCGTCCTCGCCACCGCCGGGGCTCCCACCGCGTTCGCCCTCAACGCCGCCTCGTACGCCGGGGTGGTGGTCGTGCTGGCCTTCATCCGGCGACGCATCAGCGTCGCATCGGACCCGGACGCCAATTCCGTGACAGGAGCGATCGGGCTGGGCATCCGGTTCGCCCGGTTCACCCAGCCGTTTCGCCGGGTGCTCTCGCTGGCGGCCATGTTCGCCATCGTCTCCTCGGTCATCCAGTCGGTGCTGCCCAATCGCACCGCGGAACTCGGGGGGACGGAGTGGACGTACGGGTTGCTGCTCGGGTCGATGGGGCTGGGGGCCTTGATAGGCGCATTCACCCGGCCCCGGGCAATGGACCGCCTCGGCGTCCGCATGCTCCCGTCTTCGATCGTGCTGTTCGGGCTCGCCGGCATCGGACTGGGCCTGGCGCAAACGGTGCCGGTGGCGATCGCCGCCCTGGTGGTGATCGGGTTGTGCTGGGTGTGGACGCTCACCACCATGAACGCCACCGCCCAGCTGCTCGCTCCCGGCTGGGTTCGCGGGCGGGCGATGAGCCTCTACACGCTGGCCTTCGCCGGGATCGTGCCCGTGGGCTCCGCCCTGTCAGGGTACGTCGCAGACCACATCGGAGCCGCCGGCGCCGAGATCCTCTTCTCGTCACTGGCGATCGCGGTCGGGGTGGCAGCTCCCAGGCTGGCCGTTCCGCCGCTCGGCGAAGTCGAGAGCCCCGAGTTCGACGAAGACCGGCTGTTCCCCGACCACGCGATCACCGAAGGCGGCCCGGTCATGGTCGTCAACACGTGGAGCGTCGACCGCACCCGGCTCGACGACTTCCTCCGCGTCATGCAGGACGTGAGGCTCGTGCGCCTCCGCACCGGCGCCTACTCATGGCGCCTGTATCGCAACGCAGACGACCCGCATCGACTCACCGAGGCGTTCATGTGCACCTCGTGGAGCGAGCATCTCGCCATGCACCGCCGGATCGACGACGCCTCTGCTCAGGTGATCCGCGCCGCCCGAGAGATGGATGCCGGTGGCGGCCCCACCAGCCGCCACCTGGTGGCGGTGGACGTGGAGCATCCCGAGAACTGGGAGTCGCTGATCGACGCCCACGAGGCGTTCCACGCCACCGACGGTTCCGTCCCCCTCGAGACCCGCGATCACTCGTCCCCCTGACTCGGGCCCGCCGGGACTACGGCGCGTCCCGTCCCGGGCTCGCCCCCCGGATGATCTCGTCGAGCGCGACGACCCGGGGTCCCGGACGGGCGAGCTCTCTGGCGAGTTCGAGGTGACGCAGCGCCTCCTCGTTCCGCCCGAGTTGCAGGAGTGCAAGACCCATCGCGTAGCGTCCGTTCGGGTGGCCGGGATCGTCCACGAGCACCTCCTCGAAATAGGCGAGGCTGTCACCGGGATGCCCGGCGAACACCGCCCGCGCCTCATCCAGGTGCGGGTAGTCGAGAACCAGGCGGAGCGCGTCCCGGATCCGACCGGCAGCCAGATACGTCTCGATGGCGGTCTTCATCGGACCGCTCGGGTGATGGTCCAGCGCCAGGTACCAGGCGAGGAGGGCGTCGGCGTCGGTGTCCCCCGGGTCCTTCTGCATGAGCAACGTCAGGATCCCGACCTCCGGCCTCATTCCCTCCGATCGCATCCGCTCGACCCACACCCGGGCGGTCGCGAAGTCCGGGGCTCGCTCGACCAAGGCTCTGTACGCGCCTTCGTTCGGCTCCACCGAAGAGGCGAACCGTTCCCACACGTCGGCGGCCGCGTCGTGATCGGAGGTCTTCCGGAGGAGCACGGTGAGCGTGTCGCCGTTGGGGGACACGTTCAGGTCCGCCGATCGTTTCATCCACTGCTCGGCGTCTTCCCATCCCTCTGCCCTGGCCAGGATCGAGTTCAGGATGTCGGCGGTGGCTCGCACGCCGTAGCGGTCGAGCATCGCGATCAGCTCCTCCCGCTCGTCTGCGCCGTCTGCGAGCGACGCCAGCGTCCGGAAGGTCTCCTCGTTGGGACGGACGTTGCGTCGATGCATCTCCCCGACCAGCACCGCGCCGTCGGCGAACCCGGGCGCGCGGCCGATCAGAGTCCGGAAGGTCTCGGCGTTCGGGGCCACGTTGGCCGTCGGCATCTCTCCCAGCCATGACGAGGCGGTCTCGAAGTCTGGTGCCGAGGCGATGAGGGCCTTGAATACCTCGTTGTTCGGCCTCACGCCGCGCCTCCCCATCTCTGCCAGCCACCCGACGGCGGTGGCATAGTCGGGAGCGCGAACGATGAGCGCCTTGAAGGTCTCCGGCGTCGGGGGAACGTTCGCTCGCTCCATGCGGCGAAGGAGGCCGACGGCGAGTCCGTGGTCGGGCGCCCTCGCCATGAGCGTGTTGAACGTGGTGACATCGGGAGCCACATCACGGGCCCCCATCGAGTCCAGCAGCTCGAGCGCAGCGCCGTAGCGCGGCGCCCTCGCGATCAGGATGCTGTAGGTCCCGGGGTCGGGGGGGATCGACTCCTCCTGCATTCTGTCGAGCCAGGCGGCCGCCGTCTCGAAGTCGGGCGCAAGCGACACGATCCGGTTCATGATCGAGGCGTCGGCGGCGACCCCGCTGGTGCGCATCACGTCGAGAAGAGCCACGGCGGCGTCGTATCCGGGTGCTTTGGCAACGAGCCGGCCGAACGTGTCGAGATCGGGCACCAGCCCCCGTTCACCGAACAGCCGGAGAAGGGTGAGAGCCGCCCGGAAGGTGAGCGCCTTGGCGACGACGAGGTTGACGACCGCTGTGGTCACTGCGATTCCCTCGTCCTCCATCTCGGCGAGGAGCTCCAGCCCCGCCTCGACCGTCGGCGCCCTGCGGATCAGCGTCGAATAGACGGTTGTGTCGGGCTGGACGCCCTGCATCCGCAGATCGGCCACCCACGCCCTCGCCTCCTCGATGGTCGGCGCCCTGTCCACCAGAGACACCAGCGTTCCGGTGTCCGGCCGGGACGGGCTCTCCAACAGCCGGGTGACGAGTTCGAGGACGGACTCGTAGGTCGGAGCGTTGGCGATCAGGCGGTTCCACCGCTGGGTGGTGCGCGCAGAGCTGGGGGACTCGGCGAGCTCGTCGACGTCGACGAGCCTGCTGGCCGCTCGCGCAGAGGCTTCGGCGGCGTCGTCGAGCCGACCGAGCCGGCCGAGGGCGTAGACGTAGGCCGCGGCCGCATCCCAGTCCTCCACTGCCTCTATCCGCAGATCCTCGAGGGACCACAACGGGATCTCCTCTTCGAGCCGGCCGATGCGCCGCGAAGGCCGGGTGCCCGGGTCGATCCGGGAGGTGAGGAAGTCGCGCATCACCAGGCTCTGAACGGCGCCGTCGACGAGGATCTCGTTGGGAAAGCAGAACGACGCACTGCGGGTCGCCCGCCTGGCGGAGTCGCCCACCCAGTCGAAAGACCCCTCCCACAGCTGCACGCGAATGTCGCGACCGGCGCAGATCGCCATGCGCAGGTCAGGGATGCGGGTCCGGGGAAGACCCGTTCGGCGGCGCATCTCGTCCGCGAAGGTGTCGCGCATGATCGCCCCCAACGCGCACAGCCGTTCGGCATCCCGAACCTCGGGGGTCATCAGCAACCATCCGTCGCCGGTGAACTTGACCAACAGATCCTCGAATCTCAGCGCCTCGAGGTGGGGTTCGATCTGGGACACCAGCGCGCGGTTGAACCTGTCGAGTTCCACCTGCGTCATGCGCAGGCCGGGCACCGTCGACTCGATCAGATCGATACTGAGGCAGTAGACGAGACGTACCTCGCCGCTGCCCATGGTGGACTGGGCCACCCGCTCTCCTCGAACAACCGGGACCCCTAACAGTAGGCGCCGGTCGACCTCCGTTCCCCCCAGCGGGGCCGGAAGGACCGACGGCTTCATCGGTGCCTGCCTCGGCCGGGGAAATCTGCAACGAACGGAACCGTCGTAGGGTTCTCTCCCTCGATGGAAGAGCTCCGCCGCCGCCTGGCCCGTGATGTCGATGCAGCCTTTCCCGATCTGGTCGCCGCCGTACGGGACGACCTGTACGGCGGGCTGCGCAGGCTGCATCCCCGTGAGGCCGAGGACCTCGCCCAGGAGACTCTGATCCGCGCCTACCGGGCGCTGCAGGGCTACGAACCTGCGCAGATCCGCACCATGAACCTCAGGGGCTGGCTGTGGACCATCGCCCTCAACCTCGGACGCAACCTCGCCCGCGATCGGGCCCGGCGCCCTCAGCCGGTCGAGTTCGAGGATCGCCACGGGGTCGAAGACCCCGAGCTGCCAGACGTCGAGGCATGGGACGCCCGGCTGTCACGGCTCACTTCCCGTCAGCGCCGGGCGGTGGTTCTGCGCCACGTGGTCGGCCTGTCGTACGCCGAGATCGCAGGCGTCCTGGGGGTCCCCGAGGGGACCGCACGAGCAGATGTCCACCGGGGCCTGACCCGGCTCCGAACGATCATGGAGGTCGAACGATGACCATCGAACAACAGCTCTCCGCGCTGTCCTCGCCTGCTCCTTCCCGTGTCACCGCCGGGGTCATGCTGGGAACCGGCCTGGTCGACGGCTGCTCGGTCTTCGACAGCCCGATCGGCGAGGTGATGGTGGCGTTCAATCCCCTGGGCGTGTCTGCCGTGGATCTCGCCGACGACGGAGCCCCGGGGCGCTTCGAGGCCACCCACGGCCGACCGGTGGTCGAGGCCCGCCCACCCCGAGGGTGGGATGCGGCCATCCGGCGCGCGATCGACCGCGGCACCCCGGGGACGCTTCGGTTGGACCTCAGGTCGGTCAGCGAATTCCAGCGGTCCGTGCTGGTCGAGGCGGCGCACATCCCCCGCGGTCAGGTTCGCTCCTACGGATGGCTGGCGGACCATGTGGGCAACCCGGGTGCCGTGCGCGCGGTGGGATCCACCATGGCCAGGAACCCTGTGCCGCTGATCATCCCGTGCCATCGCGTCGTCAGGAGCGACGGCCGGATCGGCAACTACTCGCTGGGTGGCCCACACCGGAAGTGGGAGCTGCTCGAGCACGAGGGGATCGATCCGGGCTGGCTCGAAGGCCTGGCGGCGCGCAGGGTCCGGTTCGTGGGATCCGACACCACCCGGGTCTACTGCCATCCGTCCTGCGCCCACGCCCGGCGCATCACCGCTACCCACCGGATGGAGTTCCGCTCCGCCGACGAGGCGCTCGACCGGGGATTCCGGCCGTGCGCCTCGTGCATGGCCTGAATCGTTTGGCTCCGTGACTCGAACCCCCCGGGGGTCTGTGAGCTACCGGGCTCGGCCGTCTGATGCGCCGGCGTCCTCGGCCTTGCCCGGCGGGGGGTTTCCAGACAGGAGGAGAGACCC
>DATCZS010000156.1:0-3406 GCA_036525795.1 Acidimicrobiia bacterium | reverse complement strand
TGTGGTCACCATGCAGCGTGGTGATCCCGGCCCCACCGCTGAGCAACTCGACCGCATGCGGGAATCGGGTGGCGATGACCGGCTTCGACGCTGCGATCGCTTCGGCAAGGACGCCAGACGTCACCTGCTCGGTCGACACGTATGGAAGGAGAACAACGTCGGCGCTACGGACGAGACGGGCGAGAGTCCTCTTGTCGAGGTACCTGTCGTCGAATTCGACGACGTCGACCAATCCGAGATCTTCGGTCAGCGCAATGAGACTCTGTCGGTAGGTCTCACCTTCGCTTTCTCTCACGTGAGGATGAGTCGCGCCGGCTATCAGATAGCGGGGGGCGGGATCGAGATCGGCCAACTGACCGAACGCCTCGATCGCCGACTCCAGACCCTTCCCCGGGCCGATGAGCCCCCAGGTGAGCACCAGCGGTCTGTCCCCGGATACGAGCGACGGCCCCGCGAACAGGGCGTTGGCCCCGTGAGGGATCACCGCCACCCGGTCCGGGTCGACCCCGTAGCGGTTCGTCAGCCTCACCGATCCCGTCTCGCTCATCACCACCAATCGGTCGGCTGCAAGGGCCAGATGGTCCGCGATGGCTCGCTGGCGTGGGGTTGGATCGTCGAGCACGGTGTGAAACGTGACGGCGGTCGGCACGGTGATCCCTGCCATGAGGTCGAGCACTTCTTCGCCGTCCGGCCCGGCGAAGATCCCGAACTCATGTTGGATCGACACCGTGTCGTAGGTGTTCAGGACCTGGGTGGCTCGGTCGAGCGAATCTGCATTGCCGCCGACATGCCGGTAGGCGACGCGACGCGGATCGACCGTCCTGTCGTCGTCGCCCACGTCGACCACCCCGAGCCCATGGGAGGTCGCCCGCTTGCCGGCGATGGCTCCAATGAGAGATTCCGTGTAGCTGGCGAGCCCGCACACCGTTGGCGGGTATGTGCTCACGAAACCGATCGAGACACTTCTGGCTTCTTTCTCCACGGCAGCCTCCTTCGATGAGGGCTCACCTCGACACGGCAAGCCGGTGACGTTCACTCATCAGCGGGAAGGCAGCCATGCTTCGAGAGCCGAGATGTGCTGCAACGAGAAGTGAAGGGCGACTGATGGTCGCTCCCCATACCCTACCTGGCGCCGCCGGCTTCCGGCGCGCAGTGAGTCAACGCACCACTCGGCTGTCAACCAGGGTTCTTGGGGAGGCACTCACCTGTTGTGTCTCTCGACCGAGATCGGTGGCCGGAATGCAGGGACGTCACCGAGCCCTTCGAGCAGGGTTCGGAGGAGGTTGGCCAGTTCGCTGCGCTCGACCATCTCGAGGCTTCGAATACCGGCGGCTTGGGTGTCGAGAAGTGTCACGAGTGCATGCTCGGCTAGGTCGATCCCGGCCGGTGTGAGGCGGACGATGACGCCCCGGCCGTCGCGCGGGTTGGGAGTACGACTGATCAATCCGGCGTCTTGGAGGCGATGGAGCCGAACCGTCATGCCCCCGGGAGTCAGGAGGAGGGCCTCGGCGAGCTCAGTAGGCGTGAGCCCACGGCCCGGGTCTGCGCGATACAGGTCGGTGAGAACGTCGAGATCACCCTGGTGACTCAAGCCGTACGCAGCGGCGATGTCGTCGAGTGTTTCCTGGAGAAGTCGCGACGCCCGGAGGAGCCGGGACACCACCGCGAGAGCGGAGGTGTCGAGGTCAGGTCGTTGCTGCTTCCACTCCCGGAGCACGTCGTCGACACGATCGCTCATGTCCTTCTCCTTTCGATCGCGGTCAAAGTATAATGGACTTATAGTTAGACCTCAAGTATGATGACAAAGTAGATCGACAACCAAGGAGATGAGACATGAGCGATCAGAAGAAGAAGTGGATGGGTCTGGCAGCGGTGGGTACTGCAATCGCTGCCCTCGTCACACGGATGCGGCGGCGCAGCGATCGCGGCGATCGCTCACAGAAACCGGCCCTGGCCTCCGACGTGCGGAGCTGAAGGGTCGATGCCTGAACTCGCAGCGTCGAGCACACATGTTGAGAGGATTCGAACATGACCGACACAGACAGCGGTGTGGACCAGGAAACCGTTCGCGTCCCGCCGATTTCCGAGCCTGAGATCCGACCCACTCCGACGGTCGCCAGGGAGCGCGTTTTCGTCGGGACAGGCCTCTTCTGGGGCCTTGTCGTTGGCGTTCTGCTGGCAATTGGCGTGGTCATCCTGGCCGCCCAGAACACCGGCAGAACGACCATCGCCTTCCTCGGCTGGGAGTTCTCGACACCTCTGATCGTCGTGATTCTCGGGACGCTGCTGGTCGGGGTGATCTTCGATGAGTTGTTCGGCCTGGTGTATCGGGCTCGCAGACGGCGAACGATGAGCGACCGCGATCAGCTCAAGCGAATCGATCGTTCCGCAGCCAACCCCGAGTAGATCGCTCGGTTTCACCCGGCGGCAATGCCGCCAGTCGGCACTGCTCCCGTCTCCACTGGCGCGGTGGGCGGGGAACGAACACGCTCCACCATCGGCCTCGAGATCGATAGCCCTGGCCGCCACGAGCGCCACGGGAACGCCGAAAGAGAAGAGAGTTGAACGCATGACGGCAGTCGTTGACATCGATCTGGGCGCATACAAGCTTGGCTGGCACGACACCGAAGACGACTACGTGTTCAAGCCGAAGAAGGGCCTGAGCGAAGAGATCATTCGCGAGATGTCGCTCATGAAACACGAACCGGAATGGATGCTCCGATTCCGCCTCAAGGCGTACAGGCGTTTCCTCGCCAAGCCGATGCCCACGTGGGGTGGCGGCGGCTCGCTCGATGACATCGACTTCGATGACATCTTCTACTACATCAAGCCCACGACGGGTCAGGCCAAAGACTGGGACATGGTCCCCGAATCCATCAAGTCGACCTATGAGAAACTTGGCATTCCGGAGGCTGAGCGCAAATACCTCGCCGGCGTCACGGCGCAGTACGAGTCGGAGGTCGTCTATCACCGAAACCGCGCCGACCTGGCAGGTCTTGGTGTGCTGTTCTGCGACATGGACACGGCGGTCCGCGAGTATCCCGAGATCGTCCAGGAGTACCTGGGAACGATCATCCCGCCGAACGACAACAAGTTCGCCGCGCTCAACTCGGCCGTCTGGTCAGGGGGTTCGTTCATCTACGTGCCTCCCGGCGTGGTCGTGGACCAGCCGCTCCAGGCCTATTTCCGTATCAACGCCGAGAACATGGGCCAGTTCGAGCGCACACTGATCATCGTCGACGAAGGCGCGTTCGTGCACTACGTGGAAGGGTGCTCGGCACCGGTGTGGACTTCCGACTCTCTCCATTCCGCAGTGGTCGAGATCGTCGTAAAGGAGGGTGGACGCTGCCGGTACACGACCATCCAGAACTGGTCCAACAACGTCTACAACCTCGTCACCAAGCGA
>DATCZS010000155.1:0-4859 GCA_036525795.1 Acidimicrobiia bacterium | reverse complement strand
TGCCATTTCAACTCACTTCGTTCGTTTGGTCTCAAGTCTCAAGTCTTGAGTCTCGAGTCTCAAGCCTGTGTGGGACTTGGGACCAGCCGACCCAACCGGCCGGCTACTTGGTGATCTTGACCACACGGCCCGCACCCACCGTGCGGCCACCCTCACGAATCGCGAACCGCTGCCCCTCATCCATCGCGATCGGCGTGATCAACTCCACACTCATCTCCGTGTTATCACCCGGCATCACCATCTGGGTCCCCTCCGGCAACACCACCGCACCCGTCACATCCGTCGTCCGGAAATAGAACTGCGGCCGATACCCAGAAAAGAACGGGTTATGCCGACCCCCCTCCTCCTTCGTCAACACATACACCTGCGCCTCAAACCCGGTATGAGGAGTAATCGAACCCGGCTTGGCCAACACCTGACCACGCTCAACCGCATCCTTCCCAACACCACGCAACAACACACCAACGTTGTCACCCGCCCGACCCTCATCCAACAACTTCCGGAACATCTCAATCCCGGTCGCCACCGTCTTATGAGTCGCCCGAATCCCCACAATCTCAACCTCTTCGTTGACCTTGAGGATCCCCTGCTCGATCTTCCCCGTCACCACCGTCCCCCGACCAGTAATGCTGAACACATCCTCAATCGGCATCAAAAACGGCTTATCCGTCTCCCGAGTCGGCTCAGGCACAAACCCATCCACCGCATCCATCAACGCGATGATCTGATCCTGCGACCCCTCATCCCCCTCCAACGCCTTCAACGCCGACCCACGCACCACCGGCGTGTCATCCCCCGGAAACTCATACTCAGTCAACAAATCACGAACCTCGAGCTCCACCAAATCCAGAAGCTCCTCATCATCCACCATGTCGACCTTGTTCAAAAACACCACAATCGACGGCACACCCACCTGACGGGCCAACAACACATGCTCCCGCGTCTGCGGCATCGGACCATCCGTCGCAGACACCACCAAAATCGCCCCATCCACCTGGGCGGCACCCGTAATCATGTTCTTGATGTAATCCGCATGCCCCGGCATATCCACATGCGCATAGTGACGATTCGCCGTCTCATACTCCACATGCGCAATCGAAATCGTGATACCCCGCTCACGCTCCTCCGGCGCCTTATCAATCTGATCAAACGCCGTAAAAATATTCTGACCCCCAACCCGCTCCGCCAACGTCTTCGTAATCGCAGCCGTCAACGTCGTCTTCCCATGATCAATATGACCCATCGTCCCCACATTCACATGCGGCTTCGTACGCTCAAACTTTGCCTTGGCCATCAGGGGGTCCTCCCGCTCTTCTCTCTCTCGTTCCTACCGACGTCTCTCAGACGTTTGCCCCGGTGCGACTCGACACGATCTCCATGGCGAGGTTCTCGGGAACGTCTTGATATGAATGGAATTGCATGCTGTAGCTCGCCCGACCCTGGGTCTTGGACCGAAGGTCACCGACGTAGCCGAACATCTCCGACAACGGGACCAGCGCCTTCACCACTTTGGCCCCTGCCCGATCGGTCATGGACTCGATCTGCCCGCGCCTCGAATTGAGGTCGCCGATGACGTCGCCCATGGACTCCTCCGGGGTGGTCACCTCCACCTCCATCACCGGCTCGAGCAGCTTCACGCCAGCCTTCTTGGCTGCTTCCTGCAGCGCCATCGACCCGGCGATCCGGAACGCCATCTCCGACGAGTCCACATCGTGGTACGAACCGTCGGTCAACTTGGCCCGAACGTCGACGATCGGGTATCCGGCCAGCACACCGTTGTCGAGCGCCGACTCGATGCCGGCGTCGACCGAAGGGATGAATTCGCGCGGCACCCGGCCGCCCTTGATCTCGTCGATGAACTCGTAGCCACCGCCGGGCCCGGTCGGCTCGAGGCCGATGACGACGTGGGCGTACTGGCCCTTGCCACCCGTCTGCTTGACGTACTTCAGCTCGACTCGCTCGACCGCCTTCTTGATGGTCTCCCGGTACGCCACCTGCGGCTTGCCGACGTTTGCCTCGACTTTGAACTCTCTGACCAGGCGATCGACGAGTACCTCGAGGTGGAGCTCGCCCATTCCGGCGATGATGGTCTGACCGGTCTCTTCGTCGGTCCGGACGAGGAACGTCGGGTCCTCTTCCGAGAGCTTCTGGAGGGACTCGGACAGCTTCTCCTCGTCCGACTTGGTCTTGGGCTCGATGGCGATGTGGATGACCGGAGCCGGGAAGGTCATCGACTCGAGCTGGATCTCGGCACCGGACCCCGACAGGGTGTCACCCGTCTTGGTGGCCTTCAGACCCACGGCGGCGACGATGTCTCCGGTGAAGATGTCATCGATGTCCTCCCGGTGATTGGCGTGCATGCGAAGCAGCCGTCCGAGCCGCTCCTTCTTCCCGGTGGTGGTGTTGACCACCGACTCACCCTTGGATGCATGGCCCGAGTAGACACGGAAGTAGGTGAGCTTGCCGACGTGCGGGTCGCTCATGATCTTGAAGGCGAGGGCGGCGAACGGCTCCGAGTCGTCGGCGGCGCGCTCCACCACCACTTGCTCGTCGCCGGGGGCACGGCCCTGCACCGGAGGAAGGTCGAGCGGGCTGGGCAGATAGTCGACGATGGCATCGAGCAGCAGCTGTACGCCCTTGTTCTTGAACGCCGATCCGCAGAAGACCGGGGTGAAGACATGGTTGATGGTGCCCTGCCGGATGCCGGCCTTGAGCTGATCCACCGAGAGCTCGCCCGAGTCGAGATAGACCTCGAGGAGTTCCTCGTCGGTCTCGGCCACCGCATCGACCAGGCGGGCTCGGTACTCCTCGGCGCGATCCTTCAACTCGACCGGGACCTCGCCGGTCTCCCACACCTTGCCGTCGTCGCCCTTCCACACATGGGCGCGCATCTCGAGCAGGTCCACCACTCCGATGAAACCGGCTTCCGCCCCGATCGGCAGCTGCATGACGAGGGGGGTGGCTCCGAGCCGATCGACGATCGACTGCACGTCGGCGTAGAAGTCGGCCCCGGTCCGGTCGAGCTTGTTGATGAAGCACAGACGCGGGACGTGGTACCGGTCGGCCTGCCGCCACACGGTCTCGGACTGCGGTTCCACGCCGGCGACACCGTCGAACACGGCGACGGCGCCGTCGAGCACGCGCAGGCTCCTCTCGACCTCGACGGTGAAGTCGACGTGGCCGGGGGTGTCGATGATGTTGATGGTGTGGTCGTGCCACAGGCAGGTGGTGGCCGCGGAGGTGATGGTGATCCCCCGCTCCTGCTCCTGCTCCATCCAGTCCATGGTGGCGGCGCCCTCGTGGACCTCGCCGATCTTGTAGGACTTGCCGGTGTAGTAGAGGATGCGCTCGGTCAGCGTTGTCTTGCCGGCGTCGATGTGCGCCATGATCCCGATGTTCCGGGTACGGCTCAGCGGCACCTGGCGAAGGTGCGACAGCGCGTCGTTTTTCCCGTTACTCATCTTGCTCTACTTCTCCGGTCGTTATGGACTTGTGAAACCCGAGCTCGTCCGTCTCCCGACGGACACGGTCTCCGCCTTCGTCAGGCGGCGGGGTCTACCACCGATAGTGGGCGAAGGCCTTGTTGGACTCCGCCATCTTGTGGACATCTTCCTTGCGCTTCACCGCGGCGCCTGCGTTGTTCGAGGCGTCGAGGATCTCGTTGGCCAGCCGGGCGGCCATCGTCGGCTCGCGGCGCCGCCTGGCGAAGTCGACCAGCCAGCGGATGGCGAGCGTGTTCGACCGCCGCGGGGACACCTCCACCGGCACCTGGTAGGAGGATCCGCCCACCCGCCGGGACCGCACCTCCACCTGGGGCCGCAGGTTGTCGACGGCCCGCTTGAGGACGTTGACCGGATCCTGGTTGGCGCGACGCTCGACCATCTCGAGGGCGTCGTACATGATGGTCCGCGCCTTGTCCTTCTTGCCCTTCAGGAGAACCTTGTTGATCACCTGGCTGACGAGCACGCTGCGGAACACGGGATCCGGCTCGATCTTGCGCTTCTGAGCGGGTGCGCGGCGCATCAGCCTTCCTTCCTGGCCCCGTAGCGAGACCGCGCCTGCTTGCGAGCCGACACCCCGGAGGCGTCGAGCGTGCCGCGGATGACCTTGTAGCGAACACCGGGCAGATCGCGAACGCGCCCACCGCGGACCAGGACGATCGAGTGCTCCTGGAGGTTGTGTCCCTCACCGGGGATGTAGGCGGTCACCTCGACACCCGACGAAAGCCGGACACGACAGACCTTCCGCAGGGCCGAGTTGGGCTTCTTGGGCGTGACGGTGTACACGCGGGTGCACACGCCACGGCGCTGCGGAGCCCCGGCGAGGCCGGCGGTCTTGGTCTTCTTCTTCTTCGCCTTCCGGCCCTCGCGGACGAGCTGTTCGATCGTCGGCATTTCGCTCCTCACACGGACGGCCGGCAATTCGCATCCACGGGGTTCCGAGGGACGATTACCGACCTGCTTCCTATGTCCACCCTTCCCCGGCGACGGAGGCACAAGCCAGACCCGACAGCCCTGGGGAGAGAGGGATTCCGCTGCCGGCACCCGCGAGTGCCCACAGCTCGAAGGCGCAGTATACGAACGCCGCATACTGCGGTCAAAACCGATCGAGACGGTTGTGTGACCGGGCGGACTCTAGACCGGATCGCCCGAGAGTTGGCGGACCGTGTCCTCCCCCCGGGGGGAGCCGGATCGAACCGGATCCGACAGACCGGCACAGCCCCCCTCGCCGGCTCCGCCGGCACTCCCCCCAACGGGGGGAGACACACGCAACCAGTTTCCTCCCCCGCCGGGGGAGGTGGATCGAGCCGGAGGCGAGGAAAACGCACAGCCCCCCTCGCCGGCTCCGCCGGCACTCCC
>DATCZS010000154.1:0-4693 GCA_036525795.1 Acidimicrobiia bacterium | reverse complement strand
CGGCCAGCCGGTGAGCACCCGCACGATCCCGAGCATGGTCGTGTCACCGGCCAGGAAGAGCCATCCCTGGACGGCGGTCCGCATGCCGAAGAAGGCGACCCACAGCCACGTCACCACCGTGTAGGCGGGTCGCACCCGGGGGTGCCAGTACCAGTCGATCGGCCAGCCCCGGGTGACCCAGCTGGTCCACGCCACCAGTGGCCGTCGGGCGGCGATGGAGGCCAGGGCCCCCAGGGTCGTGGCCGCCCCGGAGATCAGACCGGGGAGGAAGTAGTCACGGGCCTCACCGGAGCGGACGGCCAGGGCGATGGCGAGACCGGTTCCGAAGAGCCCGCCCACCGCGTACTGGAGCGGGCGGCCCCGTGCCAGCCTCCATGCCACGATGGCGACGGCCACCGTCAGGCCCGCCGCCGCAGCAGCGGTCACGTCGGCGACGGCGTTGACGGAGACGAAGACGATCGGGGAGACGATCCCGTCGGTGAGACCGGATCGGCCCGCCACGAGCCCTGTCAGCTCGTCACGCAGCTCCTGAAGTCGGGACTTGGCCACGTTGGGATCGTAGGATCGGCTGCCGCATACAGGTGATCGACCCTCGAGCGACGGAGCAACCGTGACCACAGAGATCGTCGGGACCGGGGTGGCGGCCCCGCCCAACGTGGTGACCAATGCGGACCTGGCGCGCATCATGGACACCTCTGACGAGTGGATTCGCAGCCGCTCGGGAGTGGTCGAACGGAGATTCGTCGAGCCGGAGACCGGTGCCTCCGATCTGGGGGTCGAAGCCGTCCGCAACGCCCTCGCCGACGCCGGACTCGAGCCGTCCGATCTGGACGCCATCGTCACCGCCACCATGACGCCCGACCTGCAGAATCCCGGGATAGCCGGGCTGGTGCAGGAGGGTTTGGGCTTGGGTCCGGTGGCGGCATACGACCTTCGCCAGCAATGCAGCGGATTCCTCTACGGCCTCGACGTGGCGGACGCCCTCATCGCCACCGGACGGGCCGAGACGGTGGCGGTGGTCGGCACCGAGGTGCACGCCGGCTACCTGCCGTGGGGCGACACATGGGACATCGTGCTCGGGCGTTCCGACCGGAAACCGACGCCCGAGGAATGGGAGCGAAACACCGAGCACCGGGCGTGGAGCGTGCTGTTCGGCGATGGTGCCGGGGCGATGGTGCTGCGTCGCTCCGAGACCGAGGGAGGGTTTCTCGCCTCCCGTCTTCACACCGACGGCTCCCATTTCCGGCTGATCGTGGTCCCCGGTCTTGGATCCTCGCGCCGGCCGTACGCCGACGAGGCCCAGCTGGCCGCCGGGCTGCACCTTCCCCAGATGGACGGTGGAGGCCTCTACCGCCAGGCCGTGCGCCTGATGCCGGACGCGATCGGTGAGGTGCTGGCCGAGACCGGACTGTCGGTCGCCGATCTCGACGTGGTGGTCGCCCATCAAGCCAACGATCGGATCCTCGCCGGCGTGCGGAGACAGCTCGACGTCGACGAACAGCTCGTGCCGTCCAACATCGGACATTGGGGCAACACCACCTCCGGGACGCTGCCCATCCTGTTCCACGAGTTGAGAGGGGCCGGACGGATCACTCCCGGGGCCCTGGTCTGTTTCACGGCGTTCGGCGCCGGTGCCCACTGGGGAGCGATGCTCTACCGGGTTCCGGGCGCCTGACGGCCGGGGTTGGCTGTCACCGGCCACCCGCCCACTGTGGCCTCTCTCACTCCCTTTTCCCGCCCCGCCGGGTACCCTTCCGGCGTGCCCCGGATTCGTGCCGAGAACATCGAAGCGCACAAGGCGCAAACCAGGAGCGACATCGTCGATGCCGCTCAGGTTCTGATCGCCGAGATCGGCTCGGCGGACATCAGCCTGGCGGAAGTGGCGCACGAGGCCGGGATCGGTCGCACCACGCTGTACGAGTACTTCCGCGACAAGGACGACTTGATCGCCTCGCTCGTCGAAGAGCGCCTGCCCGACGTGATCGACGACGTCGTGGCATCGATCGCCGACGGCGATCCGGTCGAGGAGCGGCTGTCGAAGCTGGCCGAGGCGACCGTCGAGTTCGTGGTCACCGACCGTGTGCTCGGACTCATCCTGCACCGCGAGCTCTCCCGGCTGTCGGCGAATGCCCAGGACCGGATCAGGATGTCGCACTCCGACCTGGCGGGAGCGATGATGGGCATCTACTTCGAGGGCGTCGCCTCAGGCATCTTCCGCAGGATGGCTCCGGACATCGCCGGCCGCTTCGTCAACGAGTTGATCATGGCGGCCGCCAAAGTCCTGATCGCTGCCCCCGACCCCGGTGCCCGTTTCCCCGAGGTCGCATCCGAGCTCCGCGCCTTTCTGCTCGGCGGACTGAGGGCCTGACCGGCCGGGGCCGTTCGCCCCGATACCCGGATACTCGATGCCCGCCGGCCGAGCCGGCGACCGCAGGTCACCGACCCAGATGCTCCCCCTGGGTTCCCATATGTTCGGTACGCTTCTCGGACACATGTCCGACCGCTACCTGAACCGCGAGCTCTCCTGGCTCGACTTCAACCGCCGGGTCTTGGCCCACGTCGAAGACGAGACACACCCACTGCTCGAGCGGGCGCGGTTCCTGGCGATCTGGAGCGACAACCTCGACGAGTTCTACATGGTGCGGGTGGCGGGGCTGATGGAACAGATCGCCCACGGCGTCATGTCTCCGTCTCCTGACGGAATGACGCCCCGCGAACAGGTCGAGGCCATCCGGACGATGGCGGTCGATCAGTACCGGCGAGCGGACGACCTGTTCGAGGACCTGGCGACCGGCCTCGCCAAGGCGGGGATCCATTTCAGCGGGTACGACACCCTGGACTCGGAGGATCGGGCCCACCTCGACGAACTGTTCCGGGATCGGGTGTTTCCGGTGGTGACCCCGCTGGCGGTCGACCCGGCCCACCCCTTCCCCTACATCTCCAACCTGTCGCTCAACCTGGCGATCATCGTGCGCAACCCGGATACACACGAGACCCGATTCGCACGGCTGAAGGTGCCGCCGATTCTGTCCCGGTTCGTGGTGATGCCGGACGGAGAGCGGTTCGTGCCGTTGGAGCAGGTGATCGCCGCCCATCTCGACGAGCTGTTCCCCGGGATGGAGGTCGTCGAGCACCACGCCTTTCGCGTGACGCGCAATGCCGACCTGGAGATCGAGGAGGATCAGGGCGGCGATCTCCTCCAGGCGATCGAGTCGGAACTCACCCGTCAGCGGTTCGGTCGCGTGGTCCGGCTCGAGGTGCTCGAGTCGATGTCGGCAGAGGTGCTGGATCTGCTGATGCGCGAGATGGACATAACTTCGGCCGAAGTCATCCGGGTCAGAGGTCCGCTCGACCTGGCCGGTCTCTTCGTGCTCGCCGACCTCGATCGACCCGATCTCATGTGGGATCCGTGGTCGTGGTTCACCCAGCCGAGGCTGGCCAGCCGTGCCGGGGAGAAGGCCGACGTCTTCGGAGCCATCCGCGAGGGCGACATCCTCGTCCACCACCCCTACGGCTCGTTCACCTCTTCGGTGCAGCGGTTCATCGAGCAGGCGGCGACGGATCCGAGGGTGCTCGCCATAAAGCAGACGCTCTACCGGACGTCGAAGACCAGCCCCATCATGAGCGCGCTGATGGAGGCGGCCACCGAGGGCAAACAGGTGGTGGCGCTGGTCGAGCTCAAGGCTCGATTCGACGAGGAGCGCAACATCGAGTGGGCCCAGCGGTTGGAGGATGCCGGCGTGCACGTGGTCTACGGGGTGGTCGGGCTCAAGACCCACACGAAGATCGCGCTCGTCGTTCGCGACGAGGGTGAGCGCATCGTGCGTTACGCCCACGTCGGGACCGGGAACTACAACGAGACAACCGCCAGGATCTACGAGGACCTGGGTTTGTTCACTGCCGATCCACAGATCGGGGCCGATCTCAGTGACCTGTTCAACTACCTCACCGGCTATGCCCAGCACACCAACTACCGCAAGCTGCTGGTGTCACCGGTGACGGTGCGCAGCGAGCTGACCCGGCTGATCAACGCCGAAGCCGCCAAAGGCGCCGCCGGCCACATCACCTTCAAGATGAACTCGCTGGTCGATCCCGGGATGATCGACGCCCTCTACAGCGCCTCGCGGGAGGGCTGCCGCATCGAACTCATCGTCCGGGGAATCTGCTGCCTCCTCCCGGGCGTGGCGGGGATGAGCGAGACCATCACGGTGAGATCGATCGTGGGTCGGTATCTGGAGCATTCGCGGATCTACCGATTCGGTGCGCGGGGTGGCGATCGCCGCTACTACATCGGTTCCGCCGACCTGATGCCGCGCAACCTCGATCGGCGGGTGGAGGCGCTCGCCCCGGTGGAGGACAGCGATCTCCAGTTCCGCCTCGACGAGATCCTCGAGGTGAACATGGCCGACGACGTCCTCGCCTGGGAGCTGGGGCCCGACGGTGCGTATCGCAAGCTCGAGGGCCGCCTCGGTGTCGACACCCATCTCACGTTGCGGAGTCTGGCCGAGGCCCGCGCCACCGCCCGCCTGGACGCCACCGGGCCGTAGGGACACGTCTCACGTCTCACGTCGCACGTGACACGTCTCACGTCTCACGTCGCACGTCGCACGTCTCACGTCGCACGTCTCACGTCTCACGTCGCACGTCTCACGTCTCACACCCGCTGTGCCAGGCAGCCGCCTGATCGCCGGGT
>DATCZS010000153.1:0-6505 GCA_036525795.1 Acidimicrobiia bacterium | reverse complement strand
AGTGACCGGTCGGGCTGGTCGGACTTGAACCGACGACCCCCTGCTCCCAAAGCAGGTGCGCTACCAAGCTGCGCTACAGCCCGTCGGCAATGATTCTCCCACAGTTCGCACACCCCGGGAACTCGCCTCCCCGGGTTGTCGACGGTTCCGGGGTCTCGTCTACACTCGCTCCGGGTCGCTAGCTCAATTGGCAGAGCAACGGACTCTTAATCCGCAGGTTCCGGGTTCGAGTCCCGGGCGACCCACGAGGAACCCCCCCTGGTTGGAGGCGGTTCCTGTTCTCTCGGACCGGGTTGTCTCGTCGGTTGGGCTGAACTGGGGCCGAACCAGATCAGGCCGTTCCCCGGTACTTCTCATCCACGGCGTCAGCGAGAAATCACGAGGCAGTGGCGGATCGGCCAGGTCCACCGGCTCACTGAACCGAGGGTTACGCCGTCTCGGGTGGGCCTGTCGGGCCGTCCGAACAGTGTGACCCCTGCGTTCACACGTCGGGCCTGAGTGTGTGACCGTGGGCCTGCGGTGCCGAAGGTCCCTGGTCGCCCGGCCGCGTCGGTGGTTCGATCGAGCAATGAGACCTGCACCGCTGGCACTCGCAGGTGTCCTCCTCGTTTCCGTTGTCTCTTCATGCGGCTCGTCGGGCAACGAGTCGGCTGCGGAGCCCGCTGTGTTGATGGTGAACGAGGGCTCGTGGTATTCGCGACAGGCGTGGCCTCATGACGGCAACCCCTATGAGAGCGACACGTTCGTCGTGTACAGCGACGGGGCAAGCGCGGCGGCACGGCGCGACGCGGCTGATGTGGCTGAGGAGATCTGGTCGGAGCTCCTCGATGACTTCGACGTCGCAAGCGGCATGCTCCAGTACCCACCTGATCAGGACAAGATCGACATCTATGCGTACAAGGACTACTACCCCGAAGCGTGGGGCATGCGGGCCTACTACGCAGGTGTGATCATGTGGTCGCCGGACCACGAGCATCGGTCCACCAGCGTCGCCGACTACGGGCCGGTGTTGCGCCACGAGTTGGTACACGTCCTCGAGTCTCTGCTTCGCGGTCGAGGGTTCAGTGAGGGCGAAATAACCGATGACTGGTTCAGCGAGGGTCTTGCTGAGGCGATCGCAGGCGGCACGGCCGGCGGAGCTATCCGCGACTCACGCCAGTTCGACGCTCTCATTGCCGAGTATGGGTCGGTGAGCCCGGTCTCGCTGAAGAGACCCCGCCGGGCCAGCGTCCCGCTGGAGGGCTACCACTACGACTATCCGATGTACCAGCTGGCCGTCGAATACCTCCTGTCCGACCACGGGCCAGCCAGCACTCTTGTGGACGCACGAAACCTGTTCACCGAATTGCGGGACGGCTCCTCGTTCGAAGAGGCCTTCGACGACACGATGGGAATCGAGCTGGACACGTACGACCAGCGGTTCTTCGAGCTGATGGATGGGTATCTGCCCGAGTACCGCAACGCTCTCTTCAGCCCCGCCGGATATCTGCTCTTCTCGACCACGGTGACCGGCGCGGTCGTCGCCGTAGTCGCCTTCGGTTACCGCCGCTGGCGAACACCGAGCGCCGCCGGCAACCGTCCCGCCCCGGGTCGTGCCGCAACCGTCGCATTCGGTGGTGAGACCCTCACGGCCCTCGGTATCGCGGTTGCCTTCTTCCTCGGCCTCCTCTTCGTCATCGGCACCGTCAGCGATCTCAACAACGCGAGTGAAGCCAACACCCGGACCAACGCCTACGGCATCCTGGCCGGCGGTCTTGTCCTTTCGGTCGGTGTCATCCTGTGGGCGATCGAGCGCTGGTTCCGCCACTCCCGGGCCGCGTTCCTCGTCGCCCCCCTCGTCATCGTCGTTGCCGCGGCGACCTATGTCGCCATCGCTGTCACGATCTGAGCCCCCGGGCCCCGAGCGCCGATGGACCCGGGTCCGGCAGGTTGACGGCGTGAGCGATCCCTCACCTCGTAGAGGCGCGTCAGCCGGAGTTGGAGAGAGCAGTGCGGGCGAGAGGACTCGAACCTCCACGGGCAGTGCCCACTGGGACCTAAACCCAGCGCGTCTTCCAGTTCCGCCACACCCGCGCGGCCGCGGATCATTGTGGCAGGCGTGCCGTGAGACGTGGGACGTGAGACGTGAGACGTGGGACGTGAGACGTGGGACGTGAGACGTGAGACGTGGGACGTGGGACGTGAGACGTGAGACGTGGGACGTGAGACGTGAGACGTGAGACGTGCGGCGTGAGACGTGCGACGCCCGGCGGTACACTGTTGCTGCTCCCTGCCCCCGTAGCTCAATCGGATAGAGCGGCGGACTTCTAATCCGCAGGTTGGGGGTTCGATTCCCTCCGGGGGTGCGCAGACGGTGACGAATGCCGAGGCATCCGGAACCCGTTCTACACTGCCGGCTTCAGGTGATCGTGGATCACCCGTGGTGGCCGTAGCTCAGTCCGGTTAGAGCACCTGGTTGTGGTCCAGGATGTCGCGGGTTCGAATCCCGTCGGTCACCCCAAGCGGCGCAGGAGACAGTCTCCCGCCCCCGAATCTCATCCATTTCCGACGATCCAGGAGTACCCGTGTCCGCCACCGTCACCGATGCCGGCCCATTCGAGAAGCTCGTCGAGTTCGAAGTAAGCGAGGCCGAGATCCAGGCCGGCAAGGCCAACGCGGCCCGCCGGCTGTCCAAGGACATGAAGATCCGGGGCTTTCGCCCGGGGAAGGCTCCGTTGCCGATCGTCGAGGCGACCGTGGGCGCCGAGAGGCTCCGTTCGGAGGCGATCGACGACGTGCTTCCGGGGCGACTCGGATCGGTGCTCGAGGAGATCGACCTCGAGCCGGCGGTCACTCCCCAGCTCGAGAACATCGAGGACGGCACCGACGGGATCACGGTGCAGGTGCGGGTGACCACCTGGCCGGAGCTGAACTCGATTCCCGAGATCCACGATCGCCAGGTCGAAGTCGAGACTCCGGAGGTCTCCGACGAGGACGTATCCGGTCAGCTCGACCGCATCCGCGACCAGTTCGCCGCGCTCGAGGCGGCGGGCCGGCCGGCATCTGCGGGCGACTACGTGACCCTCGACATCTCTGCCTCCCAGGGGGGTGCGCCAGTGGAGGCCGCCGCGGCGGAGAGCCTGTTGTACGAGGTGGGCCACGGTGGCTTCATCGAGGGAATCGACGAGCACCTCGACGGGGCCGAAGAAGGCGCGACCGTGACGTTCGAGGGCGCGCTTCCCCCGGGCTTCGGCGAGCTGGCGGGGACCGAGGTGACGTACTCGATCACCGTCACCGCGGTGCAATCGAAGAAGCTGCCCGACCTCACCGACGAGTGGGTCTCCGATATCACCGAGTTCGACTCGGTGGCGGAGCTGAGAGAGAGCCTGGTTGCCCAGATGGGGGAGATGAAGAAGCGCTCGATCCTCACCCGCTTCCGCGAACAGGCACTCGAACAGCTGGTCGCCGAGATCGACCTCGAGCTGCCCGACTCACTGGTCAGCGCCGAGATGGACGAGATCCTTCATCGGTTCTCTCACCGGCTGCGGGAACAGGGGATCGGGTTCGAGGACTACTTCCGGGTGAGCGGGCAGAGCCAGGAGAGCTTCGTCGAAGACCTCAGGAACCAGGCGGACCGGAGCCTGCGAACCCGGTTGCTGCTCGAAGCGGTGGCCGACCAGGAGGGGATCGAAGTGTCGGAGGAGGAGTTGATGGCGGTGGTCCACGTCATCGCCGCCGACTCCGAGTCGACCCCCGAAGCGCTCCGCAGTGCGCTCGAGGGGTCGCCCCAGGAAAAGGCGCTGACCTCTGATATCCTGCGAAACAAGGCATTGGATGCGATTGTTTCCGGCGCCCGCCCGGTCGACAAGGACGGCAACGAAGTCGACCTGACCATCGACGAGTCGGTGTTCGAGGTCGATGGCGAGACTGTCGACGGCGAGATCCTCGAAGGCCAGGTGGTCGAGGGTCAGGTCGTGGAGGGCGAGATCGTCGAAGGCGAGATCGTCGAGACGATGGAAACCGTCGCCGCCGCAGGCGACTCCGAGGAGGAATGATGCAAGCCGAGGGTTACGTCCCCGTCCCCTACGTCACCGAGTCCACCAGCCGCGGCGAACGGACATACGACATCTACAGCCGGCTGCTCAAGGACCGGATCATCTTCCTGGGCACACCTATCGACGACACGGTGGCGAACCTGATCATGGCCCAGCTCCTCCACCTCGAATCGGATGATCCGGACAAGGACGTGTTCCTGTACATCAACTCGCCGGGCGGGTCGATCACGTCGCTCTTCGCCATCTACGACACCATGCAGTACATCAAGCCGGACGTGAACACGGTGTGCATGGGGATGGCCGCCTCCGCCGCCGCGGTGATCCTGGCGGGGGGAGCCAAGGGCAAGCGCTTCGCCCTGCCTCACGCCCGCATCATGTTGCACCAGCCCCACGGAGGGGCGCAGGGCCAGGCCTCCGACATCGAAATCCAGGCCCGGCTCATCGTCCAGATGCGCGAACAGCTCAACCACATCCTGGCCGACCATTCCGGTCAGGACTACGAGAAGGTCGCCACGGACACCGAGCGAGACTTCTGGATGCTCGCCAACGAGGCCAAGGCTTACGGCATCGTGGACGAAGTTCTCACGCGGCGGGAGCTCGCTGCGGTAGCCTCTTCCTGAGGAGGCGACCCCAATGGCGAAGTTCAGCGAGACCGGTGACCTGCTGAAGTGCAGCTTCTGCGGCAAGTCCCAACGGCAGGTCAAGAAGCTCATCGCAGGGCCGGGCGTCTACATCTGCGACGAATGCATCGAGCTGTGCAACGAGATCATCGAGGAGGAGCTCTCCGGGGGAGATGAGGTCTCGTTCGCCGAGCTTCCCAAGCCGGTCGAGATCCGCGAGTACCTCGACGGCTACGTGGTCGGCCAGGAGAACGCCAAGAAGGCCCTGGCCGTGGCCGTCTACAACCACTACAAGCGGGTTCGGAGCACCGATCACCGGACGGACGACGTCGAACTGTCGAAGTCGAACATCCTGCTGGTCGGTCCCACCGGTTCGGGAAAGACGCTGCTCGCTCAGACGCTTGCTCGCCAGCTCAACGTCCCGTTCGCCATCGCCGATGCCACCGCCCTCACCGAGGCCGGGTATGTGGGCGAGGACGTCGAGAACATCCTCCTCAAGCTGATCCAGGCGGCCGACTACGACGTGAAGCGGGCGGAGCAGGGGATCATCTACATCGACGAGATCGACAAGATCGCCCGCAAGTCGGAGAACCCTTCGATCACCCGGGACGTCTCCGGTGAGGGAGTCCAGCAGGCGCTGCTCAAGATCCTCGAGGGCACCGTCGCCAGCGTTCCCCCGCAGGGGGGCCGCAAGCACCCCCACCAGGAGTTCATCCAGATCGACACCTCGAACGTGCTGTTCGTCTGTGGCGGCGCCTTCGCCGGTCTCGAGGACATCATCGGCCAGCGAGTGGGCCGCAAGCAGGTCGGGTTCGGTGCCGAGATGAAGTCCCGGGGTGAGCAGCGGATCTCCGAGTTGCTCGGCCAGGTTCTCCCCGAGGACTTGATGAAGTACGGCTTGATCCCCGAGTTCATCGGGCGGCTGCCCGTGGTGGCGACGGTCGAGGACCTCGACAAGGAGGCACTTGTGGCGATCCTCACCGAGCCTCGCAACGCCCTCACCCGCCAGTACGCCCGCATGCTCGACATGGACGGGGTCGAGTTGGTGTTCACCGAAGCGGCCCTCGACGCCATCGCCGATCAGGCGATAACGCGGGGGACGGGCGCTCGCGGGCTGCGGGCCATCCTCGAAGAGGTCCTGTTGAACACGATGTTCGACGTGCCGTCGCGGGCCGATGTCGGCCGGGTGGTGATCGACGACGAGGTCGTGCTCTCCCGGGTCAACCCGACCCTCATCCGTCACACCGACGTTCCCGAGCGTCGCGAACGGTCGGCCTGAACCGATAGGGGCCGGCCCCCACCGGTGCTTCGTCACCGTGCCAAAGTGCTGTTCGGCCTCTTGTCGGCTGCCTCCATCGATGACAGCGTGATCTCCAAGAGGGGGATCACTACCCCCGCGACTTTCGGATGCTGGCCAGAGAGGCGTTGACCTCCGGTCCCTTACCGGTCACTTGGAACCGAAGCGAGCCAATGGTGAGACCGGCCCTCTCTGGACGATGAGGGGAGGTCATCATGCAGCTGTCCGGTCGGCACCTTCGTAGGCCACGCCATCGCCACCGTGCGCGGCACGGTCCCGATCTGATCCTGAGAAGGATTGCCGGTCTTGCGACAGTCACCCTTCTCGTTCCCCTGGTTTTCTTCATGGTGGGCGGTGCAGCGACCGCCGAGGGGAGAGACCAAGCCCCGCCGGAGGGCTGCAAGGACGTCGAGGTCGGGACGAGCGCACCCGTCGAGCTGCCTGACGGCATCACAGTCTCGTTTGTGTGGACACCCAAGGACGACGCCGAAGGGCAGTACATCGGCTTCAGCTGGCGTGCCACCGGTGGTCTCGTGTATGGCACCGCGAAGGAC
>DATCZS010000152.1:0-3598 GCA_036525795.1 Acidimicrobiia bacterium | reverse complement strand
CGCTGTTCGATTCCCTTGGTCAGGGAGATGATCGGGAGATCGTCGGGAACCCCGGGGGCCAGCGATTCGAACACCGATCGAAAGCCGTGGGACGGGACGGCCATCACGAGCAACTCGCAGCCGCCGACGGCGTCAGCCACGTCGGCGGTCGCCCTCAGACCGTACGGCAGGCGATGTCCCGGCAGGTACTCGGGGTTCTCGGCCGTGGCGTTGATCGTCTCGGCCAGTTCGGGACGGCGGCACCAGAGCACGGTGGGATTCCGGCGGGCGGCCAGGGCCGCCACCGTCGTTCCCCACGACCCGGCCCCGATGACGGTGATGCGCATCGTGGCGAGCGTACCGGAGTTCTGCTGCCCCGGAGTCCTGTGCGATCGCCACGGCTCTGTGAGTAGGCGCGTCCGATTGCTAGCTTCTCGCGCTCGCGTCCAGGAGGGCACATGCCGCTACAGGCCGGGATCGTCGGGCTACCCAACGTCGGCAAGTCGACGCTCTTCAACGCGCTCACGGCGGCCGGCGCCGAGGTGGCGAACTACCCGTTCGCAACGATCGACCCGAACGTCGGCGTCGTGATGGTCCCCGACCCGCGGCTCGACCAGCTGGCGTCGCTGATCTCCACCGAGCGGGTCGTACCGGCCACGATCGACATCGTCGACATCGCCGGACTGGTTCGCGGTGCCTCCGAGGGGGAGGGGCTGGGGAACCAGTTTCTTGCCCACATCCGCTCGGTGGATGCCATCCTCCACGTGGTCCGGTGCTTCGAATCCGGCGACGTCACCCACGTCGAGGGCTCGGTCGACCCCGCCCGGGACATCGAGACAATCGACATCGAACTGGTGCTGGCCGACCTCGGACTGGCCGAGCGGCGGCTGGAACGCCTCGCCCGGGCCGCGAAGACCGGCGACAAGAGCGCGGCGTTTCCCCGGGATGTGACCGAGCGGCTGGTGGCCGTCCTGGCAGAGGGTCTCCCGGCCCGGGTGGCGCCGTTCACCGCCGAAGAGCGCCAGACGCTGAGCGACGCCCAGCTCATCACCGCCAAACCTGTGCTGTTCGTGTGCAATGTCGACGAGCAAGGGCTGTCGGCGAGCCCCCACGTGGCGGTCGTCGAGCAGATCGCCAGGGATCAGAAGGCGGGCGTGGTCACCATCTGCGCCGAGGTCGAGGCCGAGATCGCCCAGCTCGACACCGCCGACCGTCTGGCGTTTCTCGCCGATCTCGGGCTGGACGAGCCCGGCCTGGCAAAGCTGGCGAGGGAGTCGTACCGGCTGCTGGGACTCGACACCTTCTTCACTGCCGGTCCCAAGGAGATCCGGGCGTGGACCGTTCGCCATGGCACCCGGGCGCCACAGGCGGCAGGTGTGATTCACACCGACTTCGAGAAGGGGTTCATCCGGGTCGAGGTGTTCACGATCCCCGACCTGACCGAACACGGTTCCGAAACAGCCCTGCGCAAAGCCGGGAAGCTCCGCGTCGAGGGGCGCGACTACGTCGTCGAGGATGGCGACGTGATGCACTTCCGGTTCAACGTCTAGGCCTCCGTGCCCGTCGAAAGACCGTTCGAAGCGACTGCCGGCCGCGCTCGCCTGGACTAGCGTGGCGGCCGTGATTTTCGCCGCCACCGGAGCGCCCCTCAGCGAACACGAAGTGCTCGTGTTCCTCGTCCAGCTGTCGTTGCTGGTCGGGGTGGCGCGCCTCCTCGGGGGCGTCATGAAGATGCTGAAGCAGCCTTCGGTGATCGGGGAGCTGCTGGCCGGCGTGGTGCTCGGCCCCAGCGTGTTCGCCAGGGTGCTGCCGGATGCGTATCAGTGGGTGTTCGGCGAGGAGGTGGTGCGTTCGGTGGTGTTCGCCTTCGCCTGGCTCGGCGTGATCATGCTGCTCATCGTCATCGGCTACGAGACGGACCTCGGCATCATCGCCCGGTTCCGGCGGGCCGCTCTCTCTGTGTCGGCCGGCGCGCTGATCGTGCCGCTGGCGGCGGCGGGAGCCGCCGGTCTGGCGGCTCCCCCTGAGTTCGCGGGGACGGACGTCGACCAATTCGTGTTCGTCGGGTTCTTCGCACTGGCGTTGTCGGTCTCGGCGCTGCCGGTGGTGGCGAAGATTCTCCAGGACATGGGGTTCCTCCGCCGGAACTTCGGCCAGATCACCCTGGCGTCGGGAATGACGATGGACGCCGTCGGATGGCTCTTTCTCGCCGCCCTGTCGGGGATCGCCCAGGATGGATTCGACCCGGGACTCCTGGCGACCAGCTTTGGCGGACTGGCGCTCTTTCTCCTCTTCATCGTGACGTTGGGGCGGTGGGCCCTCGACACGCTGATGCGGTGGGTGCTGGACCGGGGTTCGAACGTCTCTGCCGCCCTCACCATCAGCCTCGTCGCCGCGTTCACGGGCGGTGTCGTGACCCAGGCGCTCCGGCTTGAGGCGATTCTCGGGGCGTTCATCGTCGGAATCCTGCTCGCGACCCTTCGTCATCAGCTTCCCCAGGTGGAACGCGTGATCGAGGCGTCGACCTCCGCGATCTTCGCTCCGATCTTCTTCGCGTTCAGCGGCCTGCGGGTCGATGTGGGTCTGCTCACCGATGGGGCGACGCTGGCATGGACCCTGGGCCTCACCGTTCTGGCCGTGGCTGCCAAGGTGCTGGGGACCTTGCTGGGTGGCGGGCTGGCGGGCATTCGCGGGCGTGAGGCCTTCGCGCTGGGCTCGGGGCTGTCCGCGCTCGGTGCGATGGGCATCGTCGTCGCCATCGTCGGCTTGAACCTCGGGGTGCTGTCGGAGACCGGGTACACCGTGGTCGTGGTGGTGGCGATCCTCACGTCGCTGCTCGCCCCGCAACTCTTGAAGCTGGTGGTGAGGAACTGGGAGACCCCGCCGGAGGAGAAGGAGCGCCTCGAGCGAGAGGCCCTGCTGGAGGCGAGCGAGATCCTCGGCAGCAGGCGAATCCTGCTTCCCACCCGCGGCGGTCGCAACAGCCGCTACGCGGCCAGGGTGCTCATGTCGGTGCTCGACGATGCCGAGGTCACCGTCCTTGCAGTGGACGTGTCCCGTTCGTGGTGGAAGAGGCTGGTCCACAGGGTCGGCGTGGGGGAGTCTGATCCGTCCGACGTACTCGAAGAACTGTCCGGCATCCGTCACCGGCTCGTCCGCAAGACGGCCACCGACCCTGCCGTCGCCATCGCCCGGGAGTCGCGGCTGGGATACGACCTCGTCCTCGTGGGCGCCTCCGAGGAGGAGAGCGACGGCGCCGGGGTGTTCTCGACGGTGGTCGATCGAGTGCTCTCGCTCGTCGACATTCCCACGGTGGTGGTCCGCTTCCCGTCGGGGGATCGCGAGGCGATGCCAGATCTGCCTCGGCGGATTCTCGTTCCGATCGTGGGCACGCGTGCCACGCGGGCTGCCGAGGAGCTGGGGTTCTCCCTCGCCCGGCGCACCGGTGGCCAGGCGATGGCCCTGCATGTGGTGAATCGGCCGGAAGGCCAGAGTGTGATGCTTGAGGATCCGGCCGCAGAGGCGTCGGTCCGGATGGGACAGGAGATGGTGGCGGCCGGGGCGGCGTTCGGGGAGCGGCTCGGCATCCCCGTCGACACGGCGGTGCGGGTGTCGCCGA
>DATCZS010000151.1:0-13538 GCA_036525795.1 Acidimicrobiia bacterium | reverse complement strand
GCCGCTCTCGAGGGCCCCGCCGGCGTGACCTTCGTCGCAGACGCCCAGGCCGAGGCCAAGCGGCTCTTCGAAGCATCGACCGAAGCATCCGCGGTCTCGCCCGGCCTGCCGGCCGTGGTGAGCATCGGGGACGTCCGGATCGCAGGAGGCCGCGCCGAGCTCGACCTCTCCCTGTGGTGCGGTTCGGTGTGCGGTGTGTTTCTCACCTACGAGGTAGTTGCTACCGACGGCGGCTGGGAGGTGACCGGTACGGTCGGTCCGATCGCGGTCTCGTAGCGTCGGCCGGCGCGGCCCTCGGTCAGGGCGTCCCCCCGGGTTCGTCGGGCTCCGGGGGGCAGGGGGTGATCCCGTGGGGGCTCAGCCTGACGCAGCCAGCCAGTCGCTCGAGTAGCCGACCAGGGTGCGCATGTAGTTGGCGCGTTCGAAGGCCGCCGGATCGGGGGCGTTGGCCTGGTTCAAAGAGCCGCGGGCCTGGTCGAGAGACTCGTACTCGTGCTCGGAGAACCAGGTCCTGATGCCATCCACCACCGACCTCAGATGACCCGGGCCGAGGCGAAGCAGCGCCGAGGCCATCATCGTGACGTCTGCACCGGCGAGGATCAATTTCACCACCTCTTCGGCGGTGTGAACCCCGGTGGTCGCAGCCAGGTCGGCCTTCACCCACGGCGAGAGGATGGCCATCCAGCGCAGGACCAGGCGAAGCTCGTCGGGTGTCGAGAGCTTCAGGTCGGGTGCGACCTCGAGGGTGTCGAGGTCGATGTCCGGCTGGTAGAAGCGATTGAACAGCACCAGGCCGTCCGCCCCCGCTTCGGTGATTCGCCGGGCCATGTTGGCCGTCGACGAGAAGAACGGCCCGACCTTCACGGCCAGCGGCACCGCGATCGCCGACCTCACCGTCTCGATCAGGTGGAGGTATCGGTATTCGACCTGGGCTCCATCGGTGGCGGGGTCCGTCGCAACGAGGTAGACGTTGAGTTCGAGGGCGTCGACCCCGGCGTCCTCGAGAATCCGCGCGTAGAGCGTCCATCCGCCCGACTCGGCCCCGTTGAGGCTTCCGATGATCGGTACCTTCAGCTCGCGTTTGGCCGCATGGACCAGAGACAGGTAGTCCGAGGGGCCGGTGTTGTACTCGTCCATCTCCGGGAAGTACCCGTCTGCTGCCTCGGCGAAGCTCTCGGCGCCGAACTCCAGCCCGAAGTGGACCGCCATCGCGTCGTGCTCGATCTGCTCTTCGAACAGCGACGGCAGCACCACCGCCGGCGCACCGGCTTCGACCAGCGCGTGGAGTCGGTCGAGGTCGCTGGTCAGCGGCGATGCAGACGGAACCACCGGATGCGCCAGTTCAAACCCCAGATATCTCGTTGTCAGATCCGTGGTCACGATTCCTCCTCCGGCCTCGGGGCCCGGCCGATCGCCGATCTCCGACCGTCGATCGCCCTCATTCCTCCACCTCGGCGTACTCGGCGGTGCGGTGGATGTTCACCATCTGCTCGTACAGGTGCCAGCGGTCGTCGATGTCGCGCTGAGCCCTGGCGAGCAGTTCTTCGGCGTGCTCGGGGTTCGTTCGCGTCAGCATGGCGAAGCGGGCTTCCTTGCGGGCGAATTCCGAGAACCGGATCGTCGGGGCCCGGCTGTCCAGCCGCAGGCCCGGTTCGCCCTCCGCCTCTCTCGCCGGGTCGTAGCGGTACAGCGGCCAGTACCCCGATTCGGCCGCCTCCTTCTGGTGCGACATCTGGGTCGACATGTCGATGCCGTGGGCGATGCACGGGCTGTAGGCGAGAATCAGCGAGACGCCTGGATAGGCCACCGCCTCGGCGAACGCCCGCACGACCTGGGTCATGTTGGCCCCCATCGCCACCTGGGCCACGTAGACGTCGCCGTAGCTCATGGCGATCTGACCGAGATCCTTCTTGCCGGTTGGCTTGCCGCCCGAGGCGAACTTGGCGACGGCGGCCCGCGGGGTGGCCTTGGAGGCCTGCCCGCCCGTGTTCGAGTAGACCTCGGTGTCGAGCACCAGGATGTTGACGTTGCGTCCCGAGGCGAGCACGTGGTCGAGCCCGCCGAAGCCGATGTCATAGGCCCAGCCGTCGCCGCCCACGATCCACACGGTGGTGTCGACCAGGTTGTCGGCAACCGCTTCGAGCCTTCTGGCGAGCACCGAATCGAGTCCGGCGAGGGTCTCGCGCATCTGGCGAACCCTGACGCGCTGGGCGGCGATCCCCTCTTCGGTGGACTGCTCGGCCCCGAGGATGTCGATGGCCAGCGTCCCCAGCTCCGGGGCCAGTGCCGTCACCAGCAGGCGGGCGTCCGCTGCCAGCGCATCGAGGGCCAGCCGCATCCCGAGTCCGAACTCGGCGTTGTCCTCGAACAGCGAGTTGGACCAGGCCGGACCGTGTCCGTCTGCGTTGACCGTCCACGGGGTGGTCGGCAGATTCCCCCCGTAGATCGAAGAGCAGCCGGTGGCGTTTGCCACGATCGTGCGGTCGCCGGTGAGCTGGGTCAGCAGCTTCACGTATGGCGTCTCGCCGCATCCTGTGCACGCCCCCGAATACTCGAACAGCGGCTGGGCGAACTGTGAGCCCTTCACGGTGTCGAGCTTCAATGTGCGGCGGTCGTGTTCGGGGAGTTCGAGGAAGAAGTCGAACCACTGGCGCTCCCGGTCGAGGTGGTCCAGCTTGGGCTCCATGTTGATGGCTTTGTGCTTGACCTCCTCCTTGGACCGCGCCGGACAGATGTCCACGCACACGCCGCAGCCGGTGCAGTCGTCCGGGGCAACCTGGACCGTGAGGTACCGGCCGTCGAACTCGCGGCCGGTGGCGTTCTTCCATTTGAAACCGTCCGGTGCGCCGGGGCGGCCATTGGCGTCCAGCTCCGAAGGCTCGAACACCTTGATCCGGATGGCGGCGTGCGGGCACACGAGTGCGCAGCGAGCGCAGTCGATGCAGATGTCCGGATCCCAGATCGGGATCTCCTCGGCGATCGAACGCTTTTCCCACTGCGTGGTGCCGGAGGGGAAGGTGCCGTCGATGGGCAGCGCCGAGACGGGGAGGAGATCGCCCCGCCCCTCCATCATCATGGCGGTGACCCGCTTGACGAAGTCGGGGGCGATGTCGGGGACGACGCTCGGGCGGGCGAGGGTCGCAGCGACGTCGTCGGGGATGTCGACCTTGGCCAGACCCTCGAGTGCCCGTTCGATGGCGGCGATGTTGCGCCTGACCACGACCTCGCCCCGCTTGCCGTAGCTCTTGTGGATGTCGGTCTTGATCGCGTCGATGGCCTCGCCGGCCGGGATGATGCCGGCGATGGCGAAGAAACACGTCTGGAGGACGGTGTTGACCCTTCCCCCCAGGCCCACCTCGCGGGCGATGCCGTGAGCATCGACCACCCACAGGTCGAGGTGCTTGTCGATGATCTGGCGCTGCACGCCGGGGGGTAGGTGGCTCCACACCTCGTACGGTCCGTGCGGGCTGTTGACGAGGAAGGTGGCGCCGTCCGCCGCCTTCTCGAGCATGTCGATCTGGTCGAGGAAGCTCCACTGGTGGCACGCCACGAAGTTGGCCTCTTCGATCAGGTAGGTCGACTCGATGGGTTCGGGGGAGAAGCGCAGGTGGGACACGGTCTTCGAGCCGGACTTCTTCGAGTCGTAGACGAAGTAGCCCTGGGCGAACAGGTCCGTGTGTTCCCCGATGATCTTGACGGTGCTCTTGTTCGCGCCGACGGTTCCGTCGCTCCCCAGCCCGTAGAAGAGCGCTCGCTGGACCGTGTCTGGCTCGCGCCACTTGGTGGCCTCGTAGCTCAGGCTCAGATTCGAGACGTCGTCTGCGATGCCGATGGTGAACTGCGGGGCCGGGCGCTCCTCGGCGAGCTCATCGAAGATTCGCCACGCCATGGCAGGAGTGAACTCCTTGGACGAGAGCCCGTAGCGTCCGGCGATGGTCCGGATCTGCCTCCCGCGCTGGGCGAGTGCCGCGACCGCGTCGAGGTAGAGCGGGTCGCCGGTGGCTCCCGGTTCCTTCGTGCGATCGAGCACCGCCATCGCCGCCACGGTCTCGGGGATGGCCTCGACGAATGCCTCTGCCGAGAAGGGGCGATACAGGCGGACGATCAGCGCACCCACTTTCTCGCCTGCGTCGGTCATCGCCGCAACCGTCTCTTCGACGGCGCCGGTCCCGGAGCCCATGATGACGATCAGTCGCTCTGCGTCCGGTGCTCCCAGGTAGTCGAACAGCCGGTACCGGCGGCCGGTCAGATCGGCCCAGCGGTCCATCTCGGCCTGCACGATTCCCGGCGCCGCGTCATAGAACGGGTTGCATGCCTCCCGTGCCTGGAAGAAGACGTCCGGGTTCTGGGCCGTTCCCCTGATCACCGGGCGGTGGGGGTTGAGCGCCCGCAGGCGATGGTCGGCGATCAGGTCCTCGTCGATCATGGCGGCGAGCACCTCGCGATCGGCCAGCTCGATCTTCGCCACCTCGTGGCTGGTCCGGAACCCGTCGAAGAAGTGCAGGAACGGCAGTCGTGAGCGAAGCGTGGCGGCGTGCGCGATCGCGGCCAGATCCTGTGCTTCCTGCACGGAGGACGAGGCCAGCATCGCCCAGCCCGTCTGGCGCGCTCCCATCACGTCGCTGTGATCGCCGAAGATCGACAGGGCGTGGGTGGCGACGGTCCTGGCGGCGACGTGGATCACGGCGGGCGTGAGCTCCCCTGCGATCTTGTACATGTTGGGCAGCATCAACAAGAGGCCCTGGGAGGCGGTGAAGGTCGTGGTGAGGGCTCCTGCCTGGAGCGCGCCGTGCACCGCCCCGGCCGCCCCTGCCTCCGACTGCATCTCGACCACGTCTGGAACGACTCCCCACAGGTTGGCCTGGCCGCGCTGGGACCAGGCGTCGGAGAGCTCACCCATCGGCGACGCCGGAGTGATGGGGTAGATGGCGATGACTTCACTGAGGGCGTGAGCGACCCTCGCGGCCGCCTCGTTGCCGTCGATCGTGGCAAACGTGGACACCGTCGGAACCTGACCTTTCCTGTGCTCGGCCCATGGTCGGCTGGCTTCCTCCGTCACGTTAGGGACTGAAGTCACTCCCGACCAGGCCGGCGGAGACCGCAGCCGCACGGAGTTGGCGTCCGACCCTGGTCATCCCGGCTCCGACCTGGGAAGGTGATGATGCGACCCGGCCAGGGGCCGATACATGGTCGTGGAAGGAGGTGTTCGGTGGAACTGAAGCTGTTCACCCCGCTCGTCTCGATCGAGCACGAGATGCAATCGCTGCTCGACCGGGCGTTTGGTCGGACCGGTGACTGGCCGCTTCGGCCGACCATGGACGTCACCCAGGAAAAGGGTCGTCTGACGGTCGAGATGGAGCTGCCCGGCCTGGAAGCCGGGGACGTCGACATCCAGGTCGAGGACGACATGCTGGTCGTGTCCGGCGAGAAGCATCGCTCGCGCGAGGTGAGAGAGGAGCATCGCTACCTCAGTGAGCGCACGTTCGGGTCATTCGAACGGCGGGTGGCGCTCCCGGAGGGATACGACGTCGATGGCATCGCGGCCACATTCGAGTCCGGAGTGCTGTCGATCGAGGTTCCGGTCTCGGAACCTGCCGCTGCCGTCTCGCGCCACATCCCGGTGAAAACGGCTCTGTGAACGACGAGTGACCGTGCGGGCGAGCCCTCGTGCTCGCCCGCATCACCCGGATGAGCGGCACGACGGTGCCGATTCCACTAGAAACACCATCGAACGACACAGGAGAAGAGGCGTGGGCAAGATCGTGATCGGCTTCATCGACACCCCTGAGGGTCATGCGGCGGTGGATACCGCCATCGCAGAAGCTCGGCTGCGGGGCTCCGAGCTGGTAGTCCTGCACTCGATGGTCGGGGGGACGCGTGAGACGGAGGATGAGTACGTCTCCAGCACGGAATCGATCGAGGCCGTCAAGAAGCGGCTGGTGGACGAGGGCGTCGAGCATTGCACGCACGAGTACGTCCGCGGCAACACCCCGGCTCAGGACATCATGCAGGCCGTCGAGGATCACGACGCCGACATGATCGTGATCGGCATCCGCAAGCGTTCGACCACGGGGAAGATCCTGCTCGGCTCGAACGCGCTCGACATCCTGCACGACACCAAGGTGCCGGTGCTCTGTGTGAAGTCGGCCGGCCGGAGCTGAGTGCTACCCGGCGACGACCGGGACGCGTTCCATCGCAGCCGCGACCTTCTCTTCGGGGTACTCGTAGTCCTGGAGTGCGCCCTCGAAGTACGCCTGGTAGGCGGCGAGATCGAAATGCCCGTGGCCGCACAGTGCGGTGAGGATCACCTTCTCCTCGCCCGATTCCCTGCAGGCCAGCGCCTCCCGCACGGCGGCGGCGATGGCGTGGGTGGGCTCCGGTGCGGGGACGATGCCCTCGGTGCGGGCAAACGTCACTGCGGCGTCGAAGCACTCGACCTGGCCGATGGCGATCGCCTCCACCAGCCCCAGTTCGTAGAGGTGTGACACCAGCGGCGCCATGCCGTGGTACCGGAGTCCCCCGGCGTGGATCGGGTCGGGGATGAAGTCGTGGCCGAGCGTGTGCATCTTGACCAGAGGCGTCAAGCCGAGCGTGTCGCCGAAGTCGTAGCGGTACTCGCCTTTGGTGAGCGACGGGCAGGCCGCCGGCTCGACACAGCGAATCGCCGGATTCATCCGGCCGGCGAGCTTCTCGCGCAGGAACGGGAACGAGAGGCCGCCGAAGTTCGACCCGCCGCCGGTGCAACCGACCAGGAGGTCAGGTGTCTCACCCACCTTCGCCAGCTGGGCGAGCGCCTCCTCGCCGATGACGGTCTGGTGGAGGAGGACGTGGTTCAAGACCGATCCCAGCGCGTACTTCGTCTCTGGATCCTTGGCGGCGGCCTCCACCGCCTCCGAGATTGCGATTCCGAGCGACCCCGTCGAGTTCGGATCCCGGGCCAGGATGGTTCGGCCTGCGTCGGTCACGTCAGACGGGGACGGATGGACCGTGGCGCCCCAGACCTCCATCAGCGCCTTGCGATAGGGCTTCTGGTCGTACGAGGCGCGAACCTGCCACACCTCGCAGTCCAACCCGTACTGGGAGGACGCAAAGGCCAGCGCCGAGCCCCACTGTCCGGCACCCGTCTCGGTGGTCAGCTTCCTCGTGCCCTCTCTGGCGTTGTAGAACGCCTGGGGAACCGCCGTGTTCGGCTTGTGCGACCCGGCCGGAGACCCCCCTTCGTACTTGTAGTAGATGCGCGCCGGGGTATCGAGCAGCTTCTCGAGCCTCCTGGCCCGGTACAGGGGCGAAGGGCGCCACAGCCTGTACACGTCGAGGACCTCGCCGGGGATGTCGACGTACCGCTCGGTGGTGACCTCCTGGCCGATGAGGGCCATCGGGAAGAGCGGGGCGAGGTCGTCCGGGCCTATCGGCTGGTGCGTCCCCGGGTGGAGGGGTGGGGGAGGCGGCGCGGGCAGGTCCGGGATGACGTTGTACCAGGCCGTGGGCATCTCCGACTCGTCGAGCAAGATCTTGGTGTGGTCCTTCACGCGTTTTCCTCCGGGCCGATCGGGTGGGGGCACGCTACCGGGCCGGACCCGGGCCCGGCGGGGACAGCCGGGCGGGAGAGCCGGGTGGTGGATGGCCGGCGGGCTCGTCGCGGCCCGAGACGCTCGTGAACCGCCCCGGCGCCGGGACCCGGCTCTCGACCCTCTCCCCGCCGTTTCGCCCGGCGGAATCGGCCCTCCGCGCGACCCTCGGGCTCCCGGCCCCGGCCCCGGCCCTGCTCACTATCGTCACGAACATGGTGTTGCCCCGGGCTCCCCGATTCGATGCCGAGCATTGGGCGCCGACGTCACCGCTGATCATCGGGGTGGCGGGCGGATCCGGGTCGGGCAAGACGACGATTGCCGAAGCGCTGGTGGAGGCCATCGAGGGGGTGGTGTTCATCCAGCACGACGCCTACTACCGGCATCATCCCGACCTCACCTTCGAGGAGCGAGCTCAGGTGAACTACGACCACCCGGATTCGCTCGAGACGGAGTTGCTCGCTGCCCACCTGCAGGCACTGCGGGCGGGGGTGCCGGTGCATCGCCCGGAATACGACTTCACCCAGCATCTCCGCAGCGATCGCACGGTGGCCGTGGCGCCGGCGCCGGTCGTGGTGATCGAGGGCATTCTGGTGCTGGCCGACCTCGCCCTCAGGTCGCTCATGGACCTCAAGGTGTACGTCGATACCGATCCAGACCTGCGTCTGGCGAGGCGCCTCGAACGCGACATCCGCGAACGGGGTCGCACCGTCGATTCGGTGCTCACCCAGTACCTCGCAACGGTGAGGCCGATGCACCTCGAGTTCGTGGAGCCCTCGAAGCGCCATGCCGACATCATCATCCCGGGCGGGATGCGGGTGGGTGCGGTGGCCACGATCATCGAACTCATCCGGGCTCGTATGGGCTGAGGGGGCGGGGCGCCGGATACAACCCCGTGGAGTGGGTGACTGCGCCGCGTACACTCCCGGACATGAGACCAACGGTGTCTGTGCTCGGTGTGGGCGCGATGGGCGAGTCGATCGTCCGCGGCCTGCTCTCCGCCGGCTGGACCGCCCATGAGCTGAGTGCCGCGGTGCGGAGGGAGACTCGCCTGCACGGGGTGGAGGTGGACCTGGGAGTGGAATGCCATCTCGACCCGGTCGCGGCGGTCCGCAACAAGGGTGTGGTGGTGGTGGCGGTCAAGCCGCGCGACGTCCACGGCCTGCTCGACCAGATCGGAGGGTCGATCGACCCCGATCAGGTCGTCGTGTCGACGGTGGCAGGCGTCCCGATCGCGGTCTTCGAGGAACGCCTGGGAGCGGTGCCGGTGATCCGCGCCATGCCCAACACCCCGGCGCTGGTGCGCGAGGGGGTCACCGCCATCGCCCTGGGATCGCACGTGACCGACGACCATGCGGCCCGCGCCACGCGCGTGCTCGAGGCGATCGGACTGGTGGAGCGACTGGACGAGTCGATGATGGACGCAGTCACGGCCGTCTCGGGAACCGGCCCCGCCTACGTGTTCCTTCTCGCCGAGGCGCTGATCGAGGCCGCCATCCGGGAGGGCATGCCCAGGGACGTGGCCGAGAACTTCGTGCATCGCACGGTGCGCGGAGCCGGGCATCTGCTCACGGACACGGGCGTCCCGGCGGCGGAACTGCGCGCCCGGGTCACGTCACCGGGCGGGACGACGGCGGCCGCCGTCCACATCCTGGAGGAGCGAGGGTTCCGGGCCCTCGTCGAGGACGCAGTGCGTGCCGCCGCCCAGCGGAGCCGGGAACTCGGCCAGTCGTGACCGCCTTCGGTCGGGCGGTGCTGGCCGCCACCCACAATCCCGTCGCCCGGTCCATCTTCACCCGGACCGGCCCGGGGCGGGCGCTCGCCGACCGCTTCGTCGCAGGCGACACCCTCGATCAGGCGGTGTCCGCCGTCGGCGGGCTGAATGCGGGCGGCATGGCCGTCTCCCTCGACCTCCTCGGCGAAGAGGTGCGCGACGAACAGACCGCCCTCGAGGCGCGCGACGCCTACCTCGCCTGTCTCGACCGGATCGGTGTCGACCGGCTCGATGCGAACATCTCGGTCAAGCTGACCCAGCTCGGACTGGCATTCGATCGACGGCTCGCACGGTCGTCGGTGGAGCGGCTGGCGCGCCGGGCCGGTGAGCTGGGAACCACCGTGACGATCGACATGGAGGACTCTCGGTTCACCGCAGACACCATCGACATCTACGCCGAGGCGCAGGCTGCGCAGGGGAATCTCGGGGTGTGTCTCCAGGCGGCGCTCCACCGGACCCCGGAGGATCTCGAGCGGATCGCTCCGTTGGGAGGCCACATCCGGCTGTGCAAGGGCGCATACGTCGAGCCGGCGGCTGTGGCCCATCAGTCCAAGGACGGGGTGGATGCCGCGTTCGTGCGCCTGCTGGAGTCGCTCATGGGGGACGATCGGGTACGGCCGGCGATCGCCACCCACGACGATCGCATGCTGTCGCGCGCCGAGGAACTGGGTCGGACACGGTCCGCCCCGTACGAATTCCAGATGCTGTACGGGGTCAGGGGCGATCGCCAGCGATCGCTCGTGGACGCCGGACATGACCTCCGGATCTATGTGCCGTACGGATCCGAGTGGTACGCCTACCTGACACGTCGGCTCGCCGAACGCCCTGCGAACATGATGTTCTTCCTGCGAGCGCTGGCGGGCAAGAGTTGACCGCGACTGGAGGTCCGGTGCGAGCCCCCGATTTCACCCTCCCCGATCAAGACGGCAACCCGGTGTCGCTGCGCAGCCATGCCGGCTCGAGCGTCATCGTCTTCTTCTACCCCAAGGCGATGACTCCCGGGTGCACCATGGAGGCGTGTGACTTCCGTGATGCCTACGACGACTTCGCGGCCGCCGGATACCGGCTGGTCGGGATCAGCCCCGACGCTCCCGAGGTGAACGCCCGGTTCCGACAGAGGGAGAACCTGCCGTTCCCGCTGCTCTCCGACGTCCAGCACTCGGTGGCACGGGCGTTCGGCGCCTGGGGGATCAAGAAGAACTACGGGAGGGAATACGAGGGTCTGATCCGTTCGACCTTCGTCGTCGGCCCGGATCTGTCGATCGTCAGGGAGTTCAAGAACGTGAAGGCGACCGGGCATGTCGCCCGGCTCAGGCGAGAGCTGCTCGAGGGAGGATGAGCCTCCCCTGTCCGCCCGGCAGTTCGGTAGCGTGGATGAGGTGAGACGTAGCGTCTTCCTGGTTCTCTCGGTCCTCACCGCCCTCTCCATAGCCCCGGCGGCGATTGCCCAGAGCGCGGGGGAGATCGCCGATGCCGTCGAACGGCGCGGGTACTTCGCCGATTCCGATGTCGTCTCGATCAACGCGATGGAGGATCTCGCAGCGAGCCGGCCCGACCTCGGCTTCGTGGCGCTCGCCGTCGAAGTCGACGATGCAGACTTCCTGGCGGAGGACGTGGTGGCCCGCATCGGTTCTCGCAGCACGGTGATCGTGCTCACCCCGTCCCAGGTGGGGGTGGCGAGCGTCACGTTCGACTCGGGTGTGATCGACGAGGCGCTCGACGTCGCGTTTGCGACCGGCGGCGACTCCTATGAGACCGACTTCCGCCAGTTCGTCGAGGCCCTTCCTGACGGCCGGGACCAGCCGGTCGGCGCGTCCGATGGGGGAGGGTTCGGCTTCGGATGGGTCGTTCTGATCGGGGTCGGCGTGGTGGGGCTGATCGTGTGGCGAAGCTCGCGGCGGGATCGCCGGAGCGTCGAACGGCGGCTGGAGGCGGCCAAGGCGGAGATCGCCGATCAGATGGCGGTGATCGCCAACCAGATCCTCGAGCTCAGCGACCGGGTGGGGCTGGGCGACAACGACGTCGCCGAGGGTCACTACCGGCGCGCCTCCGACGTGTTCAGCCGCGCCGAGGAGCGCCTGACGCAGGCGGAGGCCGAACGGGAGCTCGTCGAGCTGAGCGACGACCTCGACGACGCCCGCTGGGAACTGGCGGCGGCCCAAGCCCTGCTCGCCGGCGAGGAAGTGCCCCCGAAGCCGGAGGACGAGCGGAAGCCCGAGCCGTGCTTCTTCGATCCCACCCACGGGGCGGGTGTCGAACAGGCCACCCTCGACACCGCGGCGGGAACGCGGGCGGTGATGGTGTGCAAGGCAGATGCGGACAGGTTGCGGCGGGGAGAGCGCCCCGATCCGAGGGTGATCGACGTGGGAGGGAGGAAGTACCCGGCGGCGCAGGCGCCGCGGTCGCATGGAGGCGGAGGGCTCGACTGGCTCGACGTGTTCTCAGTCGTCGTCGGCGGGATGGGCGACGCCACCCGCTACCGGTGGAACCCGCGTGGCCGTCGTGGAGGGTTCGGGGGCATGGGGGGCGCTTCGGTGGGTCGCCGCCCATCCGGCGGCGCCAGGTCCCGTCCGTCGCCTTCGAGGGCTTCGGCACCGCGGCCGAGGCGAACGACGACGGGGCGCGGCCGCCGTTCGCGCTGAGAGCCGCACCTAAGCTGGGCAGAGAGAAGCGAGAGGGGTCGAACGAAGATGTTCAGACGGATCTGGGGCTACATCAAGCAATTGTTCCGGACGACCGCCGAGCGGGCGATGGATCCGGAGATCGAGATCGAGCAGGCGATCACCGAGGCCCGCAAGCGCGACCAGGACCTCCGCAACCAGGCGGCGAAGGTGATCGCCCACCGGACGCAGATAGAGCAGAAGCTCGAGTCGGCGGCCAAGGAGGTGGGCGAGGCTCGCGAGACCGCCAAGCAGGCACTGCTCCGCGCCGACAAGGCCAAGAACGAGGGCAACGTCGCCGACATGGAGAAGTGGACCCAGGCCGCCCAATCGCTCGCGCTGAAGCTCCAGGCCGCCGAATCGAACATGGGCGGGCTCAAGGAGCAGTACGAGATCGCCATCGGACAGGCGGACGCTGCCAAGACCTCGGTCCAGCAAAACGCCATGCGTCTCCAGGAGCTGGCGGCCAAGCGAATGCAGCTGGTGGGCCAGCTACAGCAGGCAAAGATGCAGGAGGCCGTGAACTCGGCGGTCGAGTCGATGGAGGCGTCCATGGAGATGGATGCGCCGTCGCTCGAAAAGGTCGAGGAGAAGATCCAGGGCCGCCTGGCGGAGGCCAAGGCCCGCACCGAGCTTCGAGAAGCCACACCCGAGGGAGCCGAGGCCGAGTTGCGGGAAGCGATCTCGCTCGCCCAGGCGGACTCCAAGCTGGAGGAGCTACGCCGCGAGCTGGGTCTGGCCACCGAGAGCGGCGACGTCGGCGGCACGGAGATGACTCCGGGGGTGTGAACCTGCCGGCCCCCTGGTTGGCGGCCCCTGGTTGGCGGCCCCTGGTTGGCGGCCCCTGGTTGGCGGCCCCCCTGGTTGGCGGCCCCCCTGGTTGGCGGCTCTGGGCGGTCCGATACTCGATACATGAGGCCTGCGCCGAAGGCGCCTCCCTCTACACTCGCCGGACATGACCGCCACTGCTGAGCATCCTCGTTCGGAGGAGACCGAGACGCCCGCACGCCTCCGACCGACGGTGAGCCAGGTTCTCCTGGCGCTCGGTGTCCTGTTGGCCTTCGGGACACTCGGCTTGTGGTGGCTGGGAACCCTCCCTGGCCATCACGAACCCGAGGTGGGAAGGGTGGTGCTCGGCAACATTCCCGTCGCGCTGCAGGCGGTCTTCTATGCCGGCACGTCCGCGGGCATCGGCGTCTGTTTCTACCTCTTCTCGCTTCGCGCTCGGAACTGGTCGCGAGGCCAGGCCGATGACCGGTCCGGCAGGTGGGGGGACCGGCTGCGCCGGCTGGAATCGGGTCTGCGCATGAAGACGCTGTTGCGCGATCGCCAGGCCGGCCTCATGCACGCCATGGTCTACTACGGCTTCGTCGTCCTGTTTCTGGGCACGGTGACGCTCGAAGTCGACCACCTGCTGCCGCTGTCGCTCAAGTTCCTCGAGGGCAACGTCTATCTCGGCTTCTCGCTCGTGCTCGACGGGGCTGCGCTCGTGTACCTCGGTGGCCTGCTCTGGGCATTCGTGCGCCGCTACGGACA
>DATCZS010000150.1:0-5088 GCA_036525795.1 Acidimicrobiia bacterium | reverse complement strand
AGGAGCCGCACCTGATGGCGAGATCTTCGTCACATCTACGGTGCGGGACCTCCTGCTGGGAGGATCGTTTGCGTTCGAGGACGCCGGTGTACGCGAATTCAAGGGCATCCAAGGGGCGTGGGCGTTGTGTCGCCTGACCTGACGGCAGCGGAGAGCGACCGATCAGTCCTACCATCGGCCGAGAGAGCCTCGGCCGGGATCCGCCCGCCCCGACCTACCCGGTTGAGCATCCCCCAGCGGGCGCGCTCTGGCCCCCAGACCTCGATACGCCATCCGGCACCGGTGATGCTCGCGGAGCGACAAACGGCACGTCGGGCGACCCTCCGAACGTAGGATTCGCCAGGTGTCGTTTCGTCGCCCGATGCCGAGACCGACCCTCTGGGATGGCCTGCTGGCGGTAGCCATCTTCCTCGTCGAGGCGTTCGCTGCCGTTCGCGGTCAGGCCGGAACCGTCTCGGACCTCGCCGCATTCGCCGACCTCCCGATCCCGGCGTGGCTCGTCCTGCTGGCAGGGAGCGCAGCACTCGTGCAGCGTCGACATCGCCCCCTCGCCGTGCTCTCGGTCGTCGTCGTGGCCTATGTCGTCTGGCATCTTCTCGCCTACCCCGGCGGGCCGTCGCTGGCCTTCCTCGTGGCGATGTATGGCGTCGGGCGCTATATCGACGACCTCCGGACATCGGTGACGGCGGTGGTGGCGGCCACCGCAGCGGTGGTCGCAACCGCCCTGTACGACGGTGACCCGATCACAGATGTCGCACTCGCCGCCACCGTCGTTCCCCTCCTCCCCTGGTACATCGGACGGAGAGTGGCGGCTCGTCGGGAGTACCTCCAGCTGCTCGAAGATCGGGCGGCGTTGCTCGAACGAGAGCGAGCCGCCGAGCTTCGGCGGGTGGTCGAGGAGGAGCGGAGAAGCATCGCCAGGGAGCTGCACGATGTGGTGGCTCATCGGGTGAGCCTCATGACTGTCCAGGCGGGCGCGGCACAGGCGGTCCTGGGCGCGGATCCGGGGCGGGCGGCCAAAGCGATGAACGCCGTGGAGGACGCAGGGCGATCCGCGCTCGACGAACTCAGACACCTCCTCGACGTTCTCGGCCCCCAAACGGGTGAGCATTCCCGTACGCCGGCAGCATCCCTACGCGACCTGCCGAAGATCGCAGAACACATGGAGAGCGCCGGGCTTCCGGTGTCACTCCACGTCGATGTGCCCGACGACCTCCCGACGAGGTTCGACCTCGCCGCCTTCCGGATCGTCCAGGAGTCGCTCACGAACGCACTCCGACACGCCGGGAAGGATGCTCGGGCAACGGTCCGTGTTGGAGTGGACGGTGATCAGCTCCACATCGAGGTCGTCGACGACGGGACCGGACGATCAACGTGGGCCGGGGGAAGCGGCCGCGGGCTGGCAGGGATGCGCCAGCGTGCCGAGCTACTCGGCGGGCACTTCGAGGCAGGTCCAGCCGAAGATGGCGGCTTCCGGGTCCGAGCCGACATCCCACTGAAGGGACGGTCGCAATGACGATTCGAGTCGCACTGGTCGACGACCAGGCGCTCCTCCGCGAGGGAATCGCGATGATGCTCGACAGCGAAGACGACCTCGAAGTGGTGGCTCAAGCGGGAACGGGTGTCGAAGCGATCGAACTGGCTCGCGCCTCACGTCCGGATGTGATCCTGATGGACATCCGCATGCCCGAGATGGACGGGCTGCAGGCGACGGCTCGCATCATCTCGGAGGCGGACTGGCCTGTTCGGGTGATCATTCTCACGACGTTCGATCCCGACGAGTACGTGTACGAGGCGCTGCGGGCCGGCGCCAGCGGTTTCGTGTTGAAGGATGTGCCACGCCACGAGCTCGCTGTAGCGGTGCGGACGGTCCACGAGGGTGGAGCGATGCTGTCCCCGTCCATCACCAGCCGGCTCATCGGACGGTTCGCTCACCGTCTGGAAGTCGACACCGACACAGCCCGGCGGCTCGAGCAGCTGAGCGAACGGGAACGCGAGGTCCTCGTCGAGATGGCCCACGGGCACAGCAACAGCGAGATCTCCGAACGGCTGTTCATCGGTGCTGCCACGGTGAAGTCCCACATCAACCATCTGTTCACGAAGCTCGGAGTGCGTGACCGCGCCCAGGCGGTTGCGTTTGCCTACGAGAGCGGGCTCGTCCAGCCCGGCGAAGCCAACGCCTGACCGCCGGGATCAACCCTGGGGTTGAAGTGGTTACCAACCCACGCGCCGAAGACGCCCCACGTGATGCTCCATACGTTGTTCACAGGCCGACGAAAGGAACACCATGGCCATCGCAGAGGCAACACGAATCGAGACCATGAACGGGACCCGCAAGCGTGGGCTCGGCGCCTTCTTGTCGCTGACGTTTGCTCTCACCTGGGGTATCGCAGCGATCCTGATCGCCGCCCCTGATGCTGTCGAGCGGGTGTTCGGGCCGATCGGGCTGACCAACCCGCTGTACGTCCTGGCGGTCTACGCACCCGCCATCTCCGGACTGGTGATGGTCTGGCATCACCACGGCAGGGAGGGATTCCGGAGTTTCTTCAGGCGTTTCCGGATCGTCCGGATGCCGGTGTCGGGATGGTTGTTCCTGGTGGCCGGTGTCACGGCGATCGTCTACGCCGGCGCACTCGTTTCCGGCACGGTGGGCGACACCCCGGTGTTTTCGCCCTGGTACACCGCGCTGCCGGTCCTGGGCCAGTTCATGTTCCTGGCCGGGACCGTCGAGGAAATCGGCTGGCGGGGCGTGGCGCTTCCGTTGCTCCAGCGGCGCTTCACCCCGCTCGTTTCCGGGCTCCTGGTGGGCGTCGCCTGGGCGGTGTGGCACCTGCCGGCGTTCGCCATGTCCGGGACCATTCAGAGCGCATGGTCATTCGGCCCCTACTTCGTGGGCCTGCTGGCGGTGTCGGTGATCTTCACCTGGATGTTCAACACCTCGAACGGCAGCCTCCTGGTGGCGTGGCTGCTCCACTTCCAACTGATGAACCCTCTGTTCCCCGATGCCCAGCCGTGGGACACCCTGTTCTACGTGATCGCAGCGGCGCTCGTCGTGATCGTCGACCGCCGCCGGATGCTGGGACGCGGCGATGCAATCGTCGACATCCTTCACACCGACGATCGTGTATCCGCCTCCTCGACAGGCCGCCAGGCGTAGAAACACCTACCGACCGGCGGACTCACCCACAGGACGACGGGCCTGTGGGTGAGTCGCGTCTCCCGCCATTCACATCACCGCCGATCTCGGTCGCCAGCCTGAGACGGATCGGTCTCGCCGAATGCGGCCGGCCCTTCGTCGTGTGCGACGCACTCAGATGGACCCTTCGGTCCGATCGCGGCCGCGGGATCGCTGCCTCCGGACGGGCCAGCGCTCACGGACCGGTTCGGAGTCTGTCGACCGCCGTGCACTCGACAGATCTTGGATCCTATGCCTCGGGGTGGAGGACGTATGCGCGGCTGGTGATCATGCCGCTCGCCGGGTCGGACTCTGCTTCCTCGAATCCGACGACGTCGTTCAGGTACCGAAGATCAGGGTCGTCGGTCCACCAGCGAACGGACGCCGCGATCAACCGGCGACCGTCTCGATCAGCGGGGTGGGCGAATCCGGACAGCCGAAAGAGTATGGGTTGCGATCGTCCATCGACCCGGATCACACCACTCACTTCTGGCAACCCCATGCCGTCGGGTCGCGACGGAGCGAAGTTGCTCCACTCGATGGTGCCGGCAGAGGGCGGAATGCCCGAGGCGGTGTGCGACTACCTGTGTGAGCAGTTGTCTGAAGAGGGGTGCAGGTTGCTCCTCGGCACCGACTAGTCGGCGAATCGTCCAAGCGACGGGCCGCCCGGGCTCTCGGCCACTACCAACGATGCTGGGTCGAAAGCGTCAGGCAGTCTTGAGGCGCTCTCCCCCTCCGCAACCTGTCGAAGGCTTCGCCGACGAATCCGCGGGAACGAGGGTGTCACAGCCTGTTCGGCCGCCGAGCCGTAACTGTGCCGGAACGTCCCCGTGAGACGATTCCAGCGTGACAGATGCGATTAGGAGCGTTTCTTGTCGAGGCTCGCATCGTCGACGCAGGCGAGCGGTCGGTCGATCATCGCCGGTCGGTGGGTGGGCGAGGCAATGACCGACCAGGGGCTGCGATCTCTGGCGCGGGTCATCGTGGTCGTCCTCTTGGCGACCTTGGCGTCTCCGATGGTGCTCGTCGTTCCCGAGGAAGGATTGACACTGAATTTCGCGGTGGGATTCGGGCTGAGCAGCACGATCGCTGCCCTGGCGGCCTGGCTCACGGTGAAGGTGCCGCGAAACACGGTCACCTGGTTGCTTCTCCTATCGGTGAGCTCAGCACTCCTCGCACAGGCCGCCGCCGACTATGTGAACGCCACCGCCCGGCGCTCACTGCCCGGCGTGCGTCTCGCCTTCTTCATCCAGTCGGGAGTGTTCTGGATAGGCATCGTCCTGCTGATTGTTCTCTTTCCCCTGTTGTTTCCCACCGGGCGCCCGCCAACGTCACGCTGGTGGTCGGTGGCCTGGGTCGGCCTTTGCGGCGGGGCGGTTCAGCTCGTCAGAGCGGCCTACCTGGCGGCGACGCTTCCCCTCGGCGCACTCGAAGACGGGGAGACTGGTGTCGAGTGGCTCGATGTGGCTGTGACGATCGGACAGGGTCTGGTGGTGGCGGCATCGGCTGCCGCTCTGGTCTCGGCGATCGTCAGGTTCGTTCGCTCAGCAGGGACGGAGAGACAGCAACTCAAGTGGATGCTGCTTCCCCTCACCTTTCTGACCCTCTTCTGGATCGTTGAGAGCGTCAGACAGGAGACAGCCCTGTCGATGGTATTCCTGGTGGCGGGGGCGGCGACACTTCCAGTGTCGATCGGTGTCGCAGTCCTCAAATACCGGCTGTATGAGATCGACCGGATCATCTCCCGCACCGTCACCTACACCCTGGTCGCCTCGGTGATCGCGGGCGTCTACGCCATCCCGGTGGTGGCACTCCCCCGCCTCCTGGGAGGAACCAACGAGGCCGGCATACCGCAGCAAGCACCCGACCTGGTGATCGCCGGCGCAACACTGGCCGCCGCCGCCGTCTTCAAC
>DATCZS010000149.1:0-3415 GCA_036525795.1 Acidimicrobiia bacterium | reverse complement strand
GGATGGTGCTGACGGACCATCGGGCTCGATCGAGGATGGGAAGGGAGGCTCGCCGCCTGGCCGACGGATGGTTCTGGCCCTCGATCGGTCGGAGATTCGAAGCCTTGATGACCGATTTGGCCGAGCCTGCGACTGCGATCGAGCGCGGCGTCGCACGGCGGGAGGCTCTCCATGTCATGGGATGACCAGGCCGAGGCGTCGGGCCATCCATCGTCGCCCGGCCAGGCCGGTTTGCCGAAGCCTCGATTCGATCATCTTCGCACGCTCACCGACCGAGGCGGCCTGTGGGAGCACGCCCGGTTCTCAACTGCTCGGGTCGAGCACGGTTTCTGCACCGACGACAACGCCCGGGCTCTGGTTGTCGTGTCCCGACAGGCAGCGTTGTCCGGTGGACTGGGGGATCTCGCCGCGACCTATCTCGGATTCGTTCTCGATGCGCGAACCGGGACCGGGGTGTTCCGGAACCGGCGAGCTGCCGACGGGCGCTGGCAAGACGCGGTCGGTAGCGACGACAGCCAAGGTCGGGCGTGGTGGGGACTCGGAACAGCAGCCCACTCTGCGCCGACCGAGTGGATGCGACGCGCCGGCGCCAGCGCCTTCGCGACCTGCACGACGTTCGACTCGACCCACCTCCGCGCCAATGCGTACGCGGCGCTCGGTGCGGCGGAGATGCTCGGCGCCGACCCGGAGCACGCGGCCGGCCGCGACCTCCTCGAGCGCACGTCTGAAGTGATCGCGGACGCCGCACGGGGCACCATCCCGTGGCCCGAAGACCGGATCACCTACGACAACGCACGCCTCCCCGACGCGCTCTTGGCTGCCGGGACGGTGCTCGGAGACCGCCGATTGGTCACCGTCGGACTGCGGTTGCTGGAGTGGCTGGTCACGGTGGAGACGGTCGACAACCACTTCAGCTTCGTTCCGGCAGGCGGATGGTCCATCGGCGAGCCGCGACCGGGGTTCGACCAGCAGCCCATCGAAGCCTGGGCTATGGCCGATGCTTGCCACCGCGCCTGGATCATCACCGATGACGAGGTGTGGCGGGTGCGAGCACTCCGAGCCGGCATGTGGCTGATGGGCCTGAATGACACCGGGATGGCTCTCTACGATCCGGGGACTGGTGCCACGTTCGACGGTCTCCAACGCGAGTCGGTCAACGAGAATCGGGGTGGCGAATCCACGCTGGCGGGGATCGCGGTCCTGCAGGTTGCGACGTCGTGCTCGGACCCGCGTCGCAGTATCTCTCGCTGATGGGACAGGTCCCTGTCTCTCGATCCGAGACGCGCTTGGTTCCGGATCCTCGTCGAACGATCACCAAACCGTATCTGCCCGCCGCTACCGGTCAGCAGGAGTCGGACAGTCGCACCAAGGACCTGCTGGGCAGGATCCTGGCGCTGTCATCGGTTGAGATCGAACAGTGTCTGGAAGAGATCCGGGTCCGATTCGATGGTCGTCACCTCGACCTCGATGAGATCCTCGAGCGTGGGTTCTTCGAGGTGGCGCATCTCGTCGCAGACCCGTCCGCTCTCAGCGCCGCCACGCGGGGCGTGATCGGCGCTTTCATCATGCACGAATACTCCATCGAGGGCGCGGCCCTCACCAACCCCTCGATCGTTCCCGCTCCGGATCAGTCCGGCCTTGCCGATGGCGCCGTGCGCGTGATCGTGAGCCTGCGGGCGGTGGGAGAGGGCCACATCTCGTCGATCGAGTTCCGAACGGGTGTGGTCGGGCCGGAGGGGCAAATCGACATCGACCTGCCGGCGGCCCCCGCAGCCGGAATCCGCCGGCCGCCGATGCTCGAGAAGGCTCTCTTCATCACGAAACTCGACGAGCTTGGACTCGACCCTGGGCTGATCGAGCAGGCATTGGGAAACCTCCCGGTTCGATTCACGATGCACGAACTCGAGGACTCTCTGGCCGATCTCGACCGACGGAGCGGTTCTTCACGTGCGGCGCAGCACGCCACCCAGGAGATTCACTGGTTGGCCTCTTCCAACTACGAAGTCAGCTTCCCGCACGACTCGGACGTGTCTCAACGGGTGCTGTTCCCGAGCGGTCCATCTGAGAGTCACGGGATGGAAGATGCTCGCCTCGTCCGCTTCACCGAACCGGACGGATCGGTCGTGTACTACGCCACGTACACGGCCTTCGATGGCTTCAGCATTCTCTCCCAGCTCGTAGAGACAGCCGACTTCCGTACCTTCCGGATTGCCACCCTCAACGGTCGGGCCGTCAAGAACAAAGGGATCGCTCTGTTTCCCCGGCGCGTCGACGGCAGGTACGCCGCCCTGGCCCGCTCCGACGGCGAGAGCAACCACTTGATGCTCTCCGATAACGTCCGCTTCTGGCACGAAGCCGAGCGCATCCAGATCCCATCCCGCCCCTGGGAGCTCAGGCAGATCGGAAACGCCGGTTCCCCCATCGAGACCGAGGCAGGTTGGCTGGTCGTGACCCATGCGGTCGGTCCGATGCGCAGGTATGTGCTCGGCGCCATCCTCCTCGATCTCGATGATCCCCGTCGGGTGATCGGCCACCTCCACGAACCTCTCCTCTCGCCGGACGACACCGAGCGAGACGGTTACGTTCCCAACGTCGTGTACTCCTGCGGATCTCTGATCCACAACGGCCGGCTGGTGATCGCCTACGGCGCCTCGGACACCACCACACGATTCGCCTCGCTACCCGTCGATTCGCTCCTCGACGAGCTGACCGGGAGCTGATCGTCCGAGCGCTCACTGTCTGAGGACACGGTGGTAGAGCGATATGTAGTCATCGACCATCCTCGCAGCGTCGAACCGGCGCTCGATGGAGTGACGAACGCCGACCCGGTCGAGGTGACTGGTCTTGGCGACAGCGTCGATGGCTTCGGCCAGCGAGGAGACGAGGAATCCGTTGACCCCGGGCCGCACGATCTCCGGCATCGACCCGCGCGGATGAGCGATCACAGGGGTTCCACACGCCATCGCCTCCACGACGCTGAAGCCGAACGGTTCTTCGAAATCGATGAGATGGAGCAACGCTCCGGCCCCGCCGAGGACCTCCTGGCGCTGCCTAGGACCGACCGAACCGAGGAAGGTCACCCGGTGTCCGTCGATGTGGGGCTCGACGGATCTCTCGAAGCACTCGCGATCATGGATGATGCCGGCAATGACCAGGGGTCGGCCTGCCGAGGCCGCCACCTCGATGGCCTCCGCGGTTCCCTTGTCGGGATGGATTCTTCTCAGGCGTGGTGAAGGCGGCATCAAATTGATGCCCCCGGCACTTGCCGCTCGTCGTCGGCTTCGGTGCTGTGTCCGCTTTGCCGGCTGTGGCTGAGATGAGCGCGTTCTCGATGTGGACAACCGGCCTGGCGGCGTTGGTGCGTCGTGTGCCCGTCGATGGGCAAGGGCTCGACAAGTGAAAGCCCCTGCCGTGT
>DATCZS010000148.1:0-70984 GCA_036525795.1 Acidimicrobiia bacterium | reverse complement strand
CGAGATCACGGTCGTCGACCTCCTGTCGGCGCGGCCGGCGAGCCGGCCTGCCTCGTCCTCGCACGGGCTGGGACCGATCGAAGCGGTCGGGCTGGCCCGGGCGATCGACCGGCTGCCCGGGTCTCTGACCCTGGTCGGGATCGAAGCCCGGACGTTCGCTCCCGGAACAGGGCTGAGCCCTGCCGTGGAACGGGGGGCGGCGCGGGCGGTCGAAGTCATCTCCGGTTGGGTTGCCGGCGGCGATCCGGAGTGACGCCCCGCCGGGGGGCTCTGTCGTCGACCGATGCCTACCCCGGACGCCACCGCTAGCGTTGGCCGTCGATGAGCGACCCCACATCACCGATTCACCGCCCGTACTCCGAGCGCGCCAAAGAGATCCCGTTCGCATCTGCGGAGTACATCAGCTTCGCCAGCAAGCGAAGCTTCCTCGGGGTGCCCGGTCTCAGGTTCGACGAGCTCGAGGGCCACCCTTCGGAAGTCGTGATCATCGGTGCCCCGTTCGACTGGGGGACCACCTACCGCCCGGGAGCCCGCTTCGGGCCGAGGGCGATTCGCGAAGCCGACTACGGGGCCATGGACGGGTACCGGCCGCACCTTCCCACCGGGATCGACCCGCTGGGCGAGCTCGGTGTGGTCGACGTCGGCGATGTGTACGTCGTACCCGGTCAGACCGAAGAGTCGATCGAACGCATCGCCGATGCCGTCGAGCTCGTCGCCCGGGCCGGGAAGGTGCCGATCGTCCTCGGTGGCGATCACACGGTGACCTACCCCAACGCCACGGGCGTGGCCCGCGTCCACGGGTTCGGCGAGGTCGGGCTCATCCACTTCGACGCCCACGCCGACACGGCCAACCTGCAGAACGGGCATCTCTACGGCCACGCCACGCCGATGCGCCGTCTCATCGAGTCGGGGGCGGTTCCGGGGCATCGTTTCGTCCAGATCGGACTGCGCGGGTACTGGCCCGAGCCGGACGTGGTCGCCTGGATGGCCACTCAGCGGATGCGCACATACCGGATGGACCAGATCGTCGATCAGGGCCTCGAGGCAGTGGTCGACGAGGCGGTCGGGTACTGCCTGGAGGGGGGGGTCAAAGGAGTGTTCATCTCCGTCGACATCGACGTGGTGGACCCCGGATTCGCCCCGGGTACGGGCACGCCGGAACCGGGCGGCCTGTCTTCTCGCCAGCTGCTCGACACGGTACGCCGGCTGGCACGCGACCTCACGGTCCTCGGAGCCGACGTGGTCGAGGTGGCCCCCGCCTACGACCACGCCGAAATCACCACCTACCTGGCGAACCGGGTGGTGCTCGAGATCCTCAACGGGATGGCGGAGCGCCGCTCAGCCTGAGGAGGCCGTGGGGCGAGGGAGCCTGAGGCTGAACCGGGTCAGATCACCTTCCCGCCGGTAGACGACGTCTCCACCCATCGAGCGGGCGAGGCGACGGGAGATGGCCAGGCCGAGACCGAGCGCCTGGGGCCGGTCCCGGTCGCGATGCGCGGTGGCGTACGGCTCGAAGATGGCCTCGGCCATGTCCTCCGGGACGCCGCGCCCGTCATCGACCACCGCCACCTCGAAGACGGAGTCGCGGGCGGCCAGCTCGATCCAGATGCGGTCACCGCCGTATCGACCGGCATTGACGACGAGATTGCGAACGATCTGGCGAAAGCGATTGGCGTCGGCCAGGACCGGTCCCGCCTCCCCCCTGACCTCGATCGTTCGCCCTGATTCGACCATGCCGTGGAGCACCCCGCCGATCTCCGCGACCGGGTCGATCTCCTTGACGTCGAGCGACGCCGACTCCTCGTTGCGCGAGGCCACCATCAGGTCCTCGGCGACGGCCGACAACTCGATGCCGTTGCGGCGAATCAGATGTATGAGTTCTGCACGCTGCCCGGGGGTCAGCTGATCGCCTCGACTCTCGAGTGTGGCCGCCGCCGAGACGACGGCGGAGAGCGGCGAGCGAAGCTCATGTCCCACCGCCGCCAGCACCTGGTTCTTCGACTGCACCAACTCGGACAAGGCCGTAACCGCCCCCCCGAGGCGCTCGTTCTCGACCACTGTGGCGACCTGTCCGGCGAGGGCGCCGACGAGCCTGGTGTCCGCGCTCGAGAACCGGTAGACATCCGAGAGCGGCTCGATCGCCGCCAGGTAGCCGACCTGTCGTGCGTCACGCATCACCGGCGCAAACAGCACGGTCTGGTTGGGAATGGCGTCATCGAAACACCCATCGAGCCTGTCGGTCGTCGTCACCCGGGGACCGCCCGTCACCGCGGAGGGGATCTCCTGGTCGATGGGCCGCACAGACACCGTCCCGTCCGCTCTCGCCTCGCCGAGCAATGCGTGCGACCCGCCGAGGGGGTAGATGACCGCCACCGCCCGCTCGACCTCGAACATCCGCTGGAGTTGCTGGGCCGCACGGCGGGCGACATCCGACAGCCTCCCCGCCCCGAGCAGCGCCTCTGCCGCCTCCTGGAGGGCGGCGACCCGCGACCGATCTGCGCGCTGGCCGGTGTACGCCCGATAGGCGAGGAACAGCATGACCGGCGGGAGCGCGGCCAGGACGAGAGCGGCCGGATTGACGGTCCACACCAGCACGATGACGATCCCGAGCGCGGTGTTCATGACTGCGGCGAGGGCGCTGAAGGCTCGAACCGTCCATTGCTCCCTGCTCGAGACCGCCCCTCCGGAGAGCCGGATCGCGGCATTGACCGCGAGGTCGGAGATGGCGAGGGCGACGAGCGCGCCGGCGACCAGCGCCGCCCATCCCCGCACCGAGAGCGGGTCGGATTCGCCCAGCACCGCCCGAAACACCGCGAGGGCGGCCACCGTCTGCAGTGTGAACTGGGCGAGGTTGAACGCGGCCTTCACCGGGGACTGCCGCCGATACGCGACGAACGCGGCGGCATTGCCGATCGCCTGGCCGACGATGTGGTGCAGGGGCGACGCCGTCAGCAGACAGATCGTCAGGGCGATCTCCCCCATCGAGAAGGAATGGGCATCGCGTCGAAACCGGAAGTGGAGCACGGCGGACTCGGCGCCGGCGTAGAGCACGGCCACCAGCGGCCAGGAGAGCGCTCGGTCGAGGCCCGCCGAAGGCCAGTCAACCACCGCCTGGATCGCGACCACCAGCAGGGCGGTCATGGCACCGGTCAGGTACCAGACCCGGCTGAGACGGGGTCGAGGAGCGGCGGCAGAAGCCATGCTCACACGAGCCTATCCCGGGTCGGGGGGCGGTCGGTGATCTCGGGCGTTCAGGACCAGGAGCCCGAGCCCGGGCGCGGACTCGACCAGGAACCGCTGGAGGGCCGCGGGCTGGACCAGGAGCCGCTGTCGGCCTCGAACACGGGGGCGTGCGAGGCGGCATGGTCCGGTGGCATCGCCAGGGCCGGGCCGGCGGGGGCGAGCATCAGCAACGTGAGCGAGATGCCGGCGATGAGCCGCCTCGCCGGCGAGCGGTGCGGGTGGTGTCTCCGATTCACTCCATCTCCTTCCGCCTCCCCTTCCCGGAAACATCGGCACCGGGACGCCCACAACCTGCGAGTCATTCTCGAGTAGTCCGAAAGCACTAGTCATCCGGATCCGTACTTCCGCCCCATCCCTGGTCGGCGCGACCGGCCGTCGCCCACCGCTTCGCTCCCTGGCCCCGACCCCCTCAGCCGGTGACGAGGTCGACGGGGGCCTGCGCAAGGCGGCGGTAGATGCGGATCTCGCGTCGAATCGGCCACCAGTCGTAGAGATAGATCTGAATGGGCTTCCACATCGCCACCCAGCCGGCGACGATCAGGCCCTCCCTGAGAAGGACCCCCACGCCTTCACTCGCGGCGATGACCTGGGAACCGACCAGAGACACCGCCAAGGCCGAGAGCCCCACCATCAACGACACCCTGCCCTCGCGGAAGAGCGCCCGGAGCCGGCGCTCCGCCAATCCGATCTCGTGTTCGAAGGCCGCCCGGATCGACTCTTCCGCTCGCCGGCCACGTTCGGGGGAGACCTCCTCAGACACGTGCAGACGTATCGCGAGCTGATCCCGCACCGGGATCTCCTTGGCCCACGAGACGACGAATTCGCTCACGTACGGGTTCAGGTCCTTGCCGGGTACCGGCGTCGGATCCCGCTCGTCCAACAGGTCGTCGAGCGAGTCGACGCGCACCTCGATCCTGGTCGGTTCGCTCACCGTCGACCGGACGGGTTCGAGCGACCGGACAAGAGGTCGCTTCGGGCGGCCGGGGACGGGTAGGGGTCGAGCGGCGTCACGGTCGATCGCGGCGTCGACCCTGCAGCACCAGGGTGATGGCGGTGGCGACGACCATCGCCGCGAAGATCATCGTCCCCAGCACGTTGACCTGGGGAGGAACTCCACGTCGCGACGCCCCGTAGACGAAGACCGGGAAGGTCTGGAGCGAACCGGAGTTGAAGTTGGTGATGACGAAGTCGTCGAAGCTGAGGGCGAAGGCGAGCATGAAGGCGGCCAGGACCCCGGGAAGGATCATGGGCAACGTCACCCGGCGGAACGTCTCCCACTCGTTGGCGTAGAGGTCCATCGCCGCCTCCTCGAGGTGACGATCGAATCCCACGATCCGGGCGCGGACGGTCACCACCGTGAAGCTCAGGTTGAACAGGATGTGGGCGAGGAGGACCGTGAGGTACCCGCGACCGACGTTGGCGGCGATGAACAGCGTGAGCAGCGCCGACCCCATGACCACCTCGGGGCTGGCCATCGGGAGGAACAACAGGAGATTGGTCGTCGACCGGCCCCGGAATCGGTAGCGCACGAGCGCCAGCGCGATCAGCGTCCCGAGGATGGTCGAGAACAACGCGGACAGGAAGGCGATCGTGAGCGAGTTGAGCACGGCGTCACCGAGGCCCGTCACCTTGAACGGCTCGGCCCAGTGGCGAAGCGTGAACCCCTCCCACGACACGTTGCGCCGTCCCTGGAGGTCGTTGAAGGAGAACGCCACCACCACGAACACCGGCAGGAACAAATACACCAGGCCCAACCCGAGCAACGTGCGGTAGACGTAACGGGCCTTCACGTGAGCAGCTCCTCGGTGCCGATCCGGCGCACGTAGACCACCACGAGCGTCACCACGATCGCCATCAGCGTGAAGGAGATGGCAGCCGCCGCCGGATAGTCGATGATGACCAGGAACTTGGACTGGATGACGTTGCCCATCATCGTCCAGGTGCGATTGCCCAGCAGTTCGACGTTCACGTAGTCGCCGGCGGCGGGGATGAACGTGAGGAGCGTGCCGGAGATCACCCCGGGCAACGAGAGCGGGAACGTCACCTTGCGAAAGACGGTCCACGGGGTGGCATACAGGTCGCTGGCCGCCTCCAGCAGCGAGGGCTCGATCTTGTCCAGAGAGACGTAGATCGGGAGCGTCATGAATGCCAGGTAGTTGTAGACGAGGCCGGCCAGCACCGCCCACCCGGTGGAGAGGAGGCGTCCACCCTCGTCTGGAAGCATGCCGACGGTCTTCAGGAAGGTGACGACCATCCCCTGGTCGGCGAGGATCACCCTCCAGGCGAGTGTCCGAAGCAGGAAGGGAACGAGCAGCGGAACGAGGAGGAGAAGCAGGAACAGGCTCTTCCACCGCCCGGTGTGAAAGGAGATGGCGTAGGCCAGCGGGTAGGAGACGATCAACCCGATGACGGTTGCACCGAGGGCGAAGAACAGCGAGTTGCGCAACTGGGGGAGGTAGGTGGTGAAGACCGAGACGTAGCTCTCGACGTTTCCGGTGAACCGGTAGCCCTGTTCGAGGGACCCCTCCTGGAGCGATGTCATCACCAGCCGGAACATGGGGAGGACGTAGAACACGGTCAGCCACACCAGCCCGGGGGCCAGCAAGAGGTAGGGCACTCGCCGTCTTCTCCTGTCGGCCCGGACGGCCTGATCGAGGCGGGAAACCGCCGTCATTCCCCCACCACGAACGAGTGGGAAGGAGACCAGGTGACGGCAACGGACTGGCCGACGGTGAAGCGCTCTGCGCCGATGTTCTGCACGACCACAGCCAGCTCGCCCGCCGTTTCGGTCTTCACGAGATAGTGCGTGCTCACGCCGATGAACGACCGGTCGGTGAGCACGCCCTCGAGGCGGTTTCCCTGCTCGCGGTCGGCGCCGACATGCGACAGATAGATCTTCTCGGGGCGCACGCCGATCGACACCTTCCCGGTTCTGCCGGCGAGAGCGCCGTGACCGACCCGCACCACGTGACCGCCCTGAAGCACCAGCGAATCCTTGCCGGACACCTGGCCTTCCATGAGATTCGACGCTCCCAGGAACCCGGCCACGAACGCGGTGCGGGGATCCTCGTAGATCTCGGCCGGCTCTCCGATTCGCTCGATCCGACCTTTGTTCATCACGGCGATCGTGTCGGCCATCGTCATGGCCTCTTCCTGATCATGGGTCACGTGCACGAAGGTGACCCCCACCTCCTGCTGGATCCGCTTCAGCTCGATCTGCATCTCCTTGCGGAGTTTCAGGTCGAGCGCCCCGAGCGGCTCGTCCAGCAGGAGAACCTTGGGATGGTTGACCAGCGCCCGGGCGAGCGCCACCCGCTGCTGCTGGCCGCCGGAGAGCTGGCGAGGACGCCGCTTGGCCGCATGAGAGAGCTGGACCAGATCGAGCATCTCGTTGACCTGGCGGTCGAGATCTTCTCCGATGCCCTGACGGCGCAGCCCGAAGGCCACGTTCTCGAAAATGCTCAGATGGGGGAAGAGGGCATAGCTCTGGAACACCGTGTTGACCGGCCGCTTGTAGGGCTTGGTGCCGGTGACGTCCTCCCCGTGCAGCCGGATCGTGCCCGAGGTCGGATCCTCGAACCCTCCGATCATTCGCAGCGTCGTGGTCTTGCCGCACCCCGAAGGCCCGATCAGGGCGAAGAAGCGGTTCTCCTCGATGGCAAGGGTGAGACCGTCGACCGCGGCCACCTCGCCGAAGCGTTTTGTGAGATCAACCATCTCGACGGCGGGGGGTTGTCCCCCCGCCGTCGAAGCAGGCCCTTGGGTCATACGCCTGTGGCGGTGGCAACCGCCTCGTTGAGGGCGGTCTCTTCCTCCTCGTCGAGCGCCCGGAAGATGTAGGACTTCTCCTGGATGGTCTCATCCGGGAAGATCAGCGGCTGGTCCACGAACTCGGGGTCGATGTCCTCCATCGCCTCCTGGGCCCCGTCCACCGGGGAGACGTACCACACCCAGTAGGCCAGCTCGGCGGCCACAGCCGGGCGGTAGTAGAAGTCCATCCACTTCTCGGCGTTCGCCTTGTTGGCCGCACCCTTCGGGATCATCATGTTGTCGGTCCAGAGGATCACGCCCTCGTCGGGGAAGGCGAACTGGATCTGGGGGCTGTCTTCCTGATTGGCGAAGATGTCGCCTGACCACCCGAAGCACACCGCCAGATCCCCGTTGATGAGGGCATCGATGTACTCGTTTCCGTACACCTGCCGGATCTGACCGTCCGACACCAGCCTCCCCAGCTCGTCCGCGGCGGCGAGCATGTCGTCGAGTGACGCGGTGGAGGGGTCCTTTCCTTCCATGAGCAGCAGGAGCCCGATCGTGTCCGGGTACCCGGTGAGGACCCCCACCTTCCCCTTGAAGGCCGGGTCTTTGATCGCCTCCAGGCTGCTCAGCTCTCCGCCGGTCTGGTCGATGTCGTAGGCCAGACCCGTGAACCCGGACTGCCAGGGAAGCGTGTATTCGCGGTTGGGGTCGAACGTGGGCGACTTGAGGGCGTCGACCAGGTTGGCCATGTTGGGGACGTTGGCCTTGTCGATCTTCTCGGCGTATCCCAGCCGCAGCATGCGGGCCGCCATGTAGTCGGTGAGCACCACGATGTCGAAGCCGGTGGGTTGGCCGGCAGCGAGCTGGGCCTGGTACTTCCCGAACCATTCCTCGTTCGAGTTGACGCCCTCGGTGTAGGTGACGTCGATGCCGGACTCGGCCTCGAACTCGTCGATGGTCGACGTCCCGTCCGGTGAATCCTCGGTCGTGTCGATGTAGAGGATCCAGTTGTCCACGAACAACTCGTTGGAAGGCGCGGCAGTGGTCGTCGCCCCGCCGGCGGTGGTCGTCGTGGCGGTCTCGTCTTCGCCGCACGCGGCGAGCAACGTCGGTCCGGCCAGGGCGAATGCGCCCGCCCCGCCCATCCTCCTGAGGAAATCACGCCGGCTGACGGCGTTCCTCGGCAGCCACAGCCCGGCCGGTGTGATGGGGCCCGTCCCTCTTCCGCGCCTCTTGATCTCGGTCACATCGTCCTCCTCACTCGCGCTCCGACACCGTGCCGGAATACGGGATCGTATCCTCGCAGGAACCGATCTCGCTCATGGCCGAAAGTCGGGGTTCTCCCAGACGATGAGCGCGGACCAGTTGTCCGTTGCCTCATCCTCGAGATAGCCCTCCAGAAGGCCCCTGATCTCGAATCCATTGTCCATCTGAAAGGTGAGCGTCGGGTCGTACAACTCGCGGGCGTTCACCTTCGCCACGTACTCGGCAGGCGACAACGCGTGTTTGTGGTCCGCGTACCCGGGCATGTGGCCGCCGGCGATGATCCCGCGCCGGTTGTACCTTCTCACCAGATCCTGACGCAAACCGTACAGGTGGCTGCCGATGCCGCGTCGCCGATATGCCGGGTCGACGACCATGTCCGTCCCGTAGTACCACTCCCCATCGGGATCGTGGTTTCCGCACTGATGTTCGCCCGTGATCTCGGCGATGGTGTGCTGGTGCTCGTCGAAATCGAAGTCGAGGAAGATCCCTCCGGCCTGGCCCACGACCCGGTCGCCGTCGATGCACACGAAGAAGCCCTCCGCGAAGGTGCGGGCGTAGGCCCGGAAGTCCACTTCGGACAGCAGGTCTTCGGGGTTTGCGTGGGGGAAGGCGACCAATTCGAGAGCTGCGCATCGGGCGGCGAGCTCCTCGGTGAGGTTGACGTACCGGAACTCGCTCATCCGGACTCCACCATCTCGAGTCCGAAGTGCTCGTAGTCGTTCTCGGACGGGACGCCCCAGCACGCCCAGAAGTCACCGGTGGCGGGGCGCATGATCGCCGCACCGCACGACTCGTAGTCGAACGGCGGCTCGGGGTGGCGGCAGATGGACGACTCGTCCCTGGTGAGGGCCATCAGCCGGTCTGAATCGATCTCGCCGGCGAGAAGGAGGTCGGCGGCGTCACGGAGCCGATCGACCGAGGAGCGAACCAGCTCCGCCGGTCTGGGGCCCTCGACTGCGACGGTGGCGGGCGCCAGGCAGTGATTCGTGTGGAACAGCGGCTCGGCCGCCAGCTCTGTCACATGCCGGCTGGTGGGCATCGCTTCGGTCACCGCACCCCTGCCGTCTGCGGAGAGCAGCAGGAAGCTGTGACCGCCGGACACGGGGGCGTCGACGATGCAACTCAGGGCGTCATCGAACGTCGACTGGGCCAGCACCGCCCTGACCACGAACGGCCAGGTGACTCCGACGCGGCCGTCTGCAGCGGTCAGGTTGTTGATACCCACGGCGATTCCCCGATCGTTCATCCCGATCTGTCCGAGACAGCCGACGGTGGAGAACACCAGGGCGCGGGGACCATCGTCTGGGCGCACATCCAGCATCACGATGTGGTCGGTGGCAGAGGCGTGCATGTCCCAGGTCTGGGCGAGGAAGCCGCCATGGCTGGTCCGATGGTCGGGCACGATCACCGCCGTGCAGGTGTCTTCCACCCGCCCTCCGGCGGCGTGGGCCCTGACGACATCGATGAAGTCGGTGTACCCGCCCACGATCATCGCCTCTCCGACGCTCAGCCCGGCCGCCTCCGCCATCGCCTCCATCTCTGCATACAGCGACGGCGAGAACAGGCGATGGGCGGGAAGACAGGCGTCGGCCAGTTCGAGGATCCGGTCTCTGTCCCAGTCCGTGCCGTCCGCAGAACGAGCCACCCGGTCCGCGGCGTACTCACGGATCTCCAGGGCGTGGGCCAGACCGTGCGCCCGGCCCATGGCATGGGGATCGCCGGCGAGGGCGAGCGTACGGATGGTCCGCCCCCTCATCCGATACCCCCGAAGTACCGGGTCTTGGCTTCCATGTATTCGAGGACGCCCTCTGCGCCGGACTCGCGGCCGATGCCCGACTGCTTGAACCCGCCGAACGGGGCCTCCGGTGTCACCGGATACCAGTCGTTGACCCCCACCAGCCCGTACTCGAGGTCTTCGGAAACCCGGATCGCGGTCTTCAGATCGGACGTGAACACGAACGAGGCGAGCCCGTACTCCGACGAGTTGGCGAGGGCGACCGCCTCCTCGGTGGTGTCGAAAGGAATGATGGGCAGCACAGGGCCGAAGATCTCCTCGGTGGCGAGCGGCGAGTCTGCCGTGAGATCGGAGACCACGGTTGGTTCGTAGAAATAGCCGGGTCCACCCACGCGGCTCCCTCCCGTCACAACGGTGGCACCGCCGCCCACCGACTCGGCGACGATGCGCTCCACCCGGTCGCGCTGCTTGGCGTTGATCAGCGGGCCGACCGTCGTGGCGGGGTCGAGACCGTTCCCGACCTGCTCGCGGTCGGAGGCGGCTGCCGCCGCCCGGGTGAACCGATCGAGGATCGAGGTGTGGACGAAGTAGCGCTGAGGGGCGATGCAGGCCTGTCCGCAATTGCGGTACTTGGCGGTCACGCCCGCCGCCGCCACCGACTCGAGGTCGTCGACATCGGGGAAGATGAGCACCGGAGCATTCCCCCCGAGTTCGAGCGAAAGCTTGGTGATGGTGCGGGAGGCGCCGTCCATGAGCAACTTGCCGACATCCACGGAACCGGTGAATCCCAGCTTGCGAACCCTGAGGTCGTCGAGCATCAGTTGGCCGATGCCGTGGGAGTCGCCGTTCACCACGTTGATGACACCGGCAGGGACACCGGCGTCGGCCAGTGCCCTGGCATACAGCATCGCCGATCGCGGGGTGAAGCTCGACGGACGGACGACCACCGTGCATCCCGCCGCCAGGGCCGAACTGACCGCTCGATTGATGTTGTAGATCGGGAAGTTCCACGACGTCACCACGCCGATCACTCCCATCGGCTGATAGGTGACGTCGATCCGGCGCCCGGGGATCCGTGCGGGGATGATGCGTCCACCCACCCGCTTTGCCTCCTCGCCGGCGTAGGTCAGGTAGTTGGGCGCCGAGAGCCATTCGGCCCGCGACTGGGCGAGGGGCTTGCCCGACTCTTCGGTGGTGACCCGGGCGTACGCGTCCGCTCGCTCCTTCAGCAGGGCCGCAGCGCGGAAGAGGATGTCGGCCCTCTCGTATGGACTGGTCCGCGACCATTGCGCGAACGCGGCGTGGGCGGCGTCGACGGCGCGACGGGCGTCCTCGGCGCCGCCGTAGGTGACCTTTTCGATCACTTCTCCGGTGGCCGGATTCACCAGGTCCCATGTGCCGCCGGACGCGGCCTCGACCCAATCCCCGCCGATCAGCTGCAGGTGCTCGGTCATCGGCCGTGTTCCTTCGCAACGGCGTCGACGGAAGCCGCCACGACGTCCATGGCCTCGTCCAGTTCTGCGTCGGAGATCACCAGCGGCGGCAGGAACCGGACGCAGTTCGAGAAGAGCCCCGCACGGATGGTGATGACACCTCTCTTGACGGTCTCGGCGGTCACCGCGGCGGTGGCCTCCATCCACGGCTCCTTGGTGACCGGGTCCTTCACGAACTCGAGCACGAGCATCGACCCGAGCCCGCGGACATCACCGACCAGGCTCGGATGAGCGGCCTGGATCGCCTCGAGGCGGTTGCGCAGGCGGACCCCGATCTCGGCGGAGCGCGCCAGGAACCCCGGGGTGGCGATCGCGTCGATCGCCTCGTTGGCGGCGACGCAGGCCAGGGGGTTCGCCGAGTAGGTTCCGCCGAGCCCGCCCGGGTGGGGCGCATCCATGATCTCGGCGCGCCCCACCACCGCAGACAGCGGCATCCCCGCAGCCAGCGACTTGGCGGTGGTGATCAGGTCCGGCACCACGCCCGAATGCTCGATCGCCCACAGCTTTCCGGTCCGTCCCATGCCCGACTGGATCTCGTCGGCGACCAGGACGATCCCGTGGAGATCGGCGAGTTCACGCAGACGACGCAGCCACGGAGCGGGGGCAGGCACGAAGCCCGCTTCGCCCTGCACCGGCTCGACCACGATCGCCGCCACGTGCGACGGATCCACGATGGCGGTGAAGCAATGGTCGAGATTGCGCACGTGCCAGTCGACGAACGCCTCCTCCGACAGTCCCTCCGGACGCCGGTACGTGTTCGGGAACGGGAAGCGATACACCTCCGGCGCGAATGGGCCGAATCCCTTCTTGAAGAGGTTGAACTTCGAGGTCATCGCCATCGTCAGGTTGGTGCGCCCGTGATAGGCGCCGTCGAACACAACGACGCCCTGACGCTTCGTGTACGAACGGCAGATGTTGACGGCCGTCTCGACCGCCTCTGCCCCGGTGTTCATGAACTGGGTCTTCTTGGGGAAGTCACCGGGGGCGAGCCGGTTGAGGCGTTCCGCCGTGTCCACCATCGACTCGTACGTGGAGACGATCGCACACATGTGGACCAGCTTCTCTGCTTGAGCCTTCATCGCCTCGACGAGGCGTTCGGGGGTGTGCCCGACGGCCAGCATCCCGATCCCACCCGCCAGGTCGATGAATCGATTGCCGTCGACGTCGGTGACCAGCGCACCGTGCGCCGATTCGACGGCGATCGGGGTGAGCTTGGCGGCCCCGCTGGGAGTGGCGACTTCGCGCCTGGCGACGAGCGCCGAACTCTTGGGGCCGGGGATTTCGGTGACGAGGCGAATCGACGATTCGATTCCGGTGACCATGCTTCCTCCTTGGGGCCCGCATCGTACTTCCGGAGCAACAGGGCTGCGCCCGAGAGGCCGCACGGCAGAGGCATCGCGCGAGGCGTGCGACGTCGGACACGAGGTGCGAGCGGCGAGCTCAACGCTCCTCGGCCTCGGGGAGCTCGAGGGTGACACCGAGGGCGCCCACATCGCCGTGGCCGCGGTCCCAGCCGCCGCGGATACGGGCCTGGCAGGTGGCGAACCCATGCAGGTCGAGACTGTCCTCGACCTCGGCCCGATGGGCGACCGCCGCGTCGTGCCGGAGGTAGCCGACCCGAAGACCGTCGATCCTCACCTCTATGGCGTCGGCGTCGTATGGGTTGGCCGGATCGGGGATCAGCTCGGCCACCGCGCGTACATCGACTCCGCCGTACGGGCGCCTCCCGCCGATGAGCGACAGCAACTCGTCCTGGCAGCGAGACTCTCCGACCAGTTCGACGATGCACGCACCGCGCAGCGACACCGGGCGCCGCCCACCGACCTGACCGGTCGCCCGACCCCTCGGTCGCCGGTCGCCCTCGTGGCCCAGCATCCGACGCAGCATCCCCACCGCGCCACCCCGACGGCATCCGAAGCAGAACCATCGACACCCATCGGCGTCGACGTGGAGCGATGGGTGGGTGTCCTCGTGGAAGGGACACCGGTAGTAGCGGTCACCGGGTTCCAGCGCCACGCCCGCCTCACGCCACAGCGATGCGAACTCGCGCCGCTCTCCCTCCGTGCGCACCGCATGCCCGTCTTCCGCCCGGCCGGCCTCGTGACGCGGCGCCAACCAGCCGGGGAGCGGGGCGGGCTCGATCGTCCAGGGGTCGCGACCGTCCTTCCACTCATATGGCCTTCCGGAGGCATGGATCGACGGCGGCACCACCACCAGCGAGCCGGCAGCCTTCAACTCCACGCCGGGGCCCAGCACGGTGGTGGCGGGGATCGGCGGAGACCCCGGGGAGAACCACAGATGCGTGCCGCCTCCCCCGGTCAGCGTCTCGACGGTGACCGGGATCCCGGGTTTCTCCGCCACGATCGACTCGAACGTGGCGTCCCCGCCGGAGCGCGGGTCGACGTCGATCACCACCACCCCCGACACCCCGCCCGCCACCACCCCCACGTTGGCCGCCGGCCACCTTCTCCACCAGTCGCGGACCTCTTCGACCGTCGCCGCATGTTCGGCGTATTCCTGCCACCGGACGCGGGGATGCTTCCCGGGAGACGGACACTCCGGTTCTCGGCAGGAGCACCGCCCGTCGCCGGGCGTGTGAACGGGCACGACCGACCATCCCAACCCCAGGTAGGCGAACGCCGCGATCAGCAGCTCCATGCTTCCACCGTACGACGGGCACCGGCCGGTGGTCAGTGGCCGGAAGGCGCCTTCGGGACCCGCAGCCGGCACGCACACGGCCGGCACTCAGATCGTCAGGCGTCCGTGTTCGTAGACGACCCGACCCCCCACGACCGTGAGGTCGACCCCGATCTCGGCGAGCGCGCCGTCCCCGAACGGATCGGCGTCCAGCACGACGAGATCGGCGACCTTTCCGACTTCGATCGTCCCTCGCGTCGCCTCCAGCCCGTTCACGCCGGCCGAACCGACCGTGAAGCCCGTCAGGGCCTGGGAGAGGGACAGGGCCTGGTCGGGGAGGAACGGAGGCATCCGCGCATCATCCATCGCGGTTCTCGTCACCGCGACGTGGATCTGGGCCATGACGTCCGGGGTGGACACCGGCCAGTCGCTCCCCATCGCCAGATGGCCTCCGGCGGCGGCGATTGCGCCGAACGGGTACTGCCGTTGCGTCCGGACCGGACCGAGAAGGGGAATCGTCAGGTCGACCATCGCCTCGTCTGCGCATGCCCACAGCGCCTGGCAATTGGCGCTGACACCGAGCGCGGCGAATCGCGGCAGGTCGTCTGGGTGGACCACCTGGATGTGGGCGATGTGATGGCGGAGACCGTCGTCGGGTCGGAGTCGGCGGGCGTGGGCGACCGCGTCGAGCGCCGACCGGACCGCCCGGTCGCCGATCGCGTGGAAGTGCGCCTGGAGCCCGGCCCGTTCGATGGCGACGACCGCTTCTCGAACCAGATCGGGAGCGATGAAGTTCAACCCGACCGCACCGGAGGGTGCGCCATGATGGTCGGCGTACGGGTCGAGCATGGCGGCGGTGTGGTTCTCCACGATTCCGTCGAGCATGAGCTTCACCGTCGACGGCCGGTATCGCTCGGCCCGCTCCGACGACATCCGGACGATGTCGTCCATCTGGTCCAACCCTCTGGCCCTGTCCCACCAGAGCGCTCCCCGCACCTGGGCGACCAGCTCCCCGCGGCCGGCGAGCGCCAGGTATGCCCGGTGTTCCTCCTCGGTCACCCAGGCGTCCTGCCAGGCGGTGACGCCGTGGGAAACCAGCACTCGCTGGCCCTCCCGCAACGCCAGCTCCACCGTGGACCTCGACGGCTTCGGCGTCAGCCGCTTCACCAGATCCATGGCGCCCTCGTGCAGGACACCCTGGGGCGAACCGTCCGGGAGTCGCTCGATGCGGCCGTCGGGCGGATCGGGCGTGTCGGCACCGATCCCGGCCAGATGGAGGGCGGATCGGTTGACCCAGGCGGAATGTCCGTCCCTCACCACCAGATAGGCGGGCGTGCCGCCCGTGAGTTCTTCGAGGAGGTCGGCCGAGGGGCGGCCGCGCTCGAACCAGGTGAACAGCCAGCCCCCGCCCAGCACCCATTCACCGGCGTCGGCGGCCGCGGCACGAATCCTGGCGATCGCCTCGTCGGCGTCGTCGACGTCGGTCATGTCGCATTGGAGGCGCCGCATCCCTCCATGAACGGGGTGGACATGTGCGTCGACGAACCCGGGGAGGAGCAGGCGACCACCGAGGTCGACGACCCGCTCCGCCGCGATCTCCTCCCCCTCGGGGGCGATCGCCACGATCGTGCCCCCTCTGATCGCCACGACGAGTCCCCCGACCGGCCTCCCCGGAGGCATGAACACCGGCCCGTTGACGAAGGCCAGATCCACTCGCATGGCGGCAGACTAGGACGCCCGCCGCCGGGTGCCCGAGGAGATCAACCGGTCGTGGACGGCGGCGGTCGGCGTGGGGTAGCTTGCCCTTCCGCGCACACGGAGAGAGGCACGTGACCGTTCCGAACGACCCTTGGACCGACGGCTCAGACCATTCGATCGTCCAGTACCTCGCGGATCCGATCTATCGAGCCAGGGGATGGATCCGGTTCCTGGCAGTCATCGGGTTCATCGTGGGCGGCATGTACGCCGTCACGATCGTCGGGCTGCTGTTCGCGTGGATACCGATCCTCCTCGGCGTCTTCCTGTGGCAGGCAGCCGCCGCCATCGAAAAGGGATGGGCACAGCGCTCGGCGGAGGACGTCCACACCGCCCACGACAAGCTGCGTCTGGTCCTCATGACGTACTCGATCGTGATGATCGTCGGGTTCGTCCTGAGCCTCATCTTCTTCGGGACGGTCATGTCACAGTTCGACGAGCTCTTCGCCGGGATCTCCACCTGACGACCGGCCCCCCGGTCCCCGTCCTCACTTGATGATCAGATCAGGGTGCGTGCGGACGCGGGGCCGGCGCTCGACGACCGCCTGGGCGAGCTGTTCGAAGGATGCCGCCGCCTCCGAGTCCGGCGCCGAATCGAACACGGGACGGCCCTCATCGGCTCCCTGACGCATGGCGGGGAGCAGCGGGATCTGAGTCATCAGCGGAACACCGAGCTCGTCCGAGAGCGCCCGTCCGCCGCCTTCGCCGAAGAGCCGGTAGCGGGTTCCGTCGTCGCCTGTGAACCAGGACATGTTCTCGACGACCCCCATCAGCTCCTGATCGACCTCCTGGGCCATCAGGGCGGCCCGGCGCGCCACCCGCTGGGCCGTCGATTGAGGCGTCGTGACCAGCAGGACCTGGGCGCGAGGCAGGAACTGCGACATGGAGATGGCGATGTCACCGGTACCCGGCGGCATGTCCACCACCAGGAAGTCGGGCGCGTCCCAGAAGACGTCCTGGAGGAACTGCTCGATCGCCTTGTGCAGCATCGGGCCGCGCCAGATCACGGCGCGATCGTCCGGCACGAAGTAGTCCATCGACATCGCCTTCACCCCGGAGGCGACCGGTGGGATGATCGATTGGTCGATGACCACGGGTGGATGATCGACGCCCAGCATGCGAGGAATCGAGAACCCCCAGATGTCTGCGTCGATCACACCGACACGATTGCCCGCGCGGGCCAGGGCAACCGCCAGATTGGTGGTCACCGAGGACTTGCCGACGCCCCCCTTGCCGGACGCCACGGCCACGACACGTGTGCGCGAGCCGGGCTCCCCGACCCGGGGACCGGCCGCCTCCCGCAGGCCTGTCATGAGCTGCGCCCGCTGGTCGTCGGTCATCACGTCCATGGTGATCTCGGCCGACGCGCCGACCGTCTCCAGCGCCCGGGCCAGCCTGACCTCGAGCTCGGCGGTCGAGGGGTACTGGGGCACCGGGAGATCGATGGTCAATCGGTCGGATCCGAGGCGACGTCGTTCGTAGCCTCTGACCATCCCGAGATCGCCGAGCGGGTGACCGAGCAGCGGGTCGATGACGGCTGCCGCCGCCGCGGCCGGGCCCTCCGGGTGTGCCATATTTCCCCTATCCAGATCGTATTTAGAAGCCGTCCGGAACTATAGTTTCGGGCGTGTCCCAACCAATCTCCCGGGCATCGGCCCAGCTGGATCAGACGATTGGCGACCTCACCTCTGCACTGGGCGATCCCACCAGGAGGGCGATCTTCATCGCGATGCGGGAATCCCCCGAGCCGATGACCTCTTCGGCGGTCTCGGAGCTGTTCGGCATCCACTCCAACGTCGCCCGCCACCATCTCGACAAACTCGCCAACGACGGCTACCTGAGGGTCACCCATCGACGGCCGAGCGGGCGGAGCGGGCCGGGGGCAGGGCGGCCCGCCAAGTGCTACGAGGCATCCGGCAAGGGAATCGACCTCCACTTCCCCTCCCGGCGTCACGACCTGCTGATCGAACTGCTCCTGAAGGTCCTGGCTCGCTCCGGAGCGGAGGACCTGGGTGCGCTCGCCGAGGAGGTCGGCCGCGAATACGGCCACGAGCTGGCCGCGCAGATCGGCGCCCCCGGTGAAGCCGGGTACGAGGAGGCCGTGCACGCCGTGGCCAGGGCGATGACGGGACTGGGGTTCGAGATGTCCCCCGACCTCGAGGGGCACCGGCTGCTGACCTCGCGCTGCCCGTTCGGGGCGGCTGCCGCCGATCACCCGGAAGTGGTCTGTTCGCTCGATCGCGGCGTCGTGAGCGGGCTCTTCGGCGAGCTCGCCGCCGGATGCCGGCCGGTCCTTCGACCGTCGCCGGAGGACGAGGCCTGCGTCACCGAGGTTGCGGTGACCATCGGGCGCTGATCGGCCGCCTCCGCCGTGATCCCCGTCGCGGTTGACGGATCCCCCGGGGGCCGTGTTGACTCGGGAGCCTCACAGAGGGAACGAAGAACGTGATCACGCTGGAATCCGGAGACACCGAACTGGTGGTCTCACCCCAGATCGGTGGATCGATCATCAGCTTCCGGGTGGGGGGCGCCGACGTGCTGCGACCGACACCACCCGGAGCATTCCACCCGCTCCAGACCGCGTGCTTTCCCATGGTTCCGTGGGTCAATCGGATCGCCGCCGGACGGTTCACACACCAGGGGAGGTCTGTCCGGCTCCCCGCTCCGATCGAAGGCGAGCTGCATGCCCTGCACGGTCACGGCTGGCTGGCGCCATGGACGGAGACCGAGGTCGACGACGACTTCGCCGTGTTGGCGTTCCGTCACGTCCCCGGCCACTGGCCGTGGGCCTACGAGGCGAGACAGACCTTTGCCCTCGAACCCGGCCGGGTGTCGCTGTCGCTGTCGGTGACCAACCTCACAGACGATCCGATGCCGGCCGGTCTCGGCTTCCATCCCTACTTCGAGAGCCCGGCCCGGCTGAGCGCCACGGTCGACGGCATGTGGCACACGGACGCCGACCTCATCCCGGACCGCTGGGACGCCACCGAACCGTTTCGCGCCCACGACGTCGACGGCCTCTCCGTCGACAACACGTTCACCGGATGGGACCGCAGGGCGATCGTCGAAGCCCGGGCCGGGAGGATCCTGGTCACGTCCGACCTCGACTACCTCCACATCTACGCGCCCAGGGGTCGCGGGTTCTTCTGTCTCGAGCCGGCGTCGGCGGTGCCCGATGCGCTGAACCATCCCGAGCGCGGACTGCGCCTGCTGGGCCCCGGAGAGGATCTCGAGGCCGAGCTCCGCATCTCTCTGGGCTGAGGCTTCCGGCCTCGGGAGCTCCGAGTCTGCCCCGGTAGACTCGCGGTCGAGTTCGATCGAAAGGAAACCCCATGTCCCGCCGTGTGCACCCGATGACCACACCGCTCGGCGAGCGGTCCGTTGCCCGGTTGTCGGACGCAGGCGACGTCGACCATCTCCCCTATTCGATCAAGGTTCTCCTCGAAGCGGCGCTGCGCCACCGCGACGGACGGCTGGTCACCGACCGTGACGTCGCCGCGATCGCCGCCTACGACGCCCGTCGGGTCGGCGAAACAGAGATTCCGTTCATCCCCGGCCGGGTCGTCCTCCAGGACTTCACCGGCGTGCCGGCCGTGGTCGACCTGGCAGCGATGCGGTCGGCCATCGTCGAGATGACCGGTGACCCGGACTCAGCCGACAAGGTGAACCCCGGAGTCCCGTGCGACCTGGTCGTGGACCACTCCGTCCAGGTCGACGTGTTCAACCGCCCGGACGCTCTCGTCATCAACAGCCGCCGGGAATTCGAACGAAACGAGGAGCGCTACGAGTTCCTGAAGTGGGGACAGCTGGCCTTTCGCAACTTCCGGGTGGTCCCGCCGGCCACCGGGATCGTGCATCAGGTCAATCTGGAGTATCTCGCCAAGGTGGTCTGGGACGACGGCGCGTGGCTGTATCCCGACTCGCTGGTCGGCACCGACAGCCATACGACCATGATCAACGGTCTGGGGGTGGTCGGATGGGGGGTCGGCGGCATCGAGGCGGAGGCCGCCATGCTGGGACAGCCCATTTCGATGCTCCTGCCCGAGGTGGTGGGTTTCCGCCTCACCGGGAGGCTCGCAGAGGGCGCCACGGCGACCGACCTGGTCTTGCGGGTCACCCAGATGCTGCGCGCCCACGGGGTGGTCGGGAAGTTCGTCGAATTCCACGGATCGGGACTGGCGGACATGCCCATCGCCAACCGCGCCACCATCGCCAACATGGCCCCCGAGTACGGCGCCACCGTCGGCTTCTTTCCCGTCGACGACCAGACCCTTCGCTACCTGCGTCTGACGGGACGCTCCGAAGCCCTCATCGAGACGGTGGAGCAGTACTACAAGGATCAGGGCATGTGGCGCGATGACAGGCGCACCATCGCCTACTCGGCCGAGCTGGAGCTCGACATGTCGACCGTTGAGCCGGCACTCGCCGGGCCGAAGCGGCCCCAAGACCGGATCGATCTCTCGGGAATGAAGGCGCAGTGGAGCCACGACCTCGAGAACACCTTCGGCAAGGCGCCGCTCGAGGCGGGCGCCCCGGGGGCCACGGTGACCTACGACGGCCGGACGTTCGACCTCGATCACGGCGACGTCGTCATCGCCGCGATCACGTCGTGCACGAACACCTCGAACCCGGACGTCATGGTCGCAGCGGGACTCGTCGCCCGGAAGGCACGCGAACGCGGACTGACCAGGCAGCCGTGGGTCAAGACGTCGCTCGCTCCGGGCTCGAAGGTGGTCACCGAGTATCTCACCGCCTCCGGCCTGCTGGACGATCTCGAGTCGGCCGGCTTCTACATCGTCGGGTACGGGTGCACCACGTGCATCGGCAACTCCGGCCCCCTCCCGCCCGAGATCTCCGAGGCGGTCAACGTCAACGACCTCGTCGCCTCGTCGGTGCTGTCGGGCAACCGGAACTTCGAGGGCCGCATCTCCCCTGACGTCCGGGCCAACTACCTGGCGTCGCCGCCGCTCGTGGTCGCCTACGCCCTCGCAGGTTCGGTCGACTGGGACCCGCTCACCGAGCCGATCGGAAGGGACGGCGACAACGAGGATGTCTACCTGCGCGACATCTGGCCCACGCAGTCGGAGATCGACTCGATCGTCGCCAGGCACGTGACGCGCCAGCAGTTCGTCGAGCGGTACGCCGACGTCTTCAGCGGAGCAGACGAGTGGCGGTCGATCACCACCTCGGCCGGCGCCCTGTATCCGTGGAACGACGCCTCGACCTACATCCAGGAACCGCCGTTTTTCCGGGATCTCGGTCCGGACACCTCGCCGATCACCCCCATCTCCGGAGCCCGCGTGCTCGCCAAGCTCGGCGATTCGGTGACCACCGATCACATCTCGCCGGCCGGCTCGATCAAGGCGGATTCCCCGGCCGGCCGGTACCTGATCTCCCGGGGTGTGCAGCCCGCGGCGTTCAACTCGTACGGGTCGCGGCGCGGCAACGACCGGGTGATGACCCGGGGCACGTTCGCCAACATCCGGGTCCGCAATCAGCTGGCACCGGGAACCGAAGGCGGTCTGACCACCGACTTCACCGACGGCGCCGTGAAGTCGATCTACGACGCGTCGCTTTCCTACGGCGAGGAAGGGATCCCGCTGATCGTGATCGCCGGAGCCGACTACGGAATGGGCTCCTCCCGGGACTGGGCGGCGAAGGGGACCTTCCTTCTCGGCGTGAGAGCGGTGATCGCCACCAGCTTCGAGCGGATCCATCGCTCCAATCTGGTCATGATGGGTGTCCTCCCCCTGGAGTTCGCCGAAGGCGAGGACGCCGATTCGCTCGGGTTGACCGGCGCAGAGGTCTTCGCGATCGGGGTCGACGATCGGCTGGAGCCGCGGCAGACGGTGCCGGTCACCGCCACCAGGGAGGACGGGTCAGCGGTGACTTTCGACGTCACCGCCCGCGTCGACACACCTGTCGAGGTCGACTACCTGCGCAACGGCGGCATCCTCCACTACGTCCTACGCCAGATGGCGGGCTGAGCGCGTCAGTCTCCCCAATATCGCTGTTCGCGGAAGGGGTCGCCGTACATGTGGTAGCCGTTGCGCTCCCAGAAGCCGGGCTCGTCGTGGTCCAAGAACCGCAGGCCGCGCACCCATTTCACCGACTTCCAGAAGTAGAGGTGGGGAACGACCAGCCGCAGCGGCCAGCCGTGCTCAACCGTCAGGTCCTCGCCTTCGAAGCGCCAGGCGAAGAGATTGTCGGCGCGGAGGAAATCGGCGAGGGGAAGGTTGGCCGTGAACCCGTGCTCGGCCAGGACCAGGACGTGGGTGGCCTCGGGGAGCACGGTCAGGCGCCGCATCAGCGCCTGCACCGATACGCCCTCCCAGCTGGTGTCGAGCTTGGACCACTTCGTGACGCAGTGGATGTCGTAGGTCCCCACAAACCGCTCCATGCGTTTGATCTCGTCGAGGGTGAAGGACGCCTCATCCGCCACCAGCCCCTCGACACGGAAGTCCCATGAATCGAGGTCGACATCCGGGGTCGGGCCGGCGTGGAGGACCGGGAACCGCTCGGTCACGTACTGGCCGGGCGGGACACGCCCGGGGTCGATCCCGTCGGCTTCCAACTGTGCGCGCTGTCGGTTGAACAAACCCATCGTGTCGGCCCTGGATCGGAGAGCGCATACCCTATTCACCGATGCAGCCAATCGAACCAACCGATCCAGCCCCGCTTCGCCCGTCCCGCGGCCGGCTCACCGCCGTCTTCCTGGCCGTGATCGCCGGAGGGCTCGCCGTCGGTGCCCTGCTCGTCCCGGGCGGGGACCCCCCGCCCGGCGACCCGCTCGAGGGCTCCCCCGCCCCGGAGGTGGTGATCGAGCGTTTCGACGGGACCGAGTGGCGTCTCTCCGAGCACCTCGCCGGAGACGGACGCCCCGTCGTGCTGAATCTGTGGGCGAGCTGGTGTATCCCGTGTCGGGACGAGATCCCGGAGCTGAGCGCATTCGCCGACGCCAACCCGGGGATCCTGGTGGTCGGCGTCGCAGTCAACGACGCCCGCGACGATGCAGCCTCCCTCGCGGCGGAGCTCCAGCCCACCTATACGGTCGGAGTCGACGCGACCGGAAGGCTGCGCGACCGGTATCCCAGTCTGGGGATGCCCTTCACCGTCGTGATCGACCGAACGGGGATCATCCGCCACACGTTCGTCGGCGCGGTCCGCGCCGCACAGCTCGCAGACGTCTTCGACTGACCCAGCGAGACCTCACCGGTGCTGCGCCGGCGGAAGCCGGCTATGAGATGTCTTCGAGTTCGGCGGCCTCGAGGTACTCGGCATAGGAGAGGTTGGGGCCGTCGACGAGCTCGGCGAAGACGATGAGGCGCTGCGCCGCAGAGAACCGGGGGTGACACGTCGTCAGCGTCAGCCAGGCGCCCCGCCGGGGACCGGCGACCCACACGTCCGTCGGCGCCACGATCCTGGTCTCGCGAACCTCGTAGGTGTGCACCCCGATGCCGGTCTCCACCTCGATCACGTCTCCGGGGGAGAGTTGATCGAGATCGAAGAACGGCCTGCCGTACGTGACCCGGTGTCCGCTGATCACACTGTTCCCCGGCTGCCCCGGGAGGGGCGTCCACGGCATGTGCCCGGGGCCCTTCTTCAAGGATTCGCGGTCGACTCCTTCGACGACCACCTGGTCGACATCGATCTTGGGGATGCGCATGGCGGCAAACCCCTCGCCCGGAACCCCCGCCTCCTCCTCGAAGTGCACGATCTCCTGAATCGGGATCTCGAGCTCGTCTCGAAGGGAGTCCGGGACCGTGACCCGCACCGCCTCTGCGTCTGGCTGGGCGAAGACGTCCTCCAGCGTCTGGCGGGCGGCGTCCTGTTGGCGGGCGGTGAGCAGATCGGTGATGAACAGCTGATAGCCGGCGAAACCGAGCATGAACACCCCGGTCCAGATCATCGTCCATCCCGCGATGCGGATCTGTCGCCTCATGGAAAGCCAGGGTATTGCCCGCCCCGCACCGCGCAACCCTTCACCTGCCCCGCCACCGGGGCTCGCGCTTCTCGACGAACGCCAGCACACCCTCGCGGGAGTCCTCGGTGAGCGACACGGCGGTGAGGCCGCCCTGGAGACGGTCGAGGGCCGAATCGGGATCGAGGCCGGTCGCGGCATAGAACGCGTCGCGGCCGAGCTGCAACGCCGCCGGGCTCTTCGAGACGAGGGACTGGACCACCTCGGACACCGCGTGATCGAGCTCGGGCCGCGCCACCACGCGCGAAACCGCTCCCAGCGCCAGAGCCTCCTGCGGAGAGATCAGCCGCCCCGTCATCATCAGATCGAGCGCCGCCTTCCGGGTCATGGCACGGCCGAGTGCGGCCGTGATCATCATCGGCCACAGCCCGACGTTGATCTCGGGGACGCCGAGCTTGGCGTCGTCCACACATATCGTGATGTCGCACGCCACGGCCAGGCCGAACCCCCCGGCGAGGGCGTGACCGTTCACCCTGGCAACCGTCGGCTTGCCTCCCCGCCACATGGCCCGAAAGAGCTCGGCCAGCATTCCCCGGCTGCGATGCAGCCCGATCGGGTCGTCGACGAACCCGGACGAGAGATCACCACCCGCCGAGAAGGCCTTGTCGCCTGCACCGGTGACGACCACCACCCGCACCGACTCGTCCGCCATCGCCTCCCGCATCCGGTCGCGCAGGCCCTCCATGGTCGCCACCGACATCGGATTGCGGCGTTCCGGATCGTCGATGGTCAGGGTGGCCACCGCCTCTCGCACGTCGTAGTTCACCATCGTCCACCTCGTATCGGTCGGATCGGCCTGTGATACCGTCTGCGCATGGTATGGCTGGTCGTCGTGCTGTTCGTGGCGATGACCGTGGCGGTGCTCCGCGGGGGACGACTCACCAACCTGGCGGACATCAGGCTGCGGTGGTGGCTTCTGTTGCCTGTGGGATTCCTCATCCAGTGGGCCACCCTGCTCCTCCCCGACCGGAGCTGGGCCCCGACTGCGGGCGTGTCGCTGATCATCGTCTCATACGTGTGCCTCGTTTCGATGATCTTCGCCAATCGTGAGAGGGCCGGGATGTGGCTGGCAGGGGTGGGGATCCTGCTCAATCTCATCGTCATCCTGGCCAACGGGGGCATGCCGGTGTTGCGCGAAGCCGCCGTCGTCGCAGGAGGGTTCACCGGTGAGATCGACCTGGGGGGATCCTTCAACTACAAACACGTGGTGCTCGACCGGTCCACCCGGCTCCCCTTCCTCGCCGACGTGATCCCGATGCGGGTGGCGGGCCACGGCCAGGTCATCTCGCTCGGAGACGTGTTCCTGGCCGTCGGCCTCGGGAGGTTCCTCGAGGCCGAGCTCAGGCGACCGGTCCGCTGGTTCAAACCAGGCGTCAAGCTGCAGGGCGGCTCCGCCAACCGCTGATCACGCCTTGGCCCCCACCGGGTGGAACACGCCCCGGCGGTCGAGCACCGTGCGGAGCACAGAGACGATCTCCGGGTCGTAGTCGTACGCGGCGCCCCGGTGCAGGCGGTCCATCGCCTCGAGAGGCGAGAACCCGAGCTCGACCGCGGACTCGTCGTAAGCGCTGGCGATCTTGACGATCTTGGCCGCCACGGGCAGATCGGGGTCTCCTCCATCGCCCGGTGAGCGGAACGGCTCGTACTGGCGGCGAACGACTTCTGCGACATCGGCCAGATACGCCGTCTCGCCCACGATCTCCGAGCCCCACCTGGCGATGTCGTTCTCGGTGAAGCCCATCCGCAGCACGCTCGGCTCATTCAGCGACACCCGGCCGATGTCGTGCAAAAACGCGGCGTACTCGGTGGATTCGACCTCGGATGGCCTCAGTCCCATCTCGGTGGCGATCGCAACGGCCAGCTCGGCGGTCCGGCGAGCATGACCCGGGTCGGTGTGCCCCCCCACCTCGGGGATCTGGGCCAGCGCTTCGATCGTCTGGCGATACGCGCCCTTCGCCAGCTCGAAGCGGCGGAACGCCGAATGTGCGAAGGCGTACGGGAGGGCCGCCAGCACAAGCGCCCCCCACGAGATGGTGTCGAACGCCAGTCCGAACAGCGCTCCGGTGGCCACGAGGCTGAGGTAGATCGGCAGATCGCGGGCGGTCTCGAAGGCGAAGTACACGCTTGCCCGCCCTCCCGGCTCGAATCGGAACACGGCGCTCGAGACGACCTCGACGACGAACGCGCCGACACCGGCCACGACGAATGCCACGGCGGGATTCCACTCGGGAAACCCCCAGTCGAGCCCTCCGAGCCCCTGCAGGGCCAGGGCGTATCCACCGATGTAGGCGGCGAAGGCGAGAGATCGCTTGAGGAACGACAGCAGGATCGCCCGCGGGTCGTCGCGACGGATCGTGCGGAACAGCCAGGTCGCCGCCAGCGCCAGTGCCACTGTCGCCCCGGCGGAGGCGGCATCGAATCCTGCGCCTCCCAGAAACGGCAGGCTGGCCGCCACGACGTAGGCGGGCGTGAACTCGGTTCGCCCGGCGGCCGGTACGGCGACCAGGCCGAGCAGCGCCATCAGCGCGGCCGACCCGCCCACCCATGCCGGCGACGCTCCACCAGGCTGGAGGTGGAGCAACACTCCTGTCGCCACGGCCACCGCCGCCATCAGCCCGGAGACGGGGACGACCCAACGGGCGACCCGAACGTCAGCGCCGCCCACCGGTCACCTCCTCCGCGGCGAGGGGCAGATCCAGACTCGGAGGGCCGTACCACTCACCGGCCGTCTCGAGGGCCTGCTCCAGGGCGTGGATGACATCCCGGTCGAAGAGGGGGTTGTCGTCCCTGCGGATCGCGTCGAACACGGCCCGCTGACTCAACGACATCCGGTACCCCCTGGTCGATGTCATCGCATCGAATGCGTCGGCCACCGCCAGCACCTTCTGTTCGAGCGTCGGGTTGGTGGTGTGCCTGTGCCCCGTCTGACCGAAGTCCTCTTCGGACAGACGCGGATGACACCCGGAGGCAACGTCGACCATCGGACGCAGGAAGTCCACCCGTGACAGCAGGTCGTCCACCCGATGGGTGGCGGTCCGGAGCCTTCGATACTCCTCGTCCGAGAGCCTCCCCTGCTTCTGCATGATCTCGATCGGGATCGCCAGCTTGCCGACGTCATGGATCAGCGCCGCCCACCGGATGTGCTCCAGCTGGGTTCCGGTGAACCCGAGCCTCCTGCCGATGACCTGGGCGAAGTAGGCAACGCGCTCGGTGTGCCCCCGCGTGTAGAGGTCGCGAGCCTCCAGGCTCTTGACGAACCCCTTCAGTGTCGACTCGTGCGCCTGCCGCAGCTCGGCGTAGGAGGACACCACGAGATAGCCCGTGACGTAGACGACGAGGATCAGCGGCAGGAGGGAAGGTGAGCCTCCGACCAGCACCGCGCCGAGCAGTCCTCCGAGCGAGCCGAGCAGGGTCTCTGTCAGGAAGAGGGCCCCCAATCCCGACCACGGCTGGAGGTTCTGCTGGCCGTAGCCGAGACGGATGCCGATCCGCGCCAGCGTGAAGTTCACGACGAGGTGCGCGAGCGCCCCGGCCAGGCCGGCCAGCACTCCGAGCAGGAATCGGGACCCTCCGATCTCGGCGTCGAGCACGGGGTCGACGACGTCGACCGTGGTCGAGATCGCCAGGCCGGCGGCGGCCGCCGACACCACCAGCAACCCGAAGTTTGACGCCAGCCGGAACACCTGTCGACCGCGTATCGCCCCCCGGTCGAACGGGCCCAACGCGCCGATCAGCGCGAGCGGCAGCACGACGCCGGCCCGGGTCTCGTCGAGGGCGAACGCGACACCGGCGGTGAGCAGCGGCATCACGCTGGAGCTGGCGATCAGGCGATCGTTCACCTCGACCGATCCATACGACAGCAGAACGTATGCGAGGGCGAAGAGGGCGAACCACGCCCAGTTGACGTCGAGGGTGCGGTCGTCGACGAGGAATGCCGCAGCCAGGGTGAGAAGTCCGGCAATGAAGAAGCCGGCGCCTGTGAGAAGTCGTCGACGGCGTTGCTGCATGGGACCTTTCAGGATTGCCCGACCGGCAGAATCACCCGATCTTGAAGGTGGCGGACCCCGCCACGATCAGTGTCGCGAGGCCGCCTACGGCCGTTGTGATTCGAACGAGCTTGCTCTTCATCCAGGCCATCACCTCGATGGTGTATGACTCGCCGGCGCACTCGCCGACGCGTCGATCCGCTCCGCTCTCGGTGATTGCTCGTGGGCTGAAACCGCCGGCCGGGCTCTCCCTTCTTTCCCGACCAAGAAGTCGGGAAACCTCACTTGTCAAACGGTGAGGCCCCTATCCGCAGATCCGCCCTCCCGAACCACGCAGCGCCGTGGCCCCGCCGACCCCCCTGCGTGGAGCCGACCTGAGGCAGGGTATCGGAACGCACCCTCCAGATCAACCGCTTCACCACCCTGGGCGTTCGTGCAGCTACGCTCCGTGCCAATGGATCGGAAAGCACTCGAGAATGCCATCGGCCGGCTCCCGGAGGTGGAGCACGCCCGGGTCGTGGTGAACGGCAACACGGTGACCGAGGTGCACGTCCTCGCCTCATCGGGGAAGCCCGCCAAGCAACTCGTGCGCGACGTCCAGTCGGTTGCGCTGGCCGGTTTCGACGTCGAGATCGACCGCCGGGTCATCTCCATCGTCCAGTTCGAGAGCCCCGATCTGGCCAATCGCGACCGGCCGCTCGTCGAAGACGTCGCCGAGCGGATCGACGGATCGCGAATGACCGTGTCGGTCGTCCTCTCGTGGCGCGACGCCAAACTGGTGGGAACCGCCACCGGACCCCACGCCTCGAGCACGCGACTGCAGCTCGTCGCAGAGGCGACGATCGCCGCCATCGAGCAGGCGCTCGACGAGGCCGCCGCCCTGGGGGTGACCGCCGTCGCCACCCCGCGGATCGGTTCGGAGAACGTCGCCATCGCCCAGGTCGTGCTCGTCCTCGGAGGACACGAACGGATGGTGATCGGCTCCGCTCTCGTGGGGGACGACGCCTCGCGGGCCATGGTGAGGGCCGTGCTCGATGCCCTCAACCGCCAGGTGCCGACCCTCCGCCGGACGTGAGCCGGCGCGCACTCCCACGGACGCCTCCACGATGAGCCCGGACGTCCACGGCTTCGGCGGGATGGTGGTCAGCCCCCACGTGCTCGCCACCCAGGCAGGGATGGACATGCTGTCGAAGGGAGGGACCGCGGCGGACGCGGCCATCGCAGCCAATGCGGTGCAGGGAGTGGTGGCTCCGGAGACCTGCGGCATCGGTGGCGATCTGTTTGCCCTGGTGTGGGTTCCCGGAATGGACCGGCCCGAGGCGCTCGACGCCGCCGGAACGGCCGGATCGAACGCCGACCCGGACGAACTCAGACGGGAAGGACTCACGGAGATCCCTTCCCGCCATCCGGCGTCGATCACGATTCCCGGGTGTGTCGCCGGGTGGGCGGCGCTCCATCTTCGCCATGGGCGACTGCCTCTCGAAGACCTGCTCCAACCCGCCATCCGGCTGGCCAGGGAAGGCTTCCCCGCCTCGAACGAACTCGTCAGGGCGACGGTCGCCTCCCACGACACGATACGGACCGGGGCGGGGGGAGCCGAGATCCTCCCGGGTGGCCGTCCAGCCCATCCGGGCGAACGGGTCGTCAGACACAACCTGGCCACCACGCTGAGCGAGGTCGCACACCGGGGCGCCGCCGCCTTCTACCAGGGGAGGGTCGCCGAGGCCATCTGCCGGGCAGTGGACGGCCGCATCACGACCGCCGATCTCTCTGCATACGCACCGGAGTGGGTCGAGCCCGCCACCCTCGAGGTGTTCGGGCTGACCGGGTGGACCATGCCACCGCCCTCACAGGGGTATCTGATCCTGGCGACGCTGGCGGCGTACGAGCGCCTCACAGACGGTGCGGTCCCCGACGAGAGCGACCGCGCCCATCTGCTGATCGAGGCGTATCGATCCTTCGCATGGGAGCGAAACGAGGTGCTGGCCGATCCCCGCCATGCGGGGCGGTCGTGGCGACAACTGCTCGATCCCTCCCTTCTGGCCGAACGGGCCGACCGGATCGACCCAGAGCGCGCCGGGGCCTGGCCGCCACCGGGGCCAGGGCCGGGAGGTACCGCCTACATGTGCACCGTCGACTCCGCAGGCATGGGCGTGTCCCTCATGCAGTCGAACTTCCGGGGCCTGGGAAGCGGCATCGGGGCAGGCGACACGGGACTCATCCTGCACAACAGGGGCGAGGGCTTCGACCTTCGGCCAGGGCACCCCAACGAGCTGGCGCCGGGGAAACGTCCGTTGCACACGCTGTCGCCGTCGCTGTGGACCGGGCGAGGCACACTGGCAGCCATGCTCGGGACCCGCGGAGGCCACCAACAACCCCAGTTCGTCGCCCAGATGGCCTCGCTGGTCTTCGGCCAGGGGCTCTCCCCTGCCGCCGCTCAACGCACCGGTCGCTGGAAGATGAGCGAGTTCGGCCCCGGCGCTCCCCCGTCCGTGCTGGTCGAGTCGACGGTGAGCACATCGGTGGTGGAGTCGCTGGCACGGAGGGGCCATCGCATCGAGGTGGCCGGACCGCCCGCAGGCAGCTACGGACCGGTGTCGATGATCACCGTCGACGCGGCCGGGCTCCGCACGGGGGCCGCCGATCCCCGGGTCGACACCTCGGCGGCGGCGGCGCACTGAGCGGCCGGCTCACCGGGTGTCGGCGACGATGCCGCTCAGCTCGCCGTCGGACAGCGAGACGCCGCCTGGCGGCGTGTAGTAGCCGACGCGGGCAAGCCGGTCCCCGTAGCGGGCCTTGATCGCCGACCCGACCTCGTCGACGGGTGCGACCACCGCCACCTCGTCGAGGACCTCATCGGGGACCAGCGCCGCCATCTCCTGCCACGCCCCGCGGCGGCTGAGCGCGTTCAACTCGTCCCCGAAGTCCCAGCCGTGCACATCCAGCACCACCCGGTACGAGGGGGTCGATGCGTAGAAGGCGATCTGGGCGCGCACCGACTCGCGCGTGCGCTGCATCTCCGCCTCGTCGCGGCCGGTGACCACGAACACCGTGGAGATCAGATCCACGTGCTGTGGACTGCGACCGGCCGCAACCGCCCCGGCGGCGACGTTGGGTACGACCACCTCGTCGAGATAGCGCACGGTGTGGAAGGGGTGAACGTGGAATCCGTCGCACACCTCACCGGCGAGCCGGGACAGACCCGGGCCCACCCCGGCGATGGCAACCGGGATGTCCGCCCACTCCATCGGCTCGGGGGCGAAGAACGGGGTGAGCAGCGACAGCGTGTAGTGCTCGCTCCGGTAGCGCAGCGGCTCTCCGGTCTGGAAGGAGTCCCACACCGCCCGCAGCGCACCGATGTAGTCGCGCATGCGCCCGGCGGCATTCGTCCACTCCATGCCGAATCGCCGCACGATGTGGGCCTTGACCTGGGTTCCGAGTCCCAGGATGAAGCGGCCGTTCGTGAGGCCGGCCAGGTCCCAGGCGGTCTGCGCCATGACCATCGGAGAGCGGGGGAACGCCACCGAGATGGCCGTGCCGAGGTCAAGGTCGGGCTGGGCGATGGCCGCCGCCGCCAGCGGAAGGAACGGATCGTGCGCCGTCTCGGCGGTGAAGAAGCCGTCGAAGCCCAGCTCCCTGGCGCGGAGCGCGGCCGCCGGAGCAGCCGATACCGGCTGGGGAGGGAAGTAGAAGTCGATCTTCATGATGCGGGTCCTCCAGACGTCCACGGTACCCGTCGCCGGTCTCGGTCGAGACCCGGCCCCGAGACGCCCTTCGTCCGGGAACCGCCGGGAGAGGGCGGGCACGACCGTCGCCCCGGGGTAGCATTCACCTCGTGAAACGATTGGCGCGCATCCTCGGAGTGGTGGGCGGGGTCGCGGCAGTGGTGTGGGCCATGCGCGATCGCCTCATCTCGATCACCGCCCCGCGCGAACCCGAACCGCCTCGCTTCCGCGTGGTGACACCCCCGTCGGCTCCCCCGCCCGCGGTGAGCTCCCCGGACGACCTCACCGCTATCACGGGAATCGGACCCGTGTTCTCCGAGCGACTCGCGGGCGGCGGGATCCTGACCTTCGGCGACCTGGCAGGTGCCGGGGTCGATCGGGTGGCGGAGCTCGCCGGTGTCCCTGCCTCCCGGGCCGAGGACTGGGTCGTGCAGGCCTCGACGTTCGTCACCGGCTGAACGAGTGCTGTATCTCCACGATCCGGACGCCCTGGGAGAGCTTCTCGGCGACCACCCCGGCTATCGAGCCGACCAGTTGCGGTCGTGGCTGTACGACACGCCAGTGTTCGATCCCGGAGACATGACCAACCTCCCTGCCGACCTGCGGGACGAACTGGCGGGCCGGCTGTGGCCTTTCGAACTGGAACTGGAACAGGTCGCAGACGGCGGCACCACCCGCAAGTGGCTCTTCCGGGCGCCCGACGGCGCCGCGATCGAGTCGGTGCTGATGGGGTATCCCGATCGCACCACGCTGTGCCTGTCCAGTCAGGCGGGATGCGCGCTCGGCTGTACCTTCTGTGCCACCGGGCAGTTCGGCTTCGAGCGCCATCTCGAAGCGGGCGAGATCGTGGCACAGGTTGCCTGGGCGCAGGCGTTCCTGCGCGCCGAAGGGATGCCGGGCGCCCCCGATCACGTCACCAACATCGTGTACATGGGCATGGGAGAGCCCCTCGCCAACTACGACAGGGTGCGCGAGTCCATCCGCCGCATCGTCGAGGTCATGGGGATCTCCGCCCGTTCGCTGACCGTCTCCACCGTCGGCGTGGTGCCGGGCATCCTCCGCCTGGCCGAGGAGCCATGGCCGGTCAATCTGGCGATAAGCCTGCATGCCGCCGACGACGACCTGCGCTCCCGACTCATCCCCATCAACCGCCGGTACCCGCTGGCCAGGCTGGAGGCCGCCGCCGCCCACTACTTCGCCAAGAAGCGCAGACGGGTCTCGCTCGAGTGGACCATGCTCGACGGGGTGAACGACACCGTCGAGCAGGCCGAGACGCTGGCGCCCATCGCCCGGCGCCTCCGCGCCCACGTCAATCTCATCGCGATGAACCCGACCCCTCTCTCGCCGGACCGACCGTCCGGGCGTCCTGCCATCGAGCGGTTCGCCGAACGGCTGCGGGACCTCGGGGTGAACGTCACCATCCGGGACACCCGGGGTCGGGACATCGACGCCGCCTGCGGTCAGCTGCGGGTCCGGGCGGCTGCGGGCGCCTAGCCCCGGGGTCCGCCGCCGAGGCTCCGCCCGGCACGGCTCACCGCGAGCTGGGGTGAAGCCTCGAATTCGCGAGGAACATCCTGTAGTGTGACTTCTCGACTGGACGGAGTCAGGGGCATCTCGAGAGAGAGCATGCCCGCAGTCAGAGCCGAGTCTTCGGAGAATTCGACCCATCGCCGACGTCGTTTCCGCGCGCTCGGGGCGGGAGCCCTCGCGTTGATCATGGTCGGGGTGGCCTCCGCCTCGTACGAGGTCCGCCCCGGCGACACCCTGGCGCGCATCGCCGCCGACAACGGCACGACGGTGGCGGCGCTGGCAGAGGCGAACGCCATCTCCAACCCCAATCTGATCAGGATCGGACAGACCCTCGTCATCCCCGGGGGGGACGACCGGCCGCCGGCTTCCTACACCGTCGCATTCGGAGACACCCTGGCGTCGATCGCCGTTCGCCACGGTTCCACCGTGGCGGGCATCGCCGAGGTCAACGGGCTCCGCAATCCCAACCGCATCTACGTCGGCCAGGTTCTGGCGATCCCCTCCCAGGGGGCGGCGGCTCCCCCCCGGGGGGCGCCGGCCGGCGAGCAGCCTCCTTCCGGCGACGACCCCGCCCCCGCGGGCGGCGCATCCCCCGTCGCCGGCGAGCAGCCCGACCCCCCGAAGGTGGCGACCGTCACCCACGTCGTCCAGCCCGGTGAGTCGCTGGCGGGGATCGCACGGAAGTACGGCATCAGCGCCTCGGCACTGGCGTCTGCCAACGGGATCACCAACACCAACGTGATCTACTCGGGAGCCACGCTGGTCGTCTCCGACCGGGCTGTCGACCCGGTGATCGCCTCGATGCCGACCACCGGCATCCACCTCGTGGCTGCGGGAGAAACGCTGTCGGGGATCGCCGGCGCCTACGGCACGACGCTGGCGGACCTGACCGAACGCAACGGGATCGCCAATCCCAATCTGATCCAGATCGGCCTGTCGCTCGAAGTGCCCGGGGTCGGATGGGTGTGTCCCGTCACCGGTGCCCGCTATTTCAACGACTGGGGATTCCCCCGCTCCGGTGGTCGGTTCCACCAGGGCAACGACCTCTTCGCCCCGCGAGGCACCGAGATCAGGGCCCCGGTGGGAGGAACGCTGACGCAGCGGACAGGGACCATCGGCGGGCTCCAGTTCTGGCTGGAAGGCGAAGACGGCAACCTCTACATCGGAACCCACATGGACGCGTTCGGCGCAGGTGGCCAGGTCCGAGCCGGGGACGTGATCGGCTACATCGGCGACTCGGGCAACGCCATCGGGTCTTCACCGCACGTGCACTTCGAGATCCACGTTGCGGGCAGTCCCGTGAACCCCTACCCGACACTTCGCTCCAGCGGCTGCTGAGGCCGCGCCGGTCAGCGGCGGACGCCGGTCGCCCGTGCTCGCAGCACGTCCAGCGGCAGGTTCCCACCGGACAACACCATCGAGTGGAACGCCTTCAGATCGAAAGAGGCTCCGTCCCTGGCCCGGATCTCTTCTCGAATCGACAGGATCTCGCGCTCGCCCACCTTGTAGCTGATCGCCTGCGCCGGCCAGCCCAGATACCGGTCGACCTCACTGGCGGCATCGGCCGGCGGCTGGAGGGCGACCTCGCGGAGGAACTTCGCGCCCAGCTCCGGGCTCCACGCAGAGCCGGGTTCGAGGGGCGAACCCGCATCCAGCAGCAGGCCCAGATGGAGGCCGATGTCGATCACCACCCTGGAGGCTCGGAACAGCTGGCTCGCCAGGTAGCCGAACCGGTATTCGGGCCGTTCGAAGAAGCCGAGCTCGTCCATGAGCCGCTCGGCGTAGAGCGCCCACCCTTCGCCGAACCCCGGGTACCAGATGAGCCCCCGCTGGGCCCTCGACAGCCGGGCGGCGTTCACCTTGGCGATCCCGATCTCGAGGTGATGGCCGGGGAACCCCTCGTGGTAGGCGGTCGAGACCTCCTGATAGAGCGGGAACGACGTCCGGGTCCCCACCGAGTAGTACACCGTCCCCGGTCGGGAGAAGTCTTCGGAGGAATCGACGTAGTACGCGCCGGGCGGCGCACCCGCCGGCCCCGCCTTCACGTCCACCGACCTGATCGGGGGGGGAACGTCGAAGTGGGCTCCGTCCAGCTCGGCCAGTGCCCGGTCGAGGCGGCCGCCCACGAACTGCAGAAACTCCTCGAGGCTGTGAGCCGCCAGCGCCGGATCGGTCTCGAGACGGTGGGCGAGTTCGGGGATGGAGGCGTTCGGGTCGATCTGTGCGCCGACGCGGAGCATCTCGGCCCGCAGGGCGCCGATCTCGCTCCATCCCCATGCATACGTCTCCTCCACGTCGAGGTCGGCGCCGAGGAACGCCCTGGCGCGCCGCACGAACCGCTCCCGGCCGACGCCGTCGGCGACGTCTGCATGCGGGAGGTACCGGGTTGCGAGCCACTCCGAGAACTGGCTCGCCTCGCCCCTGGCGATCTCCACCGCTCGGGCCAGGCGGTCGACCATCGCGGAGGGGATCGCGGATTCCACGGCCCGGGCGACGAGTTGGTGATACGCCGATCCCGTTCCGCCCAGCGCCTGCGCCTGAGAGATCACCGAACGCACCTGCCGTTCCGCCGCCACCCATCCGTTGGCGATCCCGTGTTCGAGACCCTCCCGGTAGCCGGCGTATGCCCCGGCCACCCTGTCCAGTCGTTCGATGATCGGTTCGACGCCCTCCACCGAGGTCGGATCCATGAGATCGAAGAGATCCCGGAAGTACTCGAAGCTGCAGGAAACGTGAGCGAGATCGCGATACACATCACCGAGCTCGAACTCCTCGACCCGGCCCTTCGCATATCCGTGCACCACCTGGGCGGCGAGCGCCTGATCGGCGTCCGGGTGATCGAGATGCGGGGCCATGGAGTCGCGGGCGGAGGCGTGAATCTCGGCGACCAGGGCGCGGCCGCCGGGTGACAGGTCCATCCATCGGTCATCGAGTCCGGGAACCCCGAGCATCGTTGCGAGAGGCGCAAACGCGTGCGCCAGGTCGGAGACGTACCGGTCGCTGATGTCGAAGGGCAAGGCCACGGCGGGAGGGTACCCTCGGCGCATGAGCCCGGATCCGGCGATCGTCCCCGAACTGATCGACGTCCGCGAGGACGAGCGGTTCGACGAGCGCCGGCTCGCCGAGTGGATCCGGGGCAGGCTCCCCGGGTCGGATCAGCCTCTCACCGTGCGGCAGTTCGGACGGGGCAAGGCCAACCTGACCTACCTCCTCGCCTTCGGCGAAGGGCCGGAACCGACCGAGTACGTCCTGCGGCGGCCACCGCTCGGCCCCGTGGCTCCCGGATCCCACGACATGGCGCGCGAGTACAGGGTGCTGTCGACGTTGTGGCAGGCGTTTCCCAAGGCAGCGCAGGCATACGTCTACTGCGACGACGCCGGGGTGATCGGCGCCCCGTTCTTCGTGATGCAGCGGCTCGGAGGGGTGGTGGTCCAGAACGTGGTCCCGCCCGCATTCGGCGGAGGAGACGACCCGGTCGCCAACCGCAAGCTGTCCGAGGTCGTGGTCGACACGCTGGCCGAGTTTCACGCGGTGGATCCGACCGCCGCCGGTCTCGGCGATCTCGGGCGCCCTGACGGCTTCCTCGAGCGTCAGGTGGAAGGGTGGATCGAACGCTGGCAGAGAGCCGCCCACGAGGAGAACCGCCTCGCAGACGATCTCGCCGAGTGGCTGGGCAGGACCCGCCCCCGGTCGGCGCGCACCACCCTGGTGCACAACGACTGGCGACTCGACAACATGGCGGTTGCCGGGGACGACCCCGGGCGATGCGTTGCGGTCTACGACTGGGACATGTGCACCAGAGGCGATCCGCTCGCCGACCTGGGGACGCTGATGGCCGTCTGGTACGACCCTGGTGAGATCCCCGCCACCCTGAATCCCATGCCAACCCACGTTGCGGGGTTCATGGATCGACGCACCGCCATCGACCGGTATGTGGGACTCACCGGCACCGACCCCGGTGTCATCGACTGGTACGTCGTGTTCGGGACGTTCAAGCTGGCCGCGGTCCTCCAGCAGATCTACATCCGCTGGCTGCGCGGCCAGACCCGGGACGATCGATTCTCGATCCTGGGAGAAGGTGCCCGGCACCTGCTCACCCTCGCCGACGGACGGCGCCACGCCTGAGGGCGGACGACGGCGGGACCCCGCCTCCGAGGTATCCGAACCGTCCTATTGTTCAGGCCAACGCCGCACCGCCACCCCCGCTGGAGTTCCCGATGTCCCGACCGATCGTCCGCGCCCACGACGTCGTCAAGACGTTCGGCGCCGTCCGGGCGCTCGACGGCGTCTCGCTGGAAGTGGAACCCGGCATCATCTACGGATTGCTCGGCCCCAACGGAGCGGGCAAGACAACGCTGATCCGGGTGCTCACCACCCTGCTCCGGCCCGACTCGGGGTCCGCCGAAGTCGCCGGGGTCGACGTCATCGCCGACCCGCGGGCGGCCCGCGACCTCATCGGACTGGCAGGCCAGGCCGCCGCACTCGACGAGTACCTCACCGGGCGCGAGAACGTGGAGATGATCGGTCGCCTGTACAACCTCTCGGCGGCGGAGTCCCGGCGCCGGACGATCGACATCCTGGAACGCATCCATCTGACCGAGGCCGCCAACCGGCTCGTGCGCACATACTCGGGAGGAATGCGGCGCCGACTCGATGTCGCCGCCGCCATGGTCGGCAGGCCGAAGGTCCTCTTCCTCGATGAGCCCACCACGGGCATCGACCCTCGATCCCGCATCGACATCTGGGACCTGATCAACGAGCTGGTCGCCGACGGCGCCACGATCGTGCTCACCACCCAGTACCTCGATGAAGCCGACCAGCTCGCAGCGAAGATCGGAGTGATCGACGACGGCCGGCTCATCACCGAGGGGACGTCGGATGAGCTCAAGGACAAGGTGGGTGGATCGGTGGTCCAGATGGTCGTCCCCGACGCCGATCGGCCGGCCGCCGCCCAGATCCTCAGGGCGGTCGCAGGGGCCGATCCATCGTTCGACGCCGCCACCGGACGGATGACGATCCCGGCCCAGGACGGAGCGACCACGCTGCTCCAGGTGACGAGACGTCTCGACGAGCTGGAACTGGTTCCCGACGACCTCGGGCTGCGCAAGCCGACCCTCGACGATGTCTTCCTCAGCCTCACCGGACACGCGGCGGGCGGGGGCGACGCCCAAGGGTCGCCGCCCAGGACAGGTTCGAGAAGGAGACGCCCATGACCGCCGACGCACCTCGCCGCACCGCTTCGGTCCGGGTGTCCCTGCCCCACGCGATCAAGGACACCCTCGTCATCACCCGCCGCAACCTGCTGCGCAACGTGCGGCTTCCCCAGCTGCTGGTGTTCGCCACCATCCAGCCGGTGATGTTTCTGCTGCTCTTCAACTACGTCTTCGGCGGCTCGATCGGCCTGGCCCTCCCACCGGCGGCCAAAGGCGAGTACATCAACTGGCTGCTGCCCGGGCTCCTCATCCAGGTGGCGGTGTTCGGTTCGAGCCAGACGGCCATCGGCCTCGCCACGGACCTGCAGGCCGGAGTGATCGATCGCTTCCGCTCCCTGCCCATGGCCCGCTCGGCGGTGCTGGCCGGCCGGACCCTGGCCGACCTGTTGCGAAACGCCTTTGTCATCGGGCTGATGATGACGGTCGGATTCCTGATCGGCTTCCGGTTCCAGAACGGCCTGGCGAACTTTGCGCTCGCGTTGGCGCTGGCGGGCGCATTCGCCTACGCCTTCTCGTGGGTGATGGCGTCGATCGGGCTGGCCGTGAAGGATCCCGAGACGGCACAGACGGCCGGCTTCCTCCCGCTGTTCCCGCTGGTGTTCGCCAGCTCGATCTTCGTTCCCACTCAGACCCTGCCGGACTGGCTGCGGGTCTTCGCCGACAATCAACCGATCTCGGTCGTGGCGAACGCCTTGCGCGGTCTCATCCTGGGTGAGGGAGCCCTGTTCGGCGAGCACACCACCTCCGGGCTGTTCTTCGCCTCGGTCGTCTGGATCGCGGCTCTGGTGATGGTCTTCGCCCCCCTTTCGGTCCGCCTCTACCGGCGCGCCATCGGATGACGCCGGGATGAACGTCCGGCACCGGACCACCTAGGTCTTGGGCAGCCCGAGAATGAGCTCGGCGATGATGTCGGAGAGCACCTGGGTCGTGCCCCCGCCGATCGTCAGCGCCCGGGAGTAGAGAAACCCCCAGTACCAGAGGTCGTCCGGGTCCGGCCCGTCGCGTCCAGCCCCGGCGAGCATGCCCGCCGGACCCATGGCGTCCACGGCAAGGTTCATCACCCGCTGACCGTGGCGGTCTGCCAGGTACTTGCGAACCGCCACCTCCGGTCCCGGCCCTCCCCCGGCCATCTCCCGGCTGACCTGGCGCAGGCCGAGCATGCGCAGCACTTCTGCTTCTGCGTAGAGCCGGACCGCCCGGTCACGCCGCAATGGGTCGGCCTGTCCTGCGAGCCGCTCGATCAGATCGACCGTCCGGGGCCCCTGACCCCACAGCACCCCACCGGACGACAGGCTCAGACGCTCGTTGCCCAGCGTGTGCTTGGCGAGCGCCCATCCCTGTCCCTCGTCGCCGAGCCGGAGTTCGGCCGGAATGCGAACGTCGGAGAAGAACACCTCGCAGAAGCCCTGATCTCCCGTCATCTGGGTGATCGGCCGGACCTCGATTCCGGGGAGGTCCATCGGGCAGAGGAAGTAGGAGATCCCCCGGTGCCTGGGAGCGGCGGGATCCGTGCGGGCGAGCAGGATGCCGTGGTCGGCTCTCTCGGCGTAGGTGTTCCACACCTTCTGACCGTTCACGACGTAGACATCACCATCCCGGACCGCAGACGTGGCCAGCGAGGCGAGATCGGACCCGGCGGCGGGCTCCGAGAAGAGCTGGCACCAGATTTCGCTCCCATCGAGCAGCGGACCGAGCAACCGGCGCTTCTGTGCCTCCGTGCCGGCGAACAGAATCGTGGGACCCGCCCAGCCGATCCCGATGGGGTTGTGGGCGTGCGGGTCGACGCCCGCCCTCCGCAGTTCCTCCTCGATGATCAACGCAGTCTCGAGGTCGGCGCCCATCCCCCACGGCCGCGGCCAGCGGGGTGCCACCAGCCCTGCGGCGGCGAGTTCGGGCGGTGCCGGATCCGGGTTGGACGCCAAGAACCGGCGAACGTCGGCGCGGCGCGGGTCGGTCTCCGGTGCGAGCCGCACATCCATGGCCTCCACCCTATCGGCCCGCGCGGCCGCTGCTCACAAGACCCGATCTATCGTGTCTCGCATGGTCACCATCCGGCCGCTCCTTCCAACCGACTGGCCCTCCATCTACCGCATCTACGAGGAGGGCATCGCCACCGGCATGGCCACCATGGCCACGAGGCCGCCCGACTGGCTCGCCTGGGATTCCGCCTACCTCACCAAGGGTCGCCTCGTCGCCGAGGTCGACGGGATGGTCGCCGGATGGGCCGCGCTCTCACCGTGCAGCAGCCTGTGCGACTACGACGGGGCGGCGGAGCTGAGCATCTACGTGACCGAACTGGAACGGGGGAAACGGGTTGGCGGCCGGCTGCTCGGGGCATTGATCGAGGAGTCCGAGAGCCACGGATACTGGACCCTGGAGGCCCAGATCCTGGAAGGAAACGACGCCAGCATCCGCCTGCACGAGTCGGCGGGCTTCCGACGGGTCGGGGTGAGGGAACGCATCGGCCGGGTGGGAAACGAGTGGCGCAACGTGGTCCTGCTGGAACGGCGCTCGACGGTCGTGGGAGTCGCCGAGCCTCCCCAGGATGCGTGAGGCGCCGTCAGAAGTCGATGCCGCGCCGCGCCATCACGCCGCGGTCGTAGGCGTGCTTCACCTTCGCCATCTCGCTGACGGTGTCTGCGACTTCGATGAGAGGGGCGGGAGCGTCGCGCCCGGTGCAGATGATGTTGACGTGGTGGGGGCGGTTCCGGATGACCTCTATCACTTCGGCGCAGTCGATCCAACCCCAGTTGATCGGATAGGTGATCTCGTCGAGGATCACCAGCTCGTACGCTCCGCCCGCGATCACTCCGGCCGCGAACTCCCACGCCCTGCGGGCGACCGCCTCTGACTGGGTCATGTCGGCCGAGTCCCAGGTGAATCCGTCCCCGATCGCCCACCAGTCGACGCCGAGGTCACGGGCGACCTTCTCCTCCCCCACCTTCCAGTCACCGGACTTGAGGAACTGGATCACCGACACGCGCCAGCCGCGGGCCACCGCCCGCAGCATCGTCCCGAACGCCGCCGTGCTCTTCCCTTTCCCGTCGCCGGTGTTGACCATCACGAGCGAGGGCTCGCGGACGTCACCGGAGGGTGGCGGATCGGTGGGCGGGGTGGTGCTCGCGTCACTCATTGGCGGACATGGTGTCACGTTCTGACACCTGTGCGGAATCGCGCAGCGGGATCACCACGACTCCGAAGTCGCCGCCCGAGAGGATCCTGACCCTGGCTCCGTAGTGTCGGCGAATCGACGACTCGGTGAGCACGTCGCGAGCCGGGCCGTCTGCCACCACCCGGCCCTCCGCCAGCATCACCAGCCGGTCACAGAACTGGGCGGCCAGCGTGAGATCGTGGATCGCCGCCACGACGGTGAGCCCGCAGGTTCGCCGCAGATCGTCGACCAGGGTCAACAGCTGCTGCTGGTGGCCGACGTCGAGCGACGTCGTGGGCTCGTCGAGCAGCATGATCGGAGCGGATTGGGCGAGGGCCCGAGCGAGCACCACCCGCTGGAGCTCCCCTCCCGAGAGGGTGTCGAGCGACCGACCGGCCAGTTCGGCCAGCTCGAGTGATCCCAGCGCCTCGTCGACCGCCCGCAGGTCACCGGCGGACTCGGCGGCGAAATACCCCTGATGGGGCGCCCGCCCCAGAAGCACATAGTCGGTGACCGACATGCCAGGGGGGACCTCCGGTCGCTGGGGAAGGAGGGCGATGTGTCTGGCTCGCCGCCGGGTGCCCAGCGACTCGGCCGGCCGGCCGTCGATCGCCACCGACCCGCCGTACGCCACCGCCCCCGCCATCGCCCGCAGCAGGGTCGTCTTGCCGGCCCCGTTGGGACCGACGATCCCCACCCACGAGCCCGCCTCGATGTCGAGGTCGATTCCCTCCAGCACCGGCCGGCCCGAGAGGGACACGGACAGGCCGTTGAGCGCCAGCGCCGTCACGCCGTCCTCCTGGTCATCCGCAGCACCAGCACGAAGAAGGGCGCCCCCAGGAACGCCGTCACCACCCCGATCGGGAGCTCGGCCGGACTGATGATCGTGCGGGCCGCCAGGTCGGCCGCCACCAGGAAGGCGGCGCCGAACAACGCCGAGAGCGGGGCTACGACCCGATAGCTGGTGCCCGCCAGCAGCCGCACCGCGTGCGGAACGATGATGCCGACAAAGCCGATCAGCCCGCTCACCGCCACCGCCGCCGCGGTTCCCAGCGTTGCGAACACCACGATCACGATCCGCGCCCGGGCCACCGGAACTCCGAGGGCGGTCGCCTCGTCGTCACCCACGGCGAGGGCGTCGAGCACCCTGCGGTGGGCGAGCACCACGGCGATCGAGATCAGGGCGTACGGGGCGAGCAGCAGCACCTCGTCCCACCCGGTGGTGGTCAGCCTCCCGAGAATCCACACGTACACCTCGCGCAGCGTCTCGACGTTCGCCTGCAGCACGAAGGTCTGAATGGCGGTGAGGAACGAGGCCATCGCCACTCCGGCCAGGATCAAGGCGGTCGACGTTCGCCCGCCGGCGGTTCTTCCCAGCCAGTAGGTGACCGCCACCGCCACGGTCGCCCCCAGGAAGGCGGCGGGAGCCACGAGCGCATCCGCCTCCGCCGCAAACGCCAGCGTCGCCCCCACCCCCGCCCCCGCCGCCGCACCCAGCAGGTACGGGTCGGCGAGAGGATTGCGGAAGACGCCCTGGTACGCGGCCCCCGAAACCGAGAGCACCGCGCCGACGAGCGCCCCGAGGGCGATACGCGGCAGGCGCCACGACCAGAGGATCTCCCTTTGGATCTCGGTGAGCCCGCTCGAGACCTCGATGAACGGGAGCCGGCCGGCGAGCTCTCGCAGGGCCCCGGACAGCGGAAGGTCGGCGGGGCCGGTGAGCGCGGCCACCAACGAGATCACCATCACCGCCAATGCTCCGGCCACCATCCGTCTTCGCCCCGCCCGGCTGGGGACCGCCGTCGGCGCCGCCGCGATCATGCGCCGGCTTCCCCGAACCTCGCCATGGCGGCGGCGATGGACTCGAGGAACCCGACGACGCGGGGACCCCAGCGGGACGCCTCGTCTGCTTCGACGACGATGATCCGACCCGCCCGCACCGCGTCGAGCACCTCCCATCCCGGACGCGATCCAACCGTCTCCGGTGACTCCCCGCAGCAGTCGTCGATCACGATCAGGTCCGGGTTCGCATCCAGGATGTACTCGGCCTGGAGCTGGGGATACCCGAACCCGTCGACATCCGCCGCGTCTGCGATGCTGACGAGGCCGAGCAGCGAGTACATCTCCCCTATGAACGTTGAGGAGGTGACCGAGTAGAAGCTGGGGTCCAGCTCGTGGTAGTAGGTGGTGAACGTCCCGAGATCTGCCATCGACGCCACGACCTGTTCCACGCGCCGCTCGAGATCGGCTGCGAGCTGCTCCGCCGCCTCGACGTGCCCTGTGATCCGGCCCACCGTCTCGATCTGATCGACGACATCGGAGAACGCCGATGCCGCAGCCAGCTGCACCACCGGGACACCCACCGATTGCAGTGCCGCCACGATCCCGTCTATGTCGTCTGACACCACCACCAGGTCGGGCGAGTAGGAGATGATCGCCTCGAGATTGGGGGTGTACCCGGAGAGGTCGGTGACGGGAGCCTCGGCGGGGTGGTACGAGAACTCGTCCACCGCCACGACCTGACTTCCCGCACCCACCGCAAACAGCATCTCGGTGGCGGTCGGCGAGAGGCTCACGATCGCCTGCGGACGGGCCGCGATCTCGACCGGCCCGTTGGTCGCCGCCACCGTGACCGGAAACCCGGTGTGGGGAAGGGCCGACGTCTCCGGGGAGGGCACCGGGGCGGTTTCGGGTGCGGCGACGGTCGCACCCGCCTCCGCAGCCGGATCCGGCCCAGCGCATCCGGAGGAGAGCAGCGCCAACAGAAGCGCCACCGTGGTGAACCGCATGTGCATCCTCCGTTCTCGGAGGATGAAGCGAGTTGGTCGGCTGCTCCCTGCGCCGACGACCTCAACCTTCATCCGAGGCTTCGTTCGCCACCCACGCCGACAGGCGACCTGGCTCATCCCCTCGAGGGGCTTGACAGTTGCGGGACAGCGTCGGACTCACACCGAACTTCGCTATCGCCGTGGGAGCCCTGCATCTTGCAGGGCGACGTCAGCCTAACGCGCCGTGCGGGCGGCCGGGCCGCCCGCACGCAGACACTCGGGTGAGCACCCGGTGCTCTCAGGGAGTCGGTTCCTCGGGGCGTTCCGCCAACTCCACCGCGACGACGAGCTCCTCACCGTCGCGGACGATCACGAGCTCCACGACGTCTCCCGCCTGACGTCCTCCGATGTGAGCCGCCAGATCCTCCCCGTCTGATATCGGCGCACCTTCCATGCTGATCACACGGTCGTCGATCTGCAGTCCGGACGAGGCGGCCGGGGTCCCCGGCATGATCGTGGTCACCACCGCTCCGGCGCTCCCGTCCTCGGACTCGGTGATCTGCACGCCGAGATACCCGGGAACGAACTCGCCTCCGGCGACGAGGGCCTCGGCGACGCGGTAGGCGCGCTCGATCGGGACGGCGAAACCGACCCCGTCGTTGGCTCCACTCGCCGAGTAGATCGAGACGTTGATCCCGATGACCCGCCCGTCGCGTCCCGCCAGCGCCCCTCCCGAGTTGCCCGGATTGATGGGAGCGTCGGTCTGGAGCATGAGCCGGGTCCGATTGCTGCGGAAATCGGGCAGAGCCCGGTCGACGGCGCTGACGATTCCGGCGGTGACGGTCGAGTCGAGGCCCCACGGGCTTCCGAGTGCGATGGCCATCTGTCCGACCCGGGGCGCGCCGTCCAGGGCCAGCGAAGCCGCCGGCAGACCGGTGCGATCGATCTCGATGACGGCGATGTCGTTGCCGGCGTCGGCGCCGAGCACGGTCCCCTGCTCGCGCTCGCCGGTGGAGAGCACCACTTCGACGGTGTCGAACCCTTCGACCACGTGGGCTGCCGTCATGATCTTCCCGTCCGGTGCGTAGATGACGCCGCTTCCCACTCCCGCTCCCGGCAGACGGATCTGGACGATCGCCGGAAGCAGCATCTCCGCCACATCGGCGATCGGCTCGTCCGAGTCGTTGGAGACCAGGGGCTCGGTCGAAGGAGGCAACCCGGGGTCGCGCACGGTGGGAGTGGTGGTGGTTGTCGGCGCGTCGGCGACGACGGGCAGCTCGACGGGAGCGCCCGCCGCCGGCTCGGCGGGAGGCTCTGTGAACAGCCACCCCACCCCCACGCCTCCGGCGAAGAGAACGGCGGCCATCAGCACCGCCACCCACCTCGAGCCGCGGCGCGGCTCTTCCTCCAGCGTGTCGTGGTCGGGGGTCACAGTCATCATTGAACTACCTCTGTCGAAACGAGCAACATCGTGATCTGCTCACCTGTTCCTATCGGATCACCCCTAAAGGCGGACTAAAGGCGGATCGGGGGCCTCCCCCACCGGTGCTCCTTCCGGCAGGGGGAGCCAGATGACGAGCAGCGAGCCCCCGGCGGGCCGGGCGATCGACCGGAGCGTGCCCCCGTGGGCGGCGGCGATGTCGCGCACGATCGACAATCCGAGACCGGCAGTGGAACGGCCGCCTTCCACCACGGCGGCGTCGACTCCCGGGCCCCGGTCGCCCACCGACACATACCTCGCGCCGAGATCGGTCGTTCCGCACGCCAGCTCCACGACAGAGGACGGCGGAGCCACGCCCAGGGCGTTCTCCACGAGATTGGCGACCGCCCGGGCCAGGGCCCGCCGGTCACCTGATACGACCGCCGTCTCGGGGTGCACCGACAGCTCGACCCCCCGCTCGGCGGCGCGTCCCGCAGCCTCGGCCGCGACCAGGTCGACGACCCCCGCCAGATCCAGTTCGACCATCTCGACGGTTCCCGCCTCCATGCGCGCCGTCGCCAAGAGGTCCTCGAGCATCGAAGACATCCGCTCTGCCGCCCGCGCCACGACCGCGCCCGTGTCGCGCCACGCTTCCAGGTCGGTGCCGGGGTCTGCCAGGGCGACGTCGATGTTCGTCCTGATCGTGGCGAGCGGGGTGCGCAGATCGTGGGAGGTCTCCGCGAGGTACTGGCGCTGGCCACGAAAGGCACCATCGAGGCGGTCGAGCATGCTGTTGAACGTCGTGGCCATCGCCTTCAACTCGTCGTCGGGGCCGTCGACCTCGATACGTCGGGTGAGGTCTGTGGCCTCGATCTCCCCGGCCACCTGCGTCATCGCGGTGATGGGTCGCAACGCCCGTCCGGCCACCACCCATCCGACGCCCACCGCCAGCACGAACATCACGACCAGGGCGATGAGCGTGCTCAGCGCGATCTGATTGAGCAGGATCTCCTTGATCAATCCCTCGACCGTCCGTAGTTCGCGCTCCCCCAGTCCCTCGGGAAGGAAGAACACCCGGCCGTTCATCTCGACCGCCGTGCCCGTGACGAACCGCTGGGTGACCGTGAGCGACCGGACGCCGGCGAGTATCACCAGATAGACCGCTCCCAGTGCGACCACTCCGATCCCGAACGCCACCAGCGAGGTCATGCCGGACAATCGGAATCGAAGCGAACGGGTCGGCCGGGGGAGACGCATGCGGGGATCACGATACGTCCCGGACGGATAAGACCGGCGTAAAGCGGTCATTCGCGCAGGACGTAGCCCCTGCCCGGCACCGTGTCGATCACCGCCGGATCCCCCAGCTTGCGTCGGAGGTTGGAGATCGTGACGCGCACGGTGTTGGTGAACGGGTCGACCATTTCGTCCCACACGTGTTCGAGCAGCCGCTCCTGGCTGAGCACCTGGCCGCTGTGGCGCATGAAGTACTCGAGGAGGGCGAACTCCTTTGCGGTCAGGTCGATGGATCGTCCGCCACGATGCACCTCGAACCGTGCGGGATCGAGCTCGATCTCCCCTGCTCGGAGAACCGGAGACGAGTCGGTGTCCCGACGGAACAGAGCCCGCAGGCGGGCCTCGAGCTCGGCGAACGCAAACGGCTTCACCAGGTAGTCGTCGGCTCCCGCGTCGAGGCCCTCGACTCGATCCTCGACGGCATCGCGGGCGGTGAGCATGAGGATCTTGGGCCGGGTGCCCTCCAGCGTCGCCAGGTCGCCGTTCACCACGCGTCTGCAGATGTCGATCCCGGCCCCGTCGGGCAGGTTCCAGTCGATCACCAGGAGGTCGAAGCCGGTCGAGGCGACGGCGAGCTCCGCCTGGGCGACCGTGCCGACGACGTCAACACCGTGCCCGCGGCGGCGCAGGCCCCGGGCCAGAGCCGATGCCAGGTCGGGTTCGTCCTCGACGATCAGCAGACGCATCTCCCCAGATTGGGACGCGAGGAGACCGCGTGACAACTCGCGTGCCCGGAGGACGGGGCCGGGAACGGGCAGCCGACGGGGGCCGGGCGACCTGCAATGGGTGCGCGCCCCCAACCCTATGGTGGCGGCGTGGCGATCGATTGGACGCGATACCGGGCGGTGCTGTTCGACCTCGACGGGGTGCTGACCCCGACGGCGTCGGTCCATCGCCGTGCGTGGAAACGGACCCTGGACGCATACCTCGCCGCGCGCCATCCTGGCGAGTCCGGCTTCACCGACGCCGACTATCTCGAACACGTCGACGGCAAGCCGCGGTACGACGGGGTGCGCGACTTCCTCCGTTCCCGAGGCATCGAACTGGTGGAGGGAACGCCCGATGAGGACCCGGGGTGGCAGTCGGTGTGCGGCATAGGGAACGCCAAAAACGAGTTCTTCAATCGCGTCCTCGCCGAGGAGGGGGTCGAGCCGTATCCGGGCTCGCTGCGACTGCTCGACCACCTCGGGCGCATCGGGGTGCCGGCCGGCGTCGTCTCCTCGAGCGCCAACGCCGGCGCGGTGCTCGCGGCCGCCGGCCTCGGCCAACGCTTTGCGGTCGTGGTCGACGGCATGGCGGCACGGCGATGGGGGCTCGCAGGCAAGCCCGCACCGGACACCTTCCTTGCAGCGGTCCGGCTCCTTGGAGCGGAGGCATCGACGTCGGTCGTCGTCGAAGACGCCATCAGCGGGGTGGCGGCCGGCCGGGCGGGGGGATTCGCCCTGGTCGTCGGTGTGGACCGTGACGCGGGTGTCGACGAACTGCTGGCGGCCGGGGCGGATACCGTCGTCGCGGACCTCGGAGACACTGTTCCCTCCGGGGTGGAACCGAACTGATAGCCTCGCCAGACGTGATCCGACAGCGCACCCCGCTCCCCGATGACGTCTATCCAGACGACCCGTGGGCGATCGTCGAGGATCGGTTCGCTCCCCGCTTTCTCTACCTGACCGAGACGATCTTTGCGTTGTCGAACGGGTACCTGGGTGTCCGCGGCACGTCGGACGAGGGAGCCCCCGTCCATCTGCACGGAACGTTCGTCAACGGATTCCACGAGACCTGGCCGATCGAGCACCCCGAGAGCGCGTACGGCCTCGCCACGACCGGCCAGACCATCGTCAACGTCCCGGATGCCACGACGATCGAGATCGAAGTCGATGGCGAGACGTTCGACCTGAACTCGTCCCTGCTGGTCGGCTACCGGCGGTGGCTCGACTTCCGCACCGCCGTCCTGGAGCGTCGGCTGGAGTGGAAGACATCCGGTGGCGTCGGGGTTTCGATTCAAAGCCGCCGGCTGGTGTCGTTCACCCGGCGCGAGTTGCTCGCCGGCCGGCTGGTGGTGTCGACAGACGCCGTCGCCGACGTTCGAGTCCGGTCCCGGCTCGTCAACAGACAGGATCAGGCTCAGCTCGACGTCACAGACGACCGCGACCCGCGGAGGGCGCACGCCCTCTCCCATCGTGTGCTCGAGCCGCGGGCCGCCACGATGGAAGGCCTGCGGGCCACGCAGGGCTGGGCGACGGGCCGATCGGGAATGGGTTTGATCTGTTCGACCGAGCACCTCCTGGAGGGGGTCGACCACGACGTAGCCGTGCAACGCCACGCCGACGACATCGCCTTCGACTTCAGCTTTCGTTCCACCCCCGAGCACCCGGCGTCGCTGACCAAGGCCACGGCGTACGTCGTCACCGACGAGGGGAGCCTCGGTGCAGGCCGCCACGTGGCGGATCAGGTCGTCGCACAGGCCGTTGCGGACGGCTTCGATCGGCTGGCCGCAGAACAGGGCGACGTCATGGCCGATTTCTGGCAGCGCGCCGATGTCCAGGTCGAAGCGGGGCCCGAGATCCAGCGGGCGGTCCGGTGGACGCTGTTCCAGCTTCACCAGGCGTCGCACTGCCTCGACGGCCACAGCATCCCGGCGAAGGGCCTGACCGGCCAGGCCTATGACGGCCATTACTTCTGGGACACCGAGATCTACGTGATGCCGTTCCTGACGTACACCAACCCGTCCAGGGCATCGGAGATCCTCCGCTTCCGGCACCGATTGCTCGACGCCGCCAGACGGCGGGCAGCCGTCCTGGGGCATCGCGGGGCTCTGTTTCCCTGGCGAACGATCACCGGCGAGGAGGCGTCCGCCTACTTCCCGGCCGGAACCGCCCAATACCACATCGACGCCGACATCGTCTTCGCCCTGAAGCGGTACGTCGAATTGACCGGCGACGACGAGCTTCTGTGGGATGCCGGCGTCGAACTGGCCGTCGAGACGGCGCGAATGTGGGCAGACCTGGGCTTCTACCGCGGCAACCGGTTCCACATCCACGGTGTCACAGGACCCGACGAGTACACCGCCCTCGTCGACGACAACGCCTACACCAACGCCATGGCCCGGATGAACCTGCGCTTCGCCGCCTCATGCGTTCGGCGGATGCAACGGGAGCAGCCACTCCACTGGTCACAGATGGCCGAACGGCTCGCCATCGGCCCAGACGAGGAGTCCGAATGGCGTCGGGCCGCGGATGCCATGTACATCCCGTACGACCCGACGCTCGGCATCACCCCCCAGGACGACGACTTCCTGTCCAAGGAGCCGTGGGACTTCGAAGCCGTCCCGCCGTCGAAGTACCCGCTCCTGCTGCACTTCCACCCCCTCACCATCTACCGGTTCCAGGTGCTCAAACAGGCCGACGTGGTCCTCGCCGACTTCCTGCTCGGCAACGAGTTCTCCCCCGAGCTGAAGAAGGCCAACTTCGACTACTACGACCCCATCACCACCGGGGACTCGTCGCTGTCTGCGTGCGTGCAGGCGATCATGGCGACCGAGTTCGGGTACGAGGACGATGCCATGGTCCACTTCGAGCACGCCCTGTTCATGGACCTGGCGGATCTGGCAGGCAACACCACCGCCGGGGTGCACATGGCGTCGGCGGGCGGCGTCTGGATGGCGCTGGTGTACGGCTTCGCCGGCCTGCGGGACTACGGCGGCCGCCTCTCGTTCACCCCGCGGCTCCCGGCAGGGTGGAGCCGCCTCGCGTTTCCGCTCTTGGTCAGGGGGGTTCGGCTCGAGGTCGAGCTCGCGCCGGCGTCGATCCAACTGCGATCCACCGCGGAACTCGGCGTCGAGGTGAACGGCGTCGCCGTCGACCTCCAGCCAGGTCACGCCGTGACCGTGGAGCTCCCGATCACGCCTCGCCGGGCCCGACGGGACTGAGCGACAGCGTCAGCCTGACGGTCTCGGAGTCGTAGCGGAGCGCGTACCGGACCCCGTCGAGGTCGGTACTGGAGTCGATTCCGGCCAGATTCGGCTGGTCGACGTCGAGCCCGAGCGACCGGAGCAGCGCCGCCCGCGACGACCCTGTGGAGTCGGGATCGAGCACCTTGAGGGCCACCCCCAGCGCCTGAATCCCGAGCCGGTCCGCCTCGGCGGGTCCGGTCGGATCGATCACGAGCGAGAAGCTCGTGACGGTGCCGTCCTCGCCGACCACGCCGAGCATCGACAGGTGGGCGAAGAACTGGTTCTCGAACTCCCCGACCGGGGGGAGCGCGCCAAACGCGAGCACCGGATCGATCGCTGCGGCCACCGCGTTCCAGGTCTCGACGAACTGCGAGGCGGGCAGGTCGAACACCGTCGGGTCAGGGGCGATCGTCGTGGTGGTCGGTTCCGGAACCGGGTTCACAGGAACGGTCGTCGCGACGACCGACGTCGTGTCCGTCGTGGCTCCGGGCTCGTCCGGGTCGATCGTCGTCACCTGCGGGGCCTGGTCCTGGGTCAACACCTCCCACGCATCGGGAAGCAGGACGACAACGGCGGCGACACCGACTCCGAGCAGCACCCCCGCCCCCACCTTGCGGATGAGGTCCCATGTGAAACGCTTGACGACCGTGGTCTCGCGCAGAGACCGCTGGGTGGCGAGGATGCCCTCGGCGACCGAGCGTTCGCGATCGTCGTCCTCGGCGGCCGCCGCCGCCAGCGCCTCCTCCGCCGGAGTCATCGCCGGCGAGGACTTGAGGGCTCCGACCGCGGCCGCGAGCCGCTCCACGGACGAGCCACCGAAGAGAGACCCCATCCTCGCGTCTTCGCTCGCCCGCTCGTGCTTGTGCCCGCCTTCGCCGGACTGCTCTTCGCCGGACACTCCTTCGTCGTGGACTTCCGACCCGGGTCGGGGCTCGACTTCGAACTCGGCCTCCGGCTCGAATTCCGACTCGGGTTCCGGGGTGGCGAAGTCGGCCCCGGCGTCATCGGACTCGGGCTCCTCCGCCGTTTCGCCGGGCGGCTCGCCGACTGAATCGCTCCCCGACCCGCCGTCAGCGTCGACCACAGACCATCGCGGGCCCGAGATCGACCACAACTCGACCGGCGCCGCATCCTCGACGGCCGAACTCTCGAGAGCAGCGTCGTCCTCCGCGTCGTCGATCGGAACGTCCGCCACCGGCGACCACCCGCCCGGATCCAGCTCGGGCGCCTCCTCCGGCGGACCGGAATCGTCGGGCTCATGAAGATGCGGCGTCCAGCCGTTCTCCACCGATCCATTGGGCGTCACCAGCGACCAGGCGGCAACCTCATGCCCCTCCGGCGATGGCTCGGCCGGCGCCTCGGTGTCCTTCGAGAACTCGAGGTCGTCTCCGGATTCCTCGCCGGCGACCTCGTCGTCCTCATCTTCGGTCTCGGGGTACGCCGGGACATACATGACGGGTCCGCCTACCTGGCCCACCGACGCTTCGAACGGCGCCGGCTCGAACGGCTCGAATGAGACCCGGTCGCCGTCGATCACGATCTCGAACACCCCGTCGTCGACCCGAACGATGTGGAACTCGGCTCGAGCCCAGGTGCCGATCTCGACGGCATCGGTGGCCAGGCGGATCGACTCGTCGGTCATCTCGAGGTCGACGTCGACCTCGTCACCGTCGGCGAGTTTGATGCGCCCCCGGTATGTCTGCATCTTCCGTTCCGCATTCCTCTCGGGCGTGCGACCTATCCGTCAAACATCGGCCGCCGGGCCGGGTACCTTGACGCAGCTGCCGAAATGGGTCATCCGACCCAGATCAACCCCAGCAACTCCGGCTGGGCGCCCAATGCGACCAGCCACCACCGTGGTACACCAGCCATGCCGCCACCGCGGTGTTGGCGACGGGGTCGAACACGTCGTTCCCCTGCCAGCCCGCGTCGGCGGCACGTTCAGGCCACAGACTACCCAGGTGCTGGAAGAGCCCGCTGGCAGACGATGTCGGGTTCTTGGCGGTCGGGTTTCCCCGGGACTCGCAGCGCAGCACCCGGAGGGCGACCTCGACGTGACGGGGTTCGAAGAACGCCGCGACGAGGGGGCGCCAATCGTCGATGGAATCGATCGTCTCGGGAATCAGGTCGTGGTAATCGAACGGCAGGTCGAGGGCGCCGGCAACTGCGACGGGCACACACTCCGCCCCGCGAAGAGGAGGCCGGCAGCCGGGAGGAAGCTCGGCCACGGTGGTGCTGGTCGTGGTCGAGACCGGCACGGCGACGTGGAATCGCTCGGCGGCTGCCGAGGGGTCGAGCGTCACCGCAACCAGGGTCGGGCGCGGCGATTCCGTCCAGGCGCCGCCGGCGGCCAGCAACATGACGAGTGTGAGGAGACCGGCGAGGTATGACGCGAACGCGCGCATGATCGACCTCGAGGGTGGGGGAATCGTTCGCAATGAACGACTCACACCGTAACGGAATCGCCCCACAAGGCCAAGCTCGTCGCGGGGGTTCGGGTCAGGGAGCCATCATGCTGAAGAGCAGCGAGCTGAACTCCGGGAAGTACTGGATGGTGTATCGAACCCCCGGGTAGACCGCCTCTCCGTCCAGACCCGTCAGGTCCGGTCGATCGACATCGAGCCCGAGGCGCTCGAGCACGGCCCGCCGCTGCGATCCGGTGGCGTCCGGGTCGGCCACCGTGATCGCCACACCGAGGACCGCCAGCGCCAGCTCGTCGTCCTCGGTGTCGCCCGACGGGTCGACCACCACCACCACGCTGGCGATCGAGTCGTCCGACTCGTCGGTGGTGCCCAACAACGACACGTAGGGAGCGAGAGCCGTCTCGAACGTCCCCACGTTCAGCTGCTCCCGGATCAACGCCTCGACACCCAGTTCGGAGGCGGCGGCGTTCCACGCAGCGACGAACTCCGCCGGACGCTGCTCGAAGAGCGCAGGCAGCGCGGGCTCGACGGTGGTCGTGGTGACGGGTGAGGCTCCAGGCTCCACCCCCGTGGAATCGTCTCCCGTCCGGGCCAGCGTGATCAGCCCTGCGGCGATTGCGACAACCGCCACGCTGACCAGCGTGGCCATGAGTCGCCAATCGATGGCGATCCGGGGTCGCTCTGTCTCTTCGCCGTCTGGGGCGCGCCTCACGGCGGTGTGCAGATCTGCCTGATGCCGGCCTCCCGTTCCCCGGATCACATCTATTCGATCGGCCAGGCTCGAAGCGTGGAAGTGCTGGGCGGCCGCCAGAGAGAAGGCGTCTGCCTCGTCCGGGGCGAACACCACCTTCTCCCCGTCGATGCTCAGGAGAAACGAACCGGTGCCCGTGCGCGAGACCCGGCAGTACTTGATCGGCCATGCGCCGACTCGATTCCCCTCGGTCGACAGGCCGAGTGTTTCGCGGTCGAACTCGAGGTCGATCGGGACCGTCCCCCCGTCCTCGAATGTGAGCGTGCCCGCGTACAGCTCGGCCATGGCATCCCGAACGGTACCGCGCCCCCCGGCACGGACGCGCCACCCCCGCTTCGGAGTGCCGGCCGTTGTCCCGGTACCCTCGTCCCGATGAGAGCACGCAGCAACGAAGAACTCACCCGACATCTGCACGGCCCCGGGCCTTCACCCGTGCCTCCCCAGGTGCTCGAGGCGCTGAGTCGCCCGGTGGTCGGGCACCTCGATCCGGAGTTCATCGCGATCATGGACGAGGTCGGCGACGGGCTCCGGGCGCTCTTCCGAACGGCGAACCGCATGACCTTCCCCGTATCGGGAACCGGGTCGGCCGGCATGGAAGCCTCGGTCTTGAACATGGTGGAGCCAGGGGATCGGGTCGTGGTGGGTGTGAACGGCGTGTTCGGGGGAAGGATCGCCGAAGAGGTTCGCCGGGCAGGAGGAGAACCGATCCCGGTCGAGGCCGAGTGGGGCTCGGCCATCCCCACCGAGGTTCTGGCCGAGGCGGCGCGACGCCACGACGCCCGCATCGTCGCAGTGGTCCACGCCGAGACATCCACCGGGGCGCGCCAGCCGGTCGAGGAACTGCGGCAGGCGCTCGGGTCCGACCCGATCATCATCGTCGACTCGGTGACCGGCCTCGGCGGGATCCCCCTCGAGGTCGACGCCTGGGGCATCGACGTCTGCTATTCGGGCACCCAGAAATGCCTCAGCGTGCCTCCAGGTCTCGCCCCCATCACGTTCTCCGACCGGGCGGTCGAACGGGCCCGGAGCCGTGCAACGCCCGTCCGTTCGTGGTACCTCGACGTCACTCTGCTCGCCGGATACTGGGACGCCGGATCGTCGCGTCGCGCCTATCACCACACGGCGCCGATCTCGATGGTGTACGCCCTCCACGAGGGTGTGCGACTGGTCCTCGAGGAGGGACTGGAAGAGACGTGGGCCCGTCACGCCCGGGCGGGCGCCCACCTTCAGGCCGGGTTGATGGAACGCGGCTACGGCATGCTCGCCGATCAGCCACATCGCCTTCCCCAGCTGACTTCGGCAATCCTCCCCGAGGGAGTGGACGACGCCTCGGTTCGCGACCGGCTGCTCGACCGGTACCGGATCGAGATCGGCTCCGGCCTGGGATCGCTCGCCGGCAAGATCTGGCGCATCGGAATGATGGGCTACGGCGCCACGGTCGAGGCGGCGGACAGACTGCTCGGCGCCATCGACGAGCTCTCCTGACCCGGCGCCGACCGGTCGGCTCCTCACGTCGCCATGTGGCGGCAGGGCCGTCGGAATCCGGCGATTTCTGGACCGCGGTGGGCCGGCCCATGCCGTCTACGGCCCCGGGGCCGACGACGAGCCGGGTTCGGGTCGGAACGCACCGGGGCGGGGCTGCACGCACGGTTGGCGCCACGGGTGATTCGTGCTCGCAGCCCCGTGCGCGTGGCTAGGTTGGCGTCGACGCAGACCAGGAGCCCGGCCCATGTCCAAACTTTCCGCCGTTGCCGCCGCCGGCCAGTCGGTGTGGTCCGATCAGATCTCCCGAGCGATGCTCGATTCCGGAGAACTGGACCGTCGCATCCGCGACGACGCGGTCACCGGCGTGACGTCCAACCCTTCGATCTTCGCCGCCGCCATCGTGGGGTCCGCGGACTACGACGACCAGCTCATCGAGCTGGCCCAGGACGATGCCTCCGTCGAAGAGATCGTTGCGGCCCTCATGACCCGCGATCTGCAGCGCGCCTGTGACACCTTGCGGCCCGTGTGGGAGCGAACCGGAGGCCGCGACGGCCACGTCTCGGTCGAGGTGGACCCCGAGCTCGCCCACGACACCGAAAAGACGGTGGCCGAGGCCCGGGCGTGGGTGAAGCGGATCGATCGTCCCAACGTCCTGGTCAAGGTGCCGGCCACGCCGGAGGGCATCCCGGCGATCGCGGCATTGATCGGCGAAGGGATCTCGATCAACGTCACGCTCATCTTCTCCCTGGAACGCTATGCCCGGGTGATGGAGGCGTACCTGACCGGGCTCGAGCGGTTCGGCGCCGCCGGAGGCGAGATCGCCTCGGTGGCGTCTGTGGCATCGTTCTTCGTGTCGCGGTTCGACACCGAAGTGGACTCCCGGCTCGAGGCGATCGGAACCGAGCAGGCGCTCGCCCTGCGCGGATCCGCGGCGGTGGCCAACGCCCGAGCCGCATACGCCTCGTTCCTGGACACGTTCCGCGGCGAGCGCTGGAGGGGGCTGGTGGCGGCGGGGGCGCGGGTGCAGCGGCCGCTGTGGGCCTCGACGTCGACGAAGAACGACGAATACTCCGACATTCTCTACGTCGAGCGGCTGATCGCTCCCCACACAGTGAACACCATGCCGCTTCCGACGATCGACGCCTACCAGGATCATGGGCACGATCCGGCGCCGATCATGGGACCGGAGGAATTCGCAGACGCCACCAACGCCCTGGAGGCGCTGACGTCCGCCGGCATCGACTACGGCGACGTGGTCCAGGTGCTCGAAGACGAAGGGGTCGGCAAGTTCATCGCATCGTGGCGGGATCTGCTCGCAGACGTCGAACGCAAAGCGGCCGGTCACCGGCCAGGGAACCGCCGGATCTGAGTCCTGGTCTCAGGCCTTCTCGAGCGGCGCCCAGGCGAGAAGGAGTCGCTTGCGGCCGAGCGAGTCGAAGTTGACCACCGCCTCGGCCCTGTCTCCCCCGCCGACGACCTCGACCACGGTGCCCGGCCCCCACTTGTCGTGACGCACCCGATCCCCCGCCGCGATGTCGGAGGCGCTCACCGTGGAGACGGGCGTCGGCGCCGGACGACCGCCCCCGCCTTTCTGGGTTCGCTTTCCCGCCAGTTCGATCAGCTCACCCGGGATCTCTTTGAAGAACCTGCTCGGCGGGTTGTAGTTGGTGCCGCCCCACAGCGTCCGGCTCCACGCCGACGTCAGATAGAGCCTGTCCTGCGCCCGGGTGATCCCCACGTACGCCAGCCGCCGCTCTTCCTCCATCTCGGCGGGCTCGCCCAGCGATCGCATGTGAGGGAAGACCCCGTCCTCCATGCCCACCAGGAACACCACGGGGAACTCGAGGCCCTTGGCGGTGTGCAGCGTCATGAGGGTGACCGCTCCTGCCCCCTCGTCGAACTCGTCGATGTCCGACACGAGGGCGGTCTGTTCGAGGAACAGCTCGAGACGCCGTTCGGAGCCGAGGTCGTCGAAGGCCTCCTCGTCGATGACGCTGCCCTCGTTCACCGACTCGAACTCGGCTGCCACAGACTCCAGCTCGCGCAGGTTCTCGAGCCGGCCGAGCGCCTCGATGGACCGCTCGGCCTCGAGCGCAGCGGCGTATCCGGTGTCCGTGATGACGGCGCGCACGGCGTTTCCCACCCCCTCGGCGGCGGCGGCGGAGAGGGTCTCCATGACTCCGAGGAACTCCTGGATCCGCCGCACCGCGCCCGCGTTGAGCGCATCGATCTCGGCGGCCCGCCCCAGGCCCTCGAAGAAGGTCACACCGTGCCGCTGGGAGAAGCGATCGACGTGGGCGATGGTGGTGTCACCGATGCCCCTCTTGGGCTCGTTGATGATGCGCTTGACCGCAACCTGGTCGTCGGGGTTCACGATCGCCCGCAGATAGGCCATCGCGTCTTTGACCTCGCGCCGCTCGTAGAACTTGACGCTCCCCACCACCGTGTACGGGAGCCCGCGGCGGACGAACACGTCCTCGATGACCCGCGACTGCGCGTTGGTCCGATAGAAGACGGCGACGTCGGAGGCGGCGAAGCCCTCGTCCGCCAGAGCGTCGACCTGGTCGGCCACGAACCCGGCCTCGTCGTGTTCGTCCTCGCCTTCGAACCGGGTGATCGGCCCGCCCCTGCCCCGGTCGCTCCACAGCCGCTTCTGCTGGCGGCGGGGGTTGTTGGCGATGACGGCGTTGGCCGCGTCCAGGATGATGCCGGTGGACCGGTAGTTCTGCTCGAGGACGATGACCCGGGCGTCGGGGTAGTCCTTTTCGAAGTCGAGGATGTTGCGGACGTCCGCTCCCCGCCACCGGTAGATCGACTGGTCGCTGTCTCCCACCACGCACAGGTTCCGGTGAACGTCGGTCAGCTGGCGGACCAGGGTGTACTGGGCGCGATTCGTGTCCTGGTACTCGTCGACCAGCACGTACCGGAACCGCTGTTGATACTGGGACAGCACCTCGGGGAAGGCGCCGAACAGCTCGACGGTGACCATCAGAAGATCGTCGAAGTCCATCGCCGACGCCTCGAGCAGCCGCTGCTGGTACAGCCGGTAGACGTCCGCCACCTGTTCGTGGAAGAAGCCTTCTCCGGTCGAGGCGAACGTCTCGTAGTCGATCAGCTCGTTCTTGGCGTTGGAGATCGACGCCCGGATCGTGCGCGGCGGGAAGCGCTTCGAGTCGAGGTCGAGGTCCTTCAGGCACTGGGTGACGAGCCGGAGCGAGTCGGCCTCGTCGTAGATCGAGAACCCGGAGCGGTACCCGAAGCGGCTGGCTTCTCTGCGCAGGATCCGGACACAGGCCGAGTGGAAGGTGGACACCCACATGGAGCCGACGGCGCCCTTCACCAGGGCTCCCACCCGCTCTTTCATCTCGTTCGCGGCCTTGTTGGTGAACGTGATCGCCAGCAACGCCTGGGGCGGCACCTTGAGGTCACGGATCAGATGTGCGATCCGGTAGGTGAGCACCCTGGTCTTCCCGGATCCCGCTCCGGCCACGACCAGCACCGGACCCTCGGTGGCGGCGACTGCCTCCCGCTGCACCGGATTGAGATCGGCGAAGAGGGCGGACTCGGTCGGGACGTCGTCGCTCAACCACTCGGTGTGGAACCACTCCGTCTGCACGACGTCGACTGTACCGGATCCCGCCGGCCAAGAATCACATGGGTGTGATCAGCGGCCCACCAGCGACGTGTCGACGCGCTCGTTCTCGGCCGCCTGCTGCTCGGCCATGATCCGATCGTGGGCCTCCGGCGTCAGCGTGATCGAGAAACAGAACCTCGATCCCGTCGGGAAGCGGCGTTCGTACCACACATCTCCGCCCATCGCCCTCGCCAGACGCCGGGCGATGGGGAGACCGAGCCCGATCCCCGACGACGACCGGCTGTCGCCCTTCGACATCTGCTCGAACTGCTCGAAGATCACCTTCGTGTGGGTCTCGGGCACACCGGTGCCGTTGTCGGAGACGATCAACACGAAATGCTCGCCATGGGGGAAGCCTTCCACCAGCACCTGGTTGCCTCCGTACTTCCTGGCGTTCTCCATCAGGTTCCTGATCACCTGCTGGGTCCGGCGGGCATCTCCCCACGCCCGCACACCGCCGGGGACGGTGACGGAGGCCGCCACGTCTCCGCCGGGCGGGAAGATGAGCGCTGACACCTCGTGCACCAGATCCGAGAGGTCGAACATCTCCGGGAAGAACCGCAGCCTTCCTGCCTCGAGCCTCGGGATCACCAGGATGTCCTCCACGAGCTCGCTGAGATAGTGGGCCTGCTTGGTGATGATCTCGAGGAACTCGTCGATCTCTCCGGGGTCGAGGTCCCGCCAGCCCGCTTCCAGGGTCTCGGCGAAGCCGGCGATCGACGTGAGCGGGGTCCGGAGCTCATGGCTGACCATCGCCACGAAGTCGTTCTTCATCACATTGGCCATATCGCGTTCACGCTCCGCGTCGGCCACCTTGTGCCGCCAGCGGACGGTCACCCGCAGCGTGGAGAGGAGCAGCCCGATCGAGACCACCACCAGCCCGGCTGCGGCGATGAGTGACGGGTTCATACGCCGCTCACGCTAGCAACGGGCCGAACTCGGCCACCTGGGCCTCAGCGCGCCTCACGGCCGTTCCCTGCTTCGAGCAGGCGCCGGATGGTGGTCGTGAGCGATCCCCGCCGCAGGTCGTACTTGTCGAGGTACGCATCGACCCCCGCCTCCCATGCCGCGGCCTTGTCCGACTCGTCCGCCACCCCGGACACCATGATGATCGGCTGGACGATCCCGTTGAGCCGGAGACCCTTGACCAGTTCCACACCGTCGGACTTGGGCATGGCGTAGTCGACGATCAGCGCGTCGAAGTGGGTTTGGGCGATCTCCCTCACCGCCTCACGGGCCCCGGGAGCGACGGTGACATCGAACCCCTTGCCCCTGAGGGTGGCCGAGATCAGCTGGCGTACGCCGGCGGAGTCGTCCACGACGAGAATCCTCGGCCTCACTCCGTGCAGCGCCTCCGGCCGCCGCGCCTGGGCCCCCAGGTAGTTGTGATCGACGACGACCAGCACCTCCCCGCCCCCGACGAAGGCGGCCCCGGTGATGTGATCGGCGCCGTCCAGGATGGGACCGAGGCTCTTGACCGCAACGCGTCGTCGATCGACGATCTCCTCCACCGCCACCACCACCAGCCCGTACCTGGTGTTGAGGACCAGACCTTCGTTCTCGGGTCCGGAATCACCGAGGCCCACCGCCCGGGCGAAGGACACGATCGGGATGTCTTCTCCTTCGTGGACCAGGACGCGCCCCACCTCGCCGAAGCGAACCGACGCCGTCTCGAGCGAGATGGTTCCCTTGACGGTCGGCTCGCTGACTCCGAAGAACTGATCGTCACCGGCGATGATGACGATGTTCTGCAGAACCAGCGAGATGGGGACGTCGATGCGAACGGCGGTCCCCTGGCCTTCCCGGCTCCCGATCAGCACCGAGCCGCCGATCCGATCGACCGCGTCGGCCACCAGCGTGAGCCCCTCGCCGGTTCCCGAAAAGTCGTTGGGTTCCACCACCGTCGAGAAGCCGGGACGGAACAGGTGGGCCATCAGTTCGGAGCGCTGCCGCCCCAGACCCCGGGCTGCCGCCGCCCTCGTCACGGCCCTCCAGTCGACTCCGCGCCCGTCGTCTGCGACGGTGATCACCAGGCGGTCGTCCTTCTTCGCCGCCATGAACCGAACCAGGCCCGTCTTCGGCTTGCCGCCGGCCACCCGCTCTTCGGGAGGCTCGATCCCGTGGTCGATGGCATTGACGATGAGGTGGCGAAGCGGCTCACGCAACGCGTCGACGATCTGCCGGTCCACGTCGATGTCGTCTCCCGACGTCACGAACTTCACCTCGCGACCGAGCCGCCGGCCCAGGAACCGAACGAACTGCGGAAAGGTCTCGACCGCGTCCTGCAGCGGGACGTCGGCGAGCCCGACCGCCCAGCTCTGGAGTTCGGCGAGCTCGTCGGACAGCTGGGTGAGCTGCGCCCGCCAGGCCGCCAGGAGCTTGGAGGGGTCGACCCCCTCGAATGAAACGTGGGTCAGGTCGGCCAGCGACTCGGCGTCGAGGCCGATCTCCACGGCGCGGTTGATCAACCGATAGAGATCCTTGGTGTCGACCCTGGTCACTGCGCCGGACAGGTCGTCTGTGAGGGTGCCCAGCAGGCCGCCGAGACTGGTCGGATCGGCGAGGTGCGGGGCGACCGGACCGTCCCCGGCCCCGCGCCCCGGAGTCGGTGGGTGCTGGGCTGCGCCCATGGGCACCGGCTCCACTATGGGCGGACCCACCTGACCGGCATCTGGCGAGGGTGGGTGCCCGTCCGCGACATCACCGCCTTGGTGCCCCGCGAGTACCGGGGCGGGAACAGGCTTGGCAAGCGCGTCCACTGCGGCCGTGAGCCGGACGGCGGCCGCCTGCAGCGATGTCCGCTCCGAACCATCGTGCGCCGAGTCGGCGACGAGAGCAGCGACCAGCGCCAGCCCCTCGGCGATGCCCTGCGAGCGCTCGATCCCGACCTCGTCCACGACCCTCCAACCTCGCTCGAGCGCCGCCGCGGCGGCACCGATCTCGGTTCGTCCGAGCATGTTCGACGAGCCCTTGAGCGTATGCGCGTCGCGGATCACGTCCTCGATGTCGAACGCTCCAAGACTGCCGGACGAGAGTTCGGACGCGGCCGATACGAGGCGTGCGGTTCGATCGTCGACCTCTGCGAGGTAGATTTCGATCAGCTCTGGTGAGTCGGCCCAGTCCAAGATACCTCCGGCGGTATCCACAGTATCGGGCCGTGGAAATGGCTTCTTGAGCTACTCCCACTCGATGGTGGAAGGCGGTTTCGAGCTGATGTCGTATGCCACCCGATTGATGCCCTCCACCTCGTTGATGACCCTGCTCGAGATGCGTTCGAGCACCTCGTACGGCAGGCGGGCCCAGTCGGCGGTCATCGCATCCTCGCTGGTCACGGCACGCACGATCAGGGGATGTGCATACGTGCGCCCGTCCCCCTGCACGCCCACCGACCGGATGGTGGGCAGCACCCCGAAGGCCTGCCAGACCTCCCGATAGAGACCGGCACGCCTGATCTCCTCGGTGACGATGGCGTCTGCGCTTCTGAGGATCTCGAGCCGCTCGCCGGTCACCTCGCCGATGATCCGCACAGCCAGTCCGGGTCCGGGGAACGGCTGGCGCCACACGATGTCCTCCGGCAACCCGAGCTCCTCCCCGACCGCCCGCACCTCGTCTTTGAACAGATCGCGCAGCGGCTCGACCAACTCGAACTGCATGTCGTCGGGAAGACCGCCCACGTTGTGGTGGCTCTTGATCTTGGCTGCATCCTTGGTGCCCGACTCGATCACATCGGGGTACAGGGTTCCCTGGACGAGGAAGCGGGCGTCGGACAGGTCGGCCGCCACATCCTCGAACACCCGGATGAACGTCTCGCCGATGATCTTGCGCTTCGACTCCGGATCGGTGACTCCCGCCAGCTGTTGGAGGAACCGGTCTGCCGCCTTCACATGGATGAGGTTGATGTTGAAGTGGCCCCGGAACGTCTCCTCGACCTGCTCGGCCTCGCCCTTCCGCAGCAGTCCATGGTCGACGAAGATGCAGGTCAGCTGGTCGCCGACCGCCTCGTGCACCAGGGCGGCCGCCACCGAAGAGTCGACACCCCCGGACAGGCCGCAGACGACCCCCTCGGATCCGACCTGGCTGCGTATCGCCTCGACCTGGGCCTCGATGATCGAGTGACGGGTCCAGCCCGGATGGGCGCCGCAGGCCTCGTACAGGAACGACTTCAGGATCTCCATGCCCCGGGGGGTGTGCGCCACCTCGGGATGGAACTGGACCCCGAAGACACCCCGCCTGCGGTCCTCCATGGCGGCGACCGGAGCGGCCGGGGTCGAGGCGGTGGCCGCGAACCCTTCGGGAACCCGGGAAACGGTGTCTCTGTGGCTCATCCACACCTCCTGGGAGGCGGGGAGATCCCTGAACAGAAGCGAGGGCTCGGTCACCTCCATGGGCGTCTTCCCGTACTCGGCCACCCCGGTGTTGGCGACCTCCCCGTCGAGGAGCCGCGCGATCAGCTGGTGCCCGTAGCAGATGCCCAATACCGGGACCCCCAACTCGAGGATCCCCCGGTCGATGGTGTACGCGTCCTCGGCGTACACCGACGCCGGGCCGCCGGAGAGGATGATGCCCACCGGACGCCTGGCCGCCACCTCCGCCGCGGTGATGTCGCGGGAGACGATCTCGGAGTGCACATGCGCCTCGCGGACGCGACGGGCGATCAACTGGGCGTACTGCGCCCCCAGATCGACCACGAGGACAGACTCGAATCCGGCCACTTCACCACCCCACGACGAACCGGTCGCGCACCGGGAGCGGAGCATCCGGCGACAGCGCCGCCGGGCTCATCCCATCCCGACCCGCTGGGATCGCTGCAGCGCCTTGCCCTCGGTCTGGAGGCTGGGAGCGATCATGACCTCGGCCTTCTGGAACTCCTTGACGTCGGAGTATCCGCAGGTCGCCATGGACACCCGCAGCGCTCCGAACAGGTTGCGGCGGCCGTCGTTCTCGTGGGCGGGACCGAGGAGGATCTCCTCCAGGGTGCCCAGACTGCCCACTTCGACCCGGGCGCCCCGCGGGAGCTCGGGATGGAACGTGGCCATCCCCCAGTGGAACCCCCGACCCGGCGCCTCGTCGGCCGCGGCGAGCGGCGAACCGATCATCACGGCGTCCGCGCCACAGGCGATGGCCTTGGCGACGTCGCCGCCCGTGCGCATCCCCCCGTCGGCGATGACGTGGACGTAGCGCCCGGTCTCGTCGAGATAGCGGATCCTGGCCCCGGCGGCATCGGCGATCGCCGTCGCCTGAGGCACCCCGACTCCGAGCACCCCGCGGGTGGTGCACGCCGCCCCGGGGCCCACCCCCACCAGGATCCCGGCGGCGCCGGTGCGCATCAGGTGCAGCGCCGTCGAATACGAGGCGCAGCCGCCCACGATCACCGGCACATCACACTCGGAGATGAAGACCTTGAGATTCAGCACGTGGCCCTTGGTGGAGACGTGTTCTGCGGAGACCACCGTGCCCTGGATGACGAGGATGTCGAGGCCCGCCTTCAGGGCGTGGGGAGACAGGTGCTCCACCTTCTGGGGGGTGAGGCTGGCGGCGGTGACGATCCCGGCCGCCTTCAGCTCGGCGACCCTCTGGCCGACCAGGTCCGGGTCGATCGGAGCGAGGTAGATCTCCTGCATCCGCTGGGTGGCCTTCTCCCGCGGGAGCTCGGCGATCTCCTCGAAGTACGGCTCCGGGTCCTCGTAGCGGGTCCACAGACCCTCGAGGTTGAGCACCCCGAGTCCCCCCAGCTTTCCGATGGCGATCGCGGTGGAGGGGGAGAGCGCACCGTCCATGGCCGAGCCGAGCATCGGCAGTTCGAAGCGGAACGCGTCGAGCTGCCAGCTGATGTCGACGTCGTCTGGATCCCGCGTCCGCCGGCTGGGAACGATTGCGATGTCGTCGAATCCGAACGCCTGACGTCCGGACTTGCCGATGCCGATGTCGAGCTCCACGCTTCTCCTCCGCCCTGCGTGCTGATGGGCGAGAGTACCACCGATGTGATTCGCTCCCCACCGGACGCCGGTACCCTCTGTCGATGCTCCCTCTTCCGACGTCGGATCTGGTTCGCCGACCCACGTTCACGGTGGCCGACTTCTTCCTGATCGTGCTCGGCGGGCTGCTCGGAGCACTGCTCGGCACCGTCTCGATCGTGTTCACCGAATCCCAGGGGACCGTGCTGGTGGCAGGGCTGTTCGGCCAGCAGCTCGGCCACATCGCCGCCCTGGCAATGGTGATGCGCTACCGCAACGCCCGCGTCGAGGATCTGGGTCTCGACATCGCCCCGAGCGACGGGATCTACGTGTTCGTGGGCCTGGCGTTGCAGCTGGCCCTCTTGTACCTGTTCCTGCCGCTGACGTCGCGCTTCGCCGACGAGACCGGGCCCCAGGCCCTCACCGAACTCGTACCCGAGGTGTCCGGGGTGGCCCTGCAGGCGGCCATGGTGCTCTCGATCGCCTTGCTGGCGCCGGTGGTGGAAGAGGTGATGTTCCGCAGCGTGCTGTCCCAGGCAATCGGTCGCAGACTGGGTGCGGTCGGCACGATCCTCGCCACATCCGGGGTGTTCGCCCTCTTTCATCTCGCCAGCGTCGACCTGTCGAGCCACCCGGTGATCATCCTCACCCTGATGGCACAGCTCTTCATCGTCGGGGTGATCCTCGCCCGGATGGTGCAGCGCAGCGGCCGTCTCGGCTCGGCGATCTTCACCCATGCCGGCTTCAACCTGGTCGCCGTGATCGCGCTGCTGGTGGCGCCAGAGCTGGCCGGCTGAACGTGGCTGCTCCCGGCGAGAGGACCGGACGCGGCTTCTGGGCGACGGGCATCGTATTCGCCGCCAACGGGGCCTCATACGGCGGCTTCCTGCCGCGCATCCCCGAGTTCGCCGACCGGCTCGGACTCACCGCCCAGCTCGTGGGTGTCGCGCTGTTCTGCGTGGCGGTGGGATCGCTGATCGGATCGGCCATCGCCCCGTGGGCGGTGGCCCGGATCGGCCCGCGACGGACGGTGATCGGATCGCTCACCCTCCTGGCGGTGGGCGTGGTGGCCGGTGTGTCGACGCGGTCGATTCCGTTGGCGTTCAGCGCATTCGCGCTGGCCGGCCTCGGAGACGGGCTGATGGACGTCGCCATGAACGTCGAAGCCGTGGCTGCCGAGAAGCGGCGGGCCGAATCGATCATGCACCGGTTTCACGCCATGTGGACCATCGGCGTGCTCGGGTCGTCGCTGATCGGGGCGGCGGTGGCCGGCACCGTGCCGCTGCCGATCCACATCGGCGTGGTGGCAGCGCTGGTCTGGGCGGCCGGCGTCCGGTCCGCGGCGAGCTGGCCGCACGCCGAGGCTGCGGACCGGGTTCCGGTCCGCATCAGGGGCATCCCCAACCTGGTGCTCTGGGCGGCCGCGATCACTGCGGTGGGCATGGTGATCGAGGGCATCCCGTACGACTGGGGGGCCCTGTTCCTCACCGAGCGCTTCGACACCGCCCCGGTGGTGGCCGGTGCCGGTGTGGTGATGGTGCTGGTCGGCGCGGTCATCGGCCGGCTGGTCGGCGACCGGGCGGTGGCACGGCTGGGGCCGTACCGGGCACTGGCATCGTTCGCGCTCGTGGCGGCGGCGGGAGCCGGCGTTGCGATGACCTCTTCGACGCTCGAGCTCGCCGTCCTGGGGATGCTCGTGACCGGATTCGGAGGCGCCTTCGTGTTTCCGGCGATGGTCACGCTGGCCGGGACGGTCCCGGGGGTGGCACCCGAGACCGGTGTGGGAGCCGTCTCGACCGTGGCCCGGGTTGGCTTCCTCGTGAGCCCCCTCCTCGCCGGAACGGTGGCAGGGGCACACGGCGTCCCCGCCACCTTCCTGATCGCCATGGGAGGAGCGGCGGTCACCGTGGCGTGGGCCGTCCCGGCCGGCCGGGCCGCTCGATCAGCTGCCTGACACCGGGAACCGCCTCATGCGGTGGCGGCGTCATACCGGGGAATGACACGCCGTTACCGGACGATCGCTGGTTGGTTCCTGACATCGGTGCTGGTCGCGTCCTGTGGGGGTCTCGGGTCTCCCGCAGACGCAGACGGAGACGACCCGGTTCCATCCGTGAACCCGCCCACCACCGCAGAATCAGACCGTCCCGAGTTGGAGGCGACCTGCGGATCCGTCCTCCTGGAAGGAGGCACGGCTCCCGTGTTGCCCTCCGAACCCCTCGACGACGAAGCCAGAGAGGCCCTCGCCTCGATAGGGGCCACAGCCCCCGGGGAGGCGGCCTTCGTCGACGACTACGGGTGGTTCGTCGCCGAGCGCGACGGCTCATCGATCACTCTCTTCGGCCGTTCGCTGCGTTCACCCGCCCCGGGCGAACCCCCGTACGCGTCGGCGACGTTCACCCGCAGCGAGGAAGGCTTCCGGCCGCTCGGGTGGGGCCAGTGCCGGATCGAGGTGTCGGCCCCGGGCTGGGGCAACGCCCACTGGGTCCTGGACGCACAGCCGCCTGCCGACTCACCGCGGCTGGCGGTGCTGATCAACGAGACCGCCTGCGCCTCGGGACAGGCCCCGACCGACCGCGAGATCGTGCCGGTGGTCGTCTCCGATGTCGACCGGGTGACGATCATCGTGCTCGTCGAGCCGGTCCACGGCGATGCCACCTGCCCCTCGAATCCCTGGCATCCACTGACGGTGGCCCTCCCCGAGCCGCCCGGAGACCGGGCGCTGTTCGACGGCAGCGAGGTGCCGGCGCTGGCCCGCCCGTGGCCTCCCACGCCGTCGAGCCTGGAATCCCTCGGCTACCGGGAGTAGGCCTGTCGCCGGTCGGAGTCCGGCCGGCCGGTCAAGCGCTCAGGCCCACCGCCCTGCGCACCGGGACCATCTCGTGCTCGGCACGCTGGCGAGCCTCGAGGGAGCCCTTGAGCATGATCCGGAAGACCTCCTCGTCCTCCAGTTCCCTCATGCGCCGGCGAATCGGGCTGAGCCCCTCTGCGATGGCCTCGCCCACGGCCAGCTTGAAGGCGCCGTAGCCGGCGTCGTGGTACTCGTCGACGAGCCCGGCGATGGGGCGACCCGTGAACACGCTCATCAACTCGAGCAGGTTGGAGACGCCCGGTTTCTCTTCCCAGTCGTAGCGGACGTATCGGTCCGAATCGGTGACCGCCGACTTGACCTTGGAGATCACCTCGTCCGGCGGGTCGACCAGGAGGATGCGCGACCGGTCGTTGGGGTCTGACTTCGACATCTTCGACGTCGGGTCCTGCAGCGACATCACCCTGGCCCCGATCTCGGGGGTGATCCGCTCCGGCAGCGGGAACAGATCCCCGAACCGCCCGTTGAACCGCTGGACCAGGTCGCGGGTCAGTTCGAGGTGCTGGGTCTGGTCATCCCCGACGGGGACGGCGTGCACCTTGTGGAGCAGGATGTCGGCCGCCATCAGCACCGGGTACGACAGCAGTCCCAGATTCTGGCCCGCACGGTCGGCCTTCTCCTTGAACTGGGTCATGCGTTCGAGCTGACCGATCCCGGTGATCGTGGAGAGGATCCAGGACAGTTCCGCGTGGTGCGGCACCTGCGACTGGAAATACAGGAGGGACTTCGTGGGGTCGACACCGCAGGCGATGATCGCCTTCGCCATGTCGATCCGGTGCCTGTTGAACTCGGGGGGGTCGTACGGCACGGTCATGGCGTGGAGATCGACCACGCAGTAGATGGTGTCGTAGTCCGCCTGCATCGCCACCCAGTTGCGGAAGGCGCCGATGTAGTTGCCGATGTGAAGGTTCCCCGTGGGCTGGACCCCGGAGAACACTCGCCTGCGCTCTGTCACCTCGTCACTCCTCAAAGAAAAATCGCCGGGGCCAGAGGCCGCCGGCGAACTCCGTCCAGGGACGCGCGGCAGCCGGTCAGTGCTGCCACCACCAGGACGTCGCGGTCACGTTCATGTGGTCGATCAGTCTATCAGTCGGCGCAGGGGGTTCCGGATGGAGACGACGCCCTCGATGTGACATGGCGCTCTCGCCGGTCTCCTCAGTGCCGGGTGCCCGTCATCCAGTCCGAGTGGAGACGGGTGTAGACGCCTCCTGCCGCCAGCAGCCGGGCATGGGTTCCGCGCTCGACGAGTCGACCGCGATCGAACACGAGAACCTCGTCGGACGCCTCGGCCGTCGACAGCCGATGGGCGACGGTGATCGACGTCCGCCCTTCGATCAGCCGGTCGATGGCGTTGCGCAGCTGCACCTCGAGGGCGGGGTCCACGGCCGAGGTCGCCTCGTCGAGCACCAGGAGATCGGGCTGGCTCAGCCAGGCGCGCACCAGCGCCACCAGCTGGCGCTCGCCCGCAGACAGCTGCGCCCCCCGCTCCCCGACGGGTGTCTCGAGGCCGGCCGCCAGCGATTCGAGCCACGGGCTGAGTCCGAGGTCGGCGAACGCGGCGACGACCTCGGCATCGGTCGCATCCGGCCGGCCGTAGCGGACGTTGCCGCCAACGGTGGCATCGAACAGGAACCCCTCCTGGGGGACATAGGCGACCCGCGACCGCAGTGAGGCGAACCGGACCCGGTTGATGGGCACGCCTCCCACCACCACCTCTCCTCCGGCGGGGTCGAGCAGCCGCACGGCCAGCTTGGCGAAGGTCGTCTTGCCCGACCCGGTCTCGCCGACGACGGCGACCCTCCGCCCGGCAGGGATGTCGACCGAGACGTCGGTGAGCACGTCCCCGCCGGTCGGATACCGGAACCGCACGGTGTCCACCGAGACGTCGAGCGGCCCGTCGGGAAGGTCGACCCCGTCCTCAGGGTCGGCGAGGTCGATCGGCGTGTCGAGCACCCGCAGCACGCGGCGGACCCCGGCGGCCGCCGACTGGGCGGTGTCGAGGGTCTCGACGAGGGTCTGCACCGGCTGGACCAGGAGGTTGACGAGGAAGAGGAACGCGAGCAGAGAGCCGGCGGTCACCCCCGCCCCGCCGCCGAGCAGGATCCCCGCCGCCACCACCCCGGCGGTCAGCACGCCGGCGAACAGCTCGGCCGAGCTGAACAGCGCCGAGCCGAGGGTGAAGGTGCGGAACTCCGCCTGGAACTGGGCGTCGACCGCCGAGCGCACCCGGTGCAGGGTCGGGCCCTCTGCGCCGTAGGCGCGCACCACCGGCAGCCCGGAGATCGACTCCCCGAGGGCCGCCATCGAATCGGACACGCGTTCGCGCACTCGATCGTGGCCACGGGCCAGCACCTTCTGGAACCAGAAGAGCATGAGGCCGTAGACGGTGACGCCGGCGACCACCAGCACCGCCAGCTGCCAGCGGTAGTAGAGCATGGCGGCCACGGCCATGACCACCTGCGAGATGCCGATCAGCATCCCCATGCCCCCCCATTCCATGAAGTCCTGGATCCGGTAGATGTCGGAGGTGACTCTGGCGACGAGCGCCCCACGGCGCTCGGCCTGCACGTGCAGGGCGGACATCTGATGGAGGTGGGAGAACGTTCGCACTCTCAGGTCGGACAGCCCGGTGGCCGAGGCGCGGGCGAGGCGGAAGGTGGCGGATCTCCGGGCGAGCACCGCCGCCAGCATCGCCCCCAGGGCGATGAGCCCGCGGCGGACCGAGCCGGCGACGTCGACCCCATCGGGATCGAGAATCTCGAGGTCGACGATCTGCTGGACCACGATGGGGATTGCCACCTGGAGCGCGGTGCCCACCACCGCCAGGGCGACCGTCGTCTTCAGCCCGGCCCGCAGGGACGGGATCTCGGCGAGGAGGCGCCGGAGGGCGGTCCGGGTGGGCATGCCCTTCCCGGCGTCCTGCTCACGAGCCGCATCGGTCACGCCTCCACCTCCTCTCCGCGCAGCCGG
>DATCZS010000147.1:0-5710 GCA_036525795.1 Acidimicrobiia bacterium | reverse complement strand
CGAGCGCAGCGGTCGAATCGGTCAGGACGATCTCACCGGGTGATCCGGACGTGGGAGCCGACCAGCACGTCAGGTCCGCGTAGCGGACTTCCGCCGAATCCGGATGGCTCGGAGTCGGCGCCGTTGCCTGTGTCCGGGTGGCGGGCGCCGATGTGGTCGGAGCAGGCGATGTGGCCCGCGGCTGTCCGCCTGTTACACACGCGCCGACGAGGAGCAAGCCTGTGGCCGCACCAACCAGCCGTCGCCTCATGGGAGTTCCACGATCACGAGCACAACGGCGCCGAAGGAGTCGTCGGTGGATGCGGGTGCCGCGTTGAAGCCGATGAACAACCGTCGTGAATCGGTGTCGAACGCCAGGTCGTATGTGCCTCCCAGATGCAATCCGAGCATGGGCTCCACGAGTGGGTTGAGCTGCACGATCGTGGAGATGTCGCCCGTTTCCACATCGAGGGCCATCAGCGGTGTTCCCGAACGCCAGGCTCCACCGTGGGCGTCAGAGACGAAATAGACGAGGCCCTCCCGATCGTCGAGTGCCATCGATGTGGTGTATCCGGGGGCCTCGGTGATCGTGTGGAACGCTCCGTCGGGCGAGATGGCGAAGAAGACCGCAGGATCCTGGGTCACGGCGTAGACGATGCCGGCTGGGTCCGGTGTCGTGGCAGCCCGAATGAACCCGCCTGGAATGCCTACGAATCTCCGGAAGTCTCCGGATGACGGGTCGTACCGGTGTGCCTGACCCGGGCCGGTGGAGACGTACACTCGCTCCTCGGAATCGACCGCCACCGAGCGGAAGCCGTTGGGCGATGGGTCATCCGACTCGAAGACGATGTGTCGTCGCGCCGTGTCGTAGACCACGAAGCTTCCATCATCCGGATCCGAACCGGGTTCGACCGCCTCGCCGTAGAGCAGGCCCGCAGCCGGGGCAATCGCCAGAGACGGAATCCCATGTCCTGGGACGGGCACATCGGCCACTCCGTATGTCGCGGTGTCCGGGTCGATCCGGATGAGCAGGTCGCCCTCGTATCCACCTTCGTATTCCAGGCCGCGACGCGTGCCCCAGTAGGTGGCGGCCCAGACGTCTCCACACTGATCCAAGACCATCTGGGCGTGAACCTTGCCGTATCCCCACGAGCCCGGTCGGTGATCGACGGCGCTCAACACGTCGCCGACTCGCTCGAGTGTTCCGGAGGCCGGGTCGAAGAGGTAGAACCAGCTGTTGCCGTCGGCGCCCCTGTGATCGCCGACCGCCGACAGAAACCTGCCGTCGTCGAGCACCACACCCTGACCCCACTGCGACCAGGGGTTTCCGTTGTCCTCGGGGAGCGGATACTCGACGGCGCCGATCGCCAGCCCCTCGGTCGGCGCTGGGACGGTGCGCAGGTCTGCCCTCGCCGACGAGATCCAGGCCGTTGGCGCCGGACCCGGACATGTCCGGTCGGCGGTCGGGGTCGTGGTTGGCTGGGCGGCATCCGGTGTTCCCGAAGAGTCGAGTTCCGGGGTGGTGGCATCTTGGGAGGACATGATCGGCGACCCGGAGGCCGGCGGGCCGACGGCCGGCGGCGCAGAGCATGCTGCGATCGCCATGCTCAGGAAGAAGAGTGAAACAGACAACCGCATCAGTCCTGACGCTACCCATACCGGGGTGGGGCGGCGCCGCTCTCGTCCTTCGGTCCCCGCGGGGTAACGTGACCGGGTGATTCCCCAGAGCATCGACGAGGTCGTCGAGGCGTTCGCCGAGCATGAGTACGTGGCCGACCGCAGTCTGGCGGTCTCGGTCCACCTGGCGCTGCAGCTCGGGAGACCGCTGTTCCTGGAGGGCGAGGCCGGGGTGGGCAAGACCGAAGTCGCCAAGGTGCTGGCGGCGCTCCTGGGCAGCGAGCTGATCCGCCTCCAGTGCTACGAGGGCCTCGATGTCGCCCACGCCGTCTACGAGTGGGACTACGCCCGTCAGATGCTGGCGATCCGCCTGATCGAGGCCCAGGGGTCGGGCGCCCACGCCGGCATCTCCGACATCATGAGCCGCGACTATCTCATCGCCCGTCCCCTCCTCCGGGCCGTCGAGGCCACGGGCCCGGTTCCCCCCGTTCTGTTGATCGACGAGCTGGATCGGGCGGACGAGGAGTTCGAGGCCTACCTGCTCGAGCTCCTGTCCGACTTCCAGGTGACGATCCCCGAGATCGGCACGATCCGGGCACCGCGTCCTCCTGTCGTGATCGTCACGTCGAATCGGACGAGGGAGATCCACGACGCCCTCAAGCGGCGCTGCATCTATCACTGGGTCGACTACCCCGACCTGGATCGCGAGATCGAGATCGTGCGCACCAAGGTCCCAGAGATCGACGGGCGACTCGCCCGTCAGCTGGCGCTGGCCATGAGCGACCTTCGGTCTCTGGACCTCTTCAAGCCGCCGGGCGTGGCAGAGACGCTCGACTGGGCGAGAGCATTGCGCGTGCTCGGCGCACGTGAACTGACCAAGGAGGCGGTCGACGACACGCTCGGCGTCGTTCTCAAGTATCGGGAGGACGTCGACCTCGTGTCGGGTGCCGGCACCGAGAAGCTGGTGAGCGCAGAGTGATCTCGAGGATCGCGGCGTTCGTCGCCCTGTTGCTGGTCGTACCGGTTGTGTCTGCGTCGGCGGCCGAGGACGATCACCGGCGGGTGCCGGACATCACCGTGTCCGAGTCCGGAGGGCTGCAGGACGACACGCTCGCAGTCGTCGAGTGGGCCGCCACGCAGCTGGGAGCATCCTGGACGGTCGTTCACTCGGGCACGCTTCGCCTTCTCGGGGTGGATCGGGGATCCGACCCCGTTCAGCAGTTCGCTCCCGGTTTCGGGGTGCCGATGTCGGTGGTGGTCTACGAGGTCAGACGGATGGGGGCTCTTCTCGACGGCCAGGTCGCAGACTCCCTGGAGGAGCCCGGCGCCCTGGTGATGAGCGAGCGCACGGCGGCGCTGCGGGGCGCCGAGGTCGGCGACACGGTTCGGCTCGAGGGATGGAACGGGGCAATCGTCGAAGTGGCGGTGTCGGCCGTGGTTCCCGACGAAGACATCGGGTGGAGCGAAATCGCCCTCGCCCCCCAGACCGCCGTCGATCTCGGCCTCGAGAGACCCAGCCGTGCCTTGCTGTGGGACCTGCAGTCCATCGAGCTGGCGAAGCTGCTCCTCAGCGGAATCGACGCCCGCCAGTCGGTGCGCGTCACCGCCGCAGGCGAGGAGGTGGATCGCACCGACTTCACGCTCACGACGATCGAACAGAAGGAGCGCTTCGGCGAGTTCTCGTTCCGGTACACCCGTCGAGGGGACTTCATCCAGATCGACCCCGCATGGGTGGAAGCCAACATCGTCGATGTCTCCTTTCCCGAGACCGGGCCGTTCCGGTGCCATCGAGCGGTGGTTCCGTACCTGCGCAGCGCCATGTCGGAGCTGCGCAGTGCCGGCCTGGCCGACACGATCGTGTTCGAGGACTTTCAGGCGGCCGGCGGGTGCTACGTCCCGCGCCTGATGCGTGGCGGAGACAAGGGGTTCGCTCTCTCCCGCCACGCCTGGGGAACGGCGATCGACTTCAATCCCTCGACGAACCGCTACGGCGGTGAGCTGACCCTGCCGGAAGGATTCGGTGAGGTCTTCCGCCGCTGGGGGTTCGCATGGGGAGCGGGCTGGACGGTGCCGGACCCGATGCACTTCGAGTGGAAGCAGATCCCCGCGGAACCCGATGGCCATGCGTGTGCCGCAATCCGCATCTCCTGGTCGGTGACAGGAGGGGTCACCCTCGAGTTGCTCGACCCCTACGTCGCCGCCTGCTGACGTGAACGCGCCGTGAGCCGCCCCGCCGCGTTGGTCGAGTTCGCCAGGGAGCTGCGAGCGGAAGGCGTGCCGACAGGGCCCACCACCGCGTCCGACCTGCTCGAGGCGCTGGAGACCGTCGGGGCGGCGTCCGCGACAGACGTGTATTGGGCGTTTCGGTCCCTCACCGTGTGCGAGAGGGATCACGTGGCGGCGTTCGACCGGGTGTTCATGCGGTTCTTCGCCGACCCCGGGGAGCCGGTGCCGGTCCTCACAGATCAGACGACGCCGCGGACCTGGTCGGTGAGCCAGGACGAGCCCGGAGGCGAAGGTGACGGCGATGAACCTGTAGAGGACGTGTCCGTCATGGGCGCATCTGCGATCGAGCGGCTGGCAGACCGCGACTTCGCCGAACTCGACGAGCGCGAGGCGGCGGAGGTTCGGGCGTTGCTGGCCTCGATGGTGTGGTCGCCGTCGATCACCCTGGCGCGGCGCAGGCGGCCGTCCCGGGGCGGCGATCGCCCTGATCTGCGACGAACGTTGCGCTCGGCGGTGGCCGCGGAGGGCGACATGATTCGTCTCGCCACCACCGAACGCCGCGAGCGGCGGCGGCCGCTGCTGTTCATCGCAGACGTCTCCGGCTCGATGGAGCGGTACGCCGAGATGCTCCTGTATTTCGCCCATGCCGGACGGGGCCGGCTCGGCAGCGTGGAGGCATTCGTGTTCTCCACCCGGCTCACCCGGATCACCCGGGAGCTCGCCACCCGCCGGCCGGGGGAGGCGATCCGCCGGGTGGCGGGAGCGGTGCACGACTGGTCTGGCGGCACGAGGATCGGAGAGTCGCTGGCGACGTTCAACCGTGAGTGGTCGCGGCGGGTGTGCCGGGGCGGCCCGATCGCGCTCATCGTGTCCGACGGGTGGGACCGGGGCGACCCCGAGCTCCTGGCGGCGGAGATGGCGCGCCTGCGGCGTTCGGTTCATCGGGTGGTGTGGCTCAATCCCCTGGCCGGCCGGGAGGGATATCGGCCCGAGACCAGGGGGATGCGCGCTGCGCTTCCCCACGTCGACGACTTTCTCGCCGGCGGAACCCTGCGCGACCTCGTCACGCTCGTCCGGCTCCTAGAGTCGGTGCCGGCGAGACGCTGAATCGGAGGTCGGCATGCGAGAGGCCCTCGACGTCAGGGATCGGTGGGTACGAGCCGGTCACGAGGTGGCGGTTGCGACGGTGGTCAAGGTGAGCGGTTCGGCGCCGAGGCCGGTCGGTTCGACGCTGATCGTCAGCTCCTCGGGTGAGATGGAGGGTTCGGTCTCGGGCGGGTGTGTCGAGAACGATGTGTTCCTCCACGCCCAGGCGGTGCTGGAGTCCGGGGAGCCCAGGGTGGTGACCTACGGGATCGCCGACGACGATGCGTTCGAGGTGGGGCTGGCCTGCGGAGGCAGCATCGCCGTATTGATCGAGAAATGGTGATGGACATCGCCGAGACGCTGGACGCGGCGCGCGCCCTGGTCGACCGAGAGCGCCTCGGCGCCAGACTCGTGACCGTATCCGGCGGTCATCTGGGCTGGTCGGCGGTGGTCGACCGCGAGAAGGGTCTGGTCGCCGGTGGGCTTCCTGACGAGATCGCCGACCCGGCGGTGGCCGACGCCATGGTGTTGATGGACCGTGAGCAGTCGGCGACGCTGGCTTTCGGCGATGTCGAGGTCTTCGTCGACGTGCTGGCGCCCCGGCCCGAGCTGCTGATCTTCGGCGCAGTCCACATCGCCCAGGAGCTGAGTGCCATCGCCCGTCGATTGGGGTATGCGGTGACCGTCTCCGACGCTCGTCCGGCGTTCACCACGCCGGAGCGCTTCCCAGACGCCGACCGGCTGCTGGTCGGCTGGCCGGACTCGCTGGCGGGCCAACTCGCGTTCGACCGCCGCACCTACG
>DATCZS010000146.1:0-21261 GCA_036525795.1 Acidimicrobiia bacterium | reverse complement strand
GTAGTGGTTGCCGTCGTCGTGGGGGTGTCGCCCTGGACGACAAGCGTGGTCCTGTGGCCACGGTTGAGATGGGTCCGGCAGAACAGGGTGTAGGTGCCCGGAGTGGTGAGGGGCGGGGTGACGAACACGTCACCGGTGGCGAGCTTGCTCGACGAGATGCCGAACTCGGAGATGTCGACCGTGTGCTGGGTCCCCTCCACGATCCTCACTTGAAGCTGGTCCCCGGCGTCCATCGTGATCTGGCCGTCGCCCACGGAACCATCCTCGAAGTAGAAGTTGCCGGAGCTGACTTCGATCACCGAAGCGGCACCGGCGGACAGTGCGAGCGTCACCGAAGCGATCAGCGTCGCAGTTGCGGCTGCGGCGAGGCGCGTCATGCGTGAACCACCTCCGCTGCAATGAATCCGGCCATCAGCAGGAGCCAGAAGCCGCTCGAGGCCAGCACGACGTCGCGCCGGGCCGATAGGGTTCCCGACGATCGCGAGCTGCGGCGGTACACGAAGTGCGCCGAGAACACCACTGTGGCGCCCAGGGCGAACAGGACGTGCCACGTCAGCGGATCGTCCCATTCCCAATCGACGACCAGTTCCATCCAGCGAGCGTCGCGCAGCCCGGTGAGCACCGTGACGGGCAGTGAGGCGACGCCGACCCCGAGACTGGCGCCGATGAATGGTTCGAGATCGGCCCGTGCACGCCAGTGTCGAACGTAGATCAACACCCAGGCGATCGTCAGCAAGGCGATGGGGAAATGCACGACCGCAGGATGGAACGGGAGATCAAAGAACCCCCGCAGGAATCCTGCGTCGTGAACACTGGCCAGGAGCGGCGGTTGCGGGAACATGCCGCCCGATATATCGGCGGCCGACACCCCGTCTTGAACTTGCCGTGAGGCGCCCGGCAGACGGTGGGAGCCGCCGATCAGGTCGAGATGGTGGATCCCTTTCAGCAAAACGAGGCCCCCACCACGGTGGGGGCCTCAATGCGGGTTGGCATCCGCCAGCAGACGAGCGGCGGAGTTCTCAGCTCGAAGCGAGAGAGCTCCCGACGAAGACGCCGTCGACCAGGTCACCGAGCAGCTGGATGGGCTGATCAGTCCACGAGGCTGTGGTGATCTCGCTGTCTGCGGGTCCTTCGACCAGGGGCAGTTGCATCAGGTCGACGCCGTCGATCCGGACCTGCGCCCCGGCGGGCTGGGGAGGATACGACTCGGCGATGGCATCGGAGATGATGGCGCTCCCGTCGGTGCTGACGAACACGTAGCCGTTCACGAGGAATGGTCCGTCGCCGGTGGCCGAAAGCAGGTCTGCGACGCTGATCCCCGGGCCCATGCCCGCGATCATCGTCCCGCCCTGATCGCCGGCAAGCGGGGTCTCGCCTCCGGTTTCGGGAGTAGTCGTGGTAGGAGCAGGCTCCACATCGGATGATGGAGTCTCGCCGGTTGACGCTCCGCTGCATGCGGCCAGGAGGAGGGCAGTCGCGGCGAGGAGTGCGGACAGACGTTTCATGAGTCCTTTCCTTTGTCTCACGGTGGTGAGACGTCGCGGCCAGGGCCTCCGGTTCCCGGGACCCGGTTCGGCAACGCCTGGCGGAGGGTGAGCGATGGCGGTTGTGCCACAAGACTGCCCGAGGCGGTTCTGTCGGTTCGAGTCTCGGCCGACGCCATTCGTCTCAGGGTACGGCTAGGCCCTGAGAGCCTCGTCTTCGTTGCGGAGGGCGGCGATGTCGTCGAGGAGCCGCCGTGCTCCCATCGCCGTCGCCGTTCTCTCGGCGGTCGCCAGCAGCTCCTCTGCCTCGGTGTCTATGCCGAGCATGAGAGCGCAGCGTGCCCCGTCGAGCCGGGCCACGGTGGTCCAGAAACGCTGTTCCAGACGGTCACCCACCTCCCACACCTGCCGATACCGGTCGAGGGCGGCCGCGTACTCGCCGTCTGCCTCGTCGAACAGCGCGGCCACCGCGCCGAGGTGGGCGTCGAGCCAAGGACTGCCCCCGATCGCCGCCCTGTGCAGGCCATCGAGCTCTTCGGCCAATCCGAGGCGCACCATGCTCGGGGCGGAAGCGGGCAGATACCCGCCCAGGAATACCGGGTGATCGGCGGCCATTCCGAGGAACTCGGCGGCGAGATCCAGGGCGGCGGACGGGTCGCCGGCTGTCTCTTCGATCCATATTCCGCCAGCCAGCGCCGGGAACATGGCCTGCGGATCCTGGGTCTCCCGGGCTGAGGCCAGGAACTCGGTCCACAGCCGCCGCGGTTCGCTGCCCTCTCCCCGGTGGAACCTCACCATCGCTTCCCAGCTCATGGCGAACGCGCCGACCTGGCTTCCCCCTCGGGCGGCGTCGGTCTTGATCAGCCGCTGGGTGATTTCGATGACATCGTCCCACTCGCCGAGCGGGAAGAGTGCCTCGCACTTGGTCATCTCCGACCAGTCCACGTGGGCCGGCAGTCCCCGCTGCTTGCCATAGGCGATCGCCTGGTCGATCAGGGTCTTCGCCCGCCCGAGCTCGCCAGTGTGGACGTAGAAGGTGGCCACGTTGTTGTAGGCGGACATTGCTCGGGGCGTGTCGTTGCGGTCGAGCTGAATGCGGAGCGCCTCCTCTACCTGGTCGATTCCCGAGAACTCTCCGATCTGGGTGAGGGCACTCCCGCGTGTCACGAGGGCCTTGCTGTAGGCGGCGGTATCGCCGATCGACTGGGCGATGGCCAGCGTGTGGTCCACCAGGTCGAGCGCCTCTTCTTCCCGCCCCCGCAACTGGAGCTGGGAGGCCACCGAGTTCAGCACTTGGGCTACCGCCACGCTCGGCGGGAGTCCTTCGACCAGGCGGCGGGCCCTCTCGGCGTATTCGTCCGCCCGGGTGGAGTTGCCCCGATACCACTCGTTCGACGCGAGGGCGGAGAGTGCCTCGGCCTCCCCCTCCCGGTCGTCTGCGGCGGCAAAGGCATCCATCGCCGCCCGGTAGAGGGTGTCAGACTCGTCGATCGACTCGAACTCGAGGATCCCCTGTTCGAGGAGCGCCCGCCCCCGTTCGGCGTCGCTCGAAGACATGGCGACCGCCTGCCGGTAGAACTCGAATCCTCGTGCCGCGTCGAGCGTCTTGGCCCGCTCGGCTGCCTGCATGAGGAAGCGGTAGGTGCGGCGCTTCCTCTCCGGATCGTCGGTAGGGCGAAGCTCGTGGGCGGTGACCAGGTGGTGGGCGACCAGCTCGGCGACGTCTGCGACCCGATCGCCGCTCACGGCCTCCAGCCAGCGGGCAGCCGCCTCGTGGAGCCGGGCCCGCTCGTCGCGAGTGAGTCGGCCGTAGGCGACGTCGCGGATCAGGACGTGGGCGAAGGTGTACTCGTCCTGTCCCTGCATCGAGGAGCGGCGCACCGGTCGTATGAGCTCGCGCTGAACCAGCCGGCGCAGGCTCTGGGGGAGGTCGGTGGGCGACCCGGCGAACGAAAGAGCTCCCGTCCAGAAGACCTTGCCAACCACCGAGGCAATCTGCAGGACGGCGGCGTCGTGTGGATCGAGGAGATCGAGGCGGGCGGCGATGATCGCCTGGATCGAGTCGGGAAGCGGCAGGGGCTCGCCTCGTCCCAACTGCTCGAACCAACCCCGCTCTCCGGCCAGTGCCACATACTCGGTGACATACAGGGGGTTGCCCCCGGCGTGCGCCAAGAGCGCCTGTTGGGCCTCGGCCGGCATCACCACCCGGCCGCTGAGGGCTGCCATCAGCGCCTTCGTGTCGTCGTCGTCGAGGGGCGACAGCGCGATGGTGGCCGCGTCGCGCTTGCCTCCTCCCCACTGGGGACGGGACGAGAACAGCTCCGGACGGGCGGTGGTCACCAGCAGGACGGGGGCGTCGTGGGCCCAGTCGAGGAGGTGCTCGAGGAAGTCGGCGACGGCGTCGTCTGCCCAGTGGAGGTCCTCGATCACCAGCACCAGCGGGTTTCGCCCGGCCAGGGCTTCGAAGAACCGCAACCAGGCGGCGAAGAGCTCGGTGCGGGGAACGTTCTCGGTCCCTCCGGTGCCCGCCAGCGGACCGAGTCGCATCCGAACCCACTCGGCCTCGGCGGCGTCGTCGACCAGGCTTTCGACCGCCTGCCGCAGCTTGGATGCAGCCGCCTCGGGTGGCTCCGACTCGAGGATGCCTGCCTGAGCCTTGACGATCTCCCCGATCGCCCAGAAGGTCACGCCCTCGCCGTATGGCAAGCACCGGCCCTGGCGCCACCACACGAGGTCGGAACGGTCGTCGACCGCCCGGCGGAACTCCCGGATCAGACGGCTCTTGCCCACCCCGGGTTCGCCCGCCACGGTGACGAGCTGGGGGGAGCGGCGGGCGACCGCCCGTTCGAAGGCGTCGACCAACAGGCTCAGCTCCTCCGCTCTGCCCACGAACGGCGTCGACGGCTCCTCCTCGACCGCCACTCCGAATCGGCTGCGGGCGGCTTTCGCCCGCCAGATCGGAACGGGCTCAGCCTTGCCCTTGAGAATGACCGGGTCGAGCGGATCGAAGTCGAGCGTCGACCGGCACGCAAGGTAGGTTCGCTCGTCGACCACGACCTCGCCGGGTGCGGCCACCGCCTCCAGCCGGGAGGCGGTGTTGACGACGTCGCCGATGATCCCCTCCCGGTCGATGGTGTCCTCCAGCTGGACGATGGCCTCGCCGGTTGTGACCGACGCCCGCACCGAAAGTGCCAGTGCGGCATCCGTTGCGTTGAGGTCTTCCACCGACTCCTGGATCCTGAGCGCCGCCCGCACCGCCCGCTCCGGATCGTCTTCGTGGGCGACGGGGGCCCCAAACACGGCGAACACTCCGTCGCCCATGAGCTTTTCGATGCGGCCGCCGAAGCGTTCGACGTCCTGACGCACTCGGCCGTGATAGGTCGTGAGCCGTTCCCTCACGTCCTCTGGGTCGGAACGCTCGGTGTGAGACGTGAACCCGGCGAGGTCGGCGAAGAGCACCGTGACGGTCCGCCGCTGCTCAGTCGACACCTCCTTCACCGGAGGTGGGAGAGGTGTCGGCGACGTCCCGAGCGACGTCCCGCACTCTGCACAGAACTTGTGCCCTGGTGGATTGGCCTGGCCGCATCCGCTGCAGGTGGCGACCATTCGGGTTCCGCACTCGGGACAGAACTTCGAACCGTCGGGGGCTTCGGCCCCGCACTCGCCACAGGTGAACGGCATGGCGGAAGAGTACCGGCTCCTCGGGTGCAGCTCAGGTGAAACGGTCGGGACCGCCGCAGAGTCGATGTCGGCAGTGCCCCGGGCCTTCGCAGAACCGACACCGCCGACGGCCTTCACCCGGGTGATTTCGGCGTAACTTTCCGGGGGCCACATCCCGTCTTCTCCCCGTAACGACAAAGAGGACGACCGTGTGGCTACGTTCAGTGGCATTCAGAACGCAACCATCGAAGACTTCTACCGAACCCACCAGCGTGCGGTGTACGGCTACCTCGTCGCACTGTCACGGGACCGGACCTGGGCAGAAGATCTCGTGCAGGACACCTTCATCAAGGCCAGTCGATCATTGGCCGGATATCGGGGCGGCGACCCCCGCGCGTGGCTCTTCACGGTGGCGCGCTCGGTGTTCATCGATGCGGTGCGCCGACGAAGGGCCGTTCCGGTCGACCGCATCCCTGACAAGGGCCACGCCGACCCGGACGTCGCCGAGCGGATGCTCATCGACGAGGCCCTGTGGAGCCTCCCGGAGAGGCAGCGAGCAGCGCTCCTCCTGGTCGACGACGTCGGCCTCACCTATCAACAAGCGGCAGCCGCCCTCGAAACCACCCTGGGCGCCCTCAAAGTCCTGGTGCACAGAGCCCGCAGCGCATTCCGCCACAGATACTCGGAGTTGAACACACATGACTGACCTGAACCTCACCCATGACGAAGCCCTCACCCTGATGGGGGCATACATCGATGGCACACTTCCCGCCGGAGACGTGGCCCGGCTCGAGCCGCACATCGCCGAGTGCACCGCCTGCACTGCGCTTCTCGACGATCGCGAGGGGCTCGATCTCGGAGGCGCGACCCAGCCGCACTTCGACGAGCGTGCACTGCGCAGCTCGATCAGGCGGACACTCCTCCGTACCGCCGGATACTCCGCCGTCCTCGTCGTGTTCCTCGCACTGATGGTCTTCATCGGATCGAACCTCGTGATCCAACCCCTGCTCATGAACGCCGGGGGCAGGGCCGAGGCCGTCGCCAGAGCGACCTTCGACCTGGCGCCGATGGTGAACGAGGGCACGGTGATCCAAGAGCTCTCCATCGACTCGGGGTTCGCCCGGCGGACGTTCACCGTGGAGCTCGGACTCCCACTCGGATTTGCGATCGTCGACGCCGGCACCGTCACGAGCCGGCTCACGCTCGGCGGCATCGAGCCCGGGTCGATCTGGCCTTTTGCCGACGGCCCGGAACCCAACCCCGTGCCCGCCTCCGCCCTCTTGAGTCGACTCGGGACTTCGTCTGTTGCCACCGTCGCCGCCCGACTGCCTCAGCCACTCGAGCTCACGGCGGCACAAGCGCTCGCGGACGATCCAGGTGCCGACGTCGATGTGGTGTGGGCCGGATTCCTCATTTCGACCGCCCCCCCGGAGGAGGCGGCCATCGACCCGCTCCGCACCCTCGGATACTCCACCTGCTCGGACCATCGCCTCCCGGACTCACTCTTCGGTGCCTCATCGGCGCATGCCGGAGGATCATTCGGAGTGCAGGCGCCGTCGGTGGCTGACGCCCTCGAACATGTTCGGGCCACGGTGCAGCGTCTCGCCGCCGACGACAGGGTGCTGAACGCCCTGCCGCTGGGCTGGCAGGATTCGATCCTGACCGCCGCCGGCCATCTGGGCAGTGGCGGCACTGCACCGGTGGAGACGCTGGTCGTCACCGGACCGGCCGAAGAAGTCCTCCAATTCCTTGACACAGCAGGGATTCTCAACGCCACGGTGCTCGCCGTCGACTTCTTCAACTGGATCGGATCGGTCTGCCGGTAGGCGAGTCGAGACCGGATGAGACGAGTGATCGATATGCCGCTGGAGGTCGGTGCCGCCCCAGACGATCCCTGCCGGCAAAGGGCCATTTGACCCTGCGGAAGCGACCTGTCCTCCCCGTCGGCAGTCGTAGGCGGGTGGCGTACAACTCCGAAGACGTCATCTACGCCACTCCGCTGGCCGAGCAGTTCGACGCCCTCATCCAATACGGACTCGCACACCGCATGCCCATCGACTGACGGTCCGGCTCGGCGAAAGGCCTTCGATTTCCACCGGGAAGACCGGCGGGCGGATCCTGCTCGACGCTACCTTGGCCCCATGCCAGAAAGAGCGCCCCGGCGATCGCCCGAAATCGAGGCCGTCATCACCCGGACTTTGAGGGCTACCGCCGAAGGCGACGTGGAGGCCATCTCGAGGCTCGCCAACCCGGGGCCCGAGTTTCTCGCCATCGGGAGCGACCCCGAAGAGTGGTGGGGCGGTGACACCTTCCTTCCCGTCATGGCGGCCCAGATGGAGGAGATGAAGGGCATGGAGCTCGACATCGCCCACATCGAGGGCTGGGAGTTCGGTCCGGTGGGGTGGGGGGCGGTGAGGGTGCGCATCGTGCTGGGCGCATCCGACGTCGAAATGCGAGTCACCGCGGTCCTCGTCCTCGATGCCGGGGTGTGGCGAATCGTCCAATGGCACGCCTCCGAAGGGGTGCCGAACGAGGAGTCGCTCGGCTTCAGCCTGACGACCACCCTCACCGAGATACTCGAGGAGATCGACATCGAGCGAGACCTGGCATCCCTGCAGGGCGAGGGGATGCTCACCCTGATGTTCACCGATGTGGAGGGCTCGACGGCCCACGCCCGCGAATTGGGCGACCGCCAGTACACCCAGCTCATGATCGACCACATCTCGCTCGTGTCCAGCCTGGCCCACCGGAACGGCGGCCAGGTGGTCAAGACGGTGGGGGACGGCGCACTCCTGGTGTTCTCCTCGGCCCGGGCTGCGGTGACCTGCTCGGTCGACATCCAGCGAGCCACCGAGTCTGCCTCGGTGCCCTACGCCGTCAGGATCGGGGTCCATGCGGGTGACGTGGTACGGACCGATTCCGACGTGATGGGGTTCGCAGTGAACAAGGCGGCTCGAGTGACGTCTGCTGCTGCCGGCGGCCAGGTCGTCGTCTCCTCGGTGGTGAGGGAGCTGGTCGGATCCCACCCCGACTGCCAGTTCGGTGGATCGTTCTTCGCCGAGCTCAAGGGGATCGAGGGGATCCACGAACTCGTGCCCGTCGAATGGCGAATCGAGGCTCCGGTCACGAGCCGACCGGGCCGTACCTCTCTCTGAGCTGTCTCCAGCGCACCCCGCACTGCCTGGCACTGTCGAGGATCGGGGCGGGGGTCACGTGATAGGGGGGAAGGGCCGGTCCGGCCTTGATGTAGCCCGCGGCGTCGAATCTGGCCTTCTGAATGGCGATGTTGTGGGTGTGGAACTCGAGGAAGCTTCCGCCTGGAAAGAAGCCCTCGTACGCCCAATAGATGTCTTCGGCGATCTGTCTGGCCTGTTCCCAGTCTGCGGCCTCGATCGCACGCTTGAGCGCCACGACCGGCTCCGGCCCGGCGGCGACACCGCTCGACCAGCAGCCGTCCACCTCGTCTGGGAACCATCGAGCGGCGTAGTACCAGTCGGCGTCGTGGGGGAGGAGCTTCATCCGGCCTTCGACGGCCCTGAGATCGGCGACGAGGTTGTCTGTGCTCATGGCTGCGAGCACGCTGCGGTACTTCGAGGCGACCACATTCGGGATCATCGAGATCTGGCGGTAGACCTCGGTCGAGATCTTTCCTTTGAATGCCTCGTGGTTGTCGTACACGAAGATGTTCATGTCGGGGAGCGCCTCGGCCACGTCGGCGTAGAAACGCACGATCATCTCGTCGGACATCGTGCACCACATGGGTCGTCCCAGAAAGAGCCCCTGCGCGCCGAGGTCCCGGAAGTAGCGACCCCGTTCGACCGTGTCCCGGGTGTTGAGCGTCGTGGCACCGAGGAACACCGGGACACGCCCGGCGACTGCCGACATCACGGTCTCGCTGAACGCCTGCAGCTCATCCCACATGAGCGTGGCTGCCTCGCCGAATGTCCCGTTGACCAAGAGGCAGTCGACCCCGTCTGAGACGAGGCGGTCGGCGCCGCGGGCCGTCTCGTCCAGATCGACGACGCCCCGCGCATCCCATGAGTCGGCCCCGACCAGCACCGGGGTCGGCATGATGGCCACGATTCCCTTGATGTCCTGGGCGGACAGAAGCGACCTCACACACGACCTCCAATACTCGGCGAGCCCCGACGGCTGGTTGGCCCGCCAGCGTATGCGCATCATCTGGTGCAGGCGGGTGTAAACCCCGATCGGCCCGGGTCGCGTCACGGGCCGAAGCGCCGAACGCCCCGCGCCATCAGTGGACGCCGGCTGGAACCCGAGGCGGGGAAGACGGCCTGGCAACGGGCGAGCGGCGTGAGTGGAGCCGTTCGATGACGAAGCCGAGTCGCTCCTCGGGCGACAGGACCGGAACCCGCATCACGTCGTACCCGAGGGCGACAAAGTCCCTGGTGATCCAACGGTCGAGAAACGACACAAGTGCGGCGTCGTTGAACCGGATGCAGTCCACGTCGAGGGGAAGAGGATCGAGAACGAACACCGTGGCGTATCGATGGTGAAAGCACCGCGGAAGGATCTCGTTCGGGTCCAACCCGAACGCTCGATACCAGGCCATCGACGACACCAACGCACTGTCGAGCACCATCACCTCATGATCCACCAGGTTCTTCTCGACCGACTCCTGCAGATCCGCCAGCGTGCGCTGGAGCGAGTCGGGGTGTTCATGGAGGTCGTCGATGGTCCGCCCCCGGACGAGTTCCCCTTCCAGGTAGGCACGGGCAGGTTCCGGCACCGTTCGGTAGCCCACCGCGGCGAGCCGGTCGACCAGAGTGGTCTTGCCACACGACGGCGCCCCGGCGATCACATGCCAGTTCGTGGGTGCCTCGAATGACGCGGTGAGGCGCTCTCCATCGAGGTGATCGGTCCGGAATCGGTCGGCGACGTCAAGCGGCATCTCACCCCTCGTTTCGTGCGAGGGCGCCCGTTTCTTCACGCCCCGCCGCCGGCCGTATTCCGGGGCCCAACGTCGCGGGCGTTCCGGTGCCGCCGGGACGTGAACCGGAGGGGCCTCGCGGCTCCTTGTCAACTGCCGTCCGGGCTGTTCCCAGCCAGTCCGACCCGTACGGCGAGCCCGATGAAGACAGCGGAAAGGATGAAGAACGCGGCGTTGGCGACTCCCGCACCGGAATCACCGACGAATCCGACGACTCCGGCGACGAGAAAGCTCACGGCGGCGATCAGGTACATCAGCCATGATCGGCGACGGGGCGTCACACTCTGCCTCCTTTCCGGGCGGTGTTCCCATCACCATGAACGTATGGCGGGAGGCCTCCTTCGGCAAGGGCACAAGAACTCGTTTCCCGGCGAACACGATGTGTGGGTGCCCGCGGTCCGAAGTCTGCAGCGACGGGAAGCCCGACTCGAGAGCTAGAGCTCCAGCCGGGATCCGAACAGACCCTGCGCCCGGTAGTGCGCCAGCTGGTCGTCGTCGTGTCCGACGACGATGGCGATACCGGTCTCGGAACTTCGTATCGCATTGAGCCAGCGCAGCTGGTCCATGATGGCCTCGCGATCTTCGGCCACCCACGGAGCGTTCTTCTGCCTGCACCCGATGATCCCGTCCATGTGCCAGGCGCAGTCTCCGACGAAGAGATATTCCGTGCCGGCTTCGGTCTGGACGTAGACCATCTGGGATCCGGGCGTGTGACCTGCCGCCTTGAGCACAACCATGCCGGCGGAAAGAGGCATGTGGTCCTCGTAGTCGAAAACCCGGTAGCGGGCTGCGGTCTCGGCGGAGATGCCCAACTGGGGTCGTTGCGGGGCCACGACCAGTGACCATGCCTGGATGGCGGTGAGCAGGGTCTTGGGGGCGATCTCGTCGAAGAACTCGGTACGGACCACGCCGGCGATGTGGTCGCCGTGTTCGTGCGTCACGAGGTTGAATGTCGAGGACCGCAAGGCCTCCTGAACTCGGGCGTTCTCATCGTCGAAGAACGGCTCATCCCTGCCCTGTCCGAAGGTTGCGTGGATCTCCCGGTCCATCCCGGCCTCGAGCATGACGTGGCCCTCCGGGTACACGATCTGGTACGCGGTTCGGGCGAAGACCATGGTGGACTCGGCAGCTCCGCCTTCGAGTGCCACGCTCATCGGCCGATGGCTCTCGGCGACCTTGACGGCGTTGACCCTCAGCGGACGAGACCCTGGGATCATCCTCGCCGCCGCCCGGATCGCCGACAGGTCGGGGTCCCACCTGCGTCGTTTGGGACGAGCCATCGTCGCCTCGGCGACTGAGATGAAGCTCGCGTCATCCATCGGTGCTGCTCTGGCTCTGTCCTACTGCGGCCAGGGCGGCCAGGGCGATCGCCTCGTCTTGGTCCCAATCACCCCCGCTGACGCCGATTCCTCCCACGCACTCGCCGTCCACCAGGATCGGGAACCCACCCTCCATGGCGGTCCACCGTTCCGGACCCGCCGCCAGCGACAGCCCGATTGCGTGCAGCGTATCGAGGTCCTGCCCTTGCGCCCCCCTGGTCGTCGTCGGTCGCCTATTCGATGCCGCCGTGGCGGCCTTGGTCGTCGAGGAGTGCACGGTGTGGAACCGTCCGTCGTCCATTCGCTCGAGTGCGATCAGGTGGCCTCCCGCGTCGACGATGGCGACCGTGACGACAATGCCGAGGTCCTCGGCCTTGGCCACCGCCGCGGCCAGCATCGTCTTGGCGCCTGCGGTCGTGAGCCGGTGGGATGGGGCGAAGGACATGGGGCCTCTCAATGCGGGAGGAATCCGAGGAACTCGGGAGGAAACTCGTCTCGGGCATCATCGTGCATGGGTTCGACCGCTGCCTGGAAGACTGCTCTTTCCTCTCGAGTGAGGGTAGCGATCTCGCCTCCTGCCTCTTCGATCACCCTGCGGGCGTCGACGGCTTCTCTCTCGGACAGTTCGCGCTGGAGGGAGATGGCGTCTCGTGTGGCCCGATGGAGGGCCTGTCGCAGCGGTTCGGGCCATCCGTCCAGGGACTGCGCGTGAGCAAAGATCGGACGTGACACGTAGAAGTGACCGGTGAGCGTGTGGTGCGGGTGGACCGCGTGAGCGCCATAGGTGACTGTGTTGGCCAACGGGTTCTCCTGGGCGTCGACGCGTCGGTCGACGATGGCGGTGATGGCATCGGACAGGTCCATCTTCAAGGGTGTGGCGCCGAGCAGCGCGAAGGTGCGGGCGTGCACGTCGCTCGGCATGACTCGAATGGTCATGCCCGCCAGGTCGCCTGGATGTCGGACAGGACGCAGCCTGTTCGACAGGTGCCGGAACCCGTTCTCGAAGAATCCCAGGACCCGGAAGCCGGTGCGAGATTCGATCCTCTCGGCCAGGAGCCCGCCAAGGGAGCCGTCGATGGCGGCGCGTGCCTGGGCCGCGTCCTCGAAGAGAAAAGGGAGATCGACGAACCCGAGCTCGGGTACCCGGTCGGTGAGATAGCTGCTCGACTGGTAGCCGAGCGTGAGGATGCCGCTCTCGACGAGGAAGAAGATGTCCTCGCCCCGATAGCCGAGGTCGAGGATGTTCCAGACGTACTTGACGTCGACAGCGTCGCCGAATTCGGCCTCGAGGCGATCGCCGATGAACTTCAGCGACGTGCTGAAGGCGGTGGTCGGTGGGCCGTAGCCACCCATTCGGATCTGTATCGGGCTGGTCACCAGATGGCGCCTCTCCGGCGGCGGGGCCGTGCCGGTTCGGTCGCGGCCTGGGCGCCACACTACGCGATCCGGGAGGGACCACGCCCTGCCGGATCGCCGAGGCCGGCCTCCAGGGCTACCCGGACACGCCGACGTACTCGGCGAGATGGCGGCCGGTGAGCGTCGACCGAGCGGCCACCAATTCGGCCGGTGTGCCCTCGAACACGATGCGGCCCCCGTCGTGACCGGCTCCCGGCCCGAGATCGATGATCCAGTCGGCGTGGACCATCACTGCCTGGTGGTGGGTGACGACGATGACCGACTTGCCCGAGTCGACGAGTTGGTCGAGGAGACCAAGCAGGCGGTTCACATCGGCGAGGTGGAGGCCGCTGGTGGGCTCGTCGAGCACGTAGACACCGCCGCGCTCGGCCATGTGGGTGGCAAGTTTGAGCCGCTGTCGCTCGCCGCCCGACAGCGTGGGGAGGGGCTGGCCGAGGCTCAGGTAGCCGAGACCCACGTCGGTCAGCCTGCCGAGGATGGTGCATGCCGGTGGAAGTTCCGCCTCTCCGGTGGCGAAGAACGCCCGTGCCTCGTTCACCGACATCGCCATCACCTCGCTGATGTCATGGCCGGCCAGCGTGTATGCCAGCACCGATGCCTCGAACCCCTTCCCGTTGCACTCCTCGCACGGGCTTGCGACGGTGTCCATGAAGCCGAGTTCGGTGAAGATCACGCCGGCGCCGCTGCAGTTGGGGCAGGCACCCTCGGAGTTGGCGCTGAACAGCGCCGGTTTCACCCCGTTGGCCTTGGCGAACGCCTTGCGAATCGGGTCGAGCAATCCCGTGTAGGTCGCCGGATTGCTCCGCCGCGAGCCGCGAATCGGATCCTGGTCGACCGACACCACCGCCGTCCCGGCCTCGCCCACCTGCGGCGGCAGCGATCCGTGAACGAGTGAGCTCTTGCCCGAGCCCGCCACGCCGGTGACGGCACACAGGACCCCCAGCGGGATGTCGACGTCGACATCGTGGAGGTTGTTCGTGGTGGCGCCTTTGATCGCGAGCGAACCAGTGGGCGGGCGCACCGACTCCTTGATCTCTGCCCTGTCGTCCAGGTGGCGGCCGGTGACGGTGTCGCTGGCCCGCAATTGCTCGACGGTGCCTTCGAAGCACACCGTGCCGCCCGAAGTGCCTGCGCCGGGACCGAGGTCGACGACGTGGTCGGCGATGGCGATCGTCTCGGGCTTGTGTTCCACGACAAGCACCGTGTTGCCCTTGTCGCGCAACTGCACCAGGAGATCGTTCATTCGCTGGATGTCATGGGGGTGCAGGCCGATCGTGGGTTCGTCGAAGACGTAGGTGAGATCGGTGAGCGAAGACCCTAGGTGGCGGATCATCTTGGTTCGCTGGGCCTCGCCGCCTGACAGCGTCCCCGATGGCCGGTCGAGCGACAGGTAGCCGAGGCCGATCTCGACGAACGAGTCGAGTGTCTGCGAGAGGGCTTCGCGCAGCGGAGCCACCGACGGGTCGCCGAGGGCGCGGACCCACTCGGCGAGGTCGCTGATCTGCATGGCGCAGGCTTCGGCGATGTTGATCCCCTCGATCTTCGAGGAGCGGGCTGCCTCGCTCAGGCGGGTGCCGCCACAGTCGGGACAGGCCGTGAAGGTGGCCACGCGGTCGACGAAGGCGCGGATGTGCGGTTGCAGCGAATCGCGGTCCTTGGAGAGGAACGATTTCTGCACCCGCGGGATCAGGCCCTCGTAGGTGGCATTGATCCCCTTCATCTTCACCTTTGTCGGTTCCCGGTGCAGGAAGTCGTCTCGCTCCTTCTTGGTGTACCGGGCGATCGGCTTGTCCGGGTCGAGAAAGCCTGACTCGGAGAACGATTGCACCATCCACCCACCCGGCTTGTAGCCGGGGATCGTGATGGCGCCCTCGTTGAGCGACTTCGAGTCGTCGAAGAGCGCGGTCAGGTCGATGTCCGAGACGGTGCCTCGTCCTTCGCAGCGGGGGCACATGCCGCCGGCGCGGGTGAACGTTCGGGTCTCGGTCCTACCGCTCCCGCGCTCGATCGTGATCTCTCCGCTCGCACGGACCGAGGGGACGTTGAACGAGAACGCGTTGGGTGAACCGATGTGCGGCTGCCCGAGGCGGCTGAAGAGGATGCGGAGCATGGCGTTGGCGTCGGTGGCGGTGCCGACGGTGGAGCGCGGATTGCCTCCCATCCGCTCCTGGTCGACGATGATGGCAGTCGTCAACCCATCGAGCACGTCGACGTCTGGCCGTGTGCGCGTGGGCATGAAGCCCTGCACGAAGGCGCTGTAGGTCTCGTTGATCAGTCGCTGTGACTCGGCGGCGATCGTGTCGAAGACGAGCGAACTCTTTCCCGAACCCGACACGCCGGTGAACACCGTCAGGCGGCGCTTGGGGAGCTCGACGTCGACGTTCTTGAGGTTGTTCTCCCGTGCCCCGGTCACCCGGATCACATCGTGGCGGTCGGCGGCATGCATCGAGTGCACGCTAGATCCGTTTGAGCCCTCCGAGATCGAAGTGCCACCAACGCGCCGTCGGCCCGGTGAGAGGGCCCCTGTCTGCCACCGCAGGCGGCTTGCTCAGGGTGACGTGGCGCACGCCTCGTATGGCCAGGTCGAGGACAGGCTCGCGAGCAAGGCGGCCGACCAGGTGGTCTCCCGGTCGCGTCGTGTGACGATCCACACCGTGCGCGTGCCGTCGATGTCGGCGTCATCGGAGGAGATCTCCGCTTCCACACACCACACCTCGATCGGCGTTGCCCCAGGGTCGGCCCCGTCTGCGGGAGGTTCGCCCTGCCACGCTTCGGTCACGCGATGGTCGATATCGGGGGCCGAGGGGAGCGACTCCCAGTACGCGACGAGGGCGTCGCGAGCGTCCTCGGGAAGTTCCGATCCCGGCCGCATGCCGGCCCACTCCGCCAGTTCGGCTTCCCATCGGGCACGGGTGACGATCAGACAGCCATCTGACTCGAACAGTGCCGACCAGGCGTCGCACCGTCCGTTGAATCGAAACTCGACCGTGTCGACCTCGGGGTGCAGGAACACGTTTCGTTTCAGCTCGGCCTGGAAGAAGACCATTCCTGTCGCGGTGCCCATGTTGTTCACGACGATGGCGTCGTTGAAATCGACGACGAGAGCGCCATCGGTGAGCGTCACGGCGTTCAACGCATCTGCCGACCATTGGCCGAATGCAGACGTGAATCCGACGGCCTGCTCGTCTGCCGTGGGCCCGGCGAGGAGGGACCGGAGGGTCCATTCGATGCGTTCGGCGGCGCGTTGTGAGTCGGGGACGATACGGGGAACGCCGACTCCTTCGGACGGAACGTTCGCGTCACCGCCGCATTCGAAGAGCACGGTGACGATCGCCTCGCCCGGTCCGGGAGCGAGCGGATCCGGCGCGTTGCAGGTAGACGCCAATCGCGCATCCACGGTGACAGTCGAACCGGGTTCGACCTGGGTTCCGAAGACGGGTTCCTGGGCCACGACGATCGCCTCGTCGTCGGCTGCGGGCAGCACCGTGAGGTCGAGTCCGCGGTCCTCGAGCGCCGACCTGGCCTCGGACACAGGCAATCCCGTGAGATCGGGAACCTCCACGACGACGGGTGTCTCGATCGGAGATTCGGTCGTGGTGGAGCCGCTGCCATTCTCGTCCGTGTCGGCCGGCGCGGTGGTGCAGGCGGATGCACCAATGACCGTCACGGCGAGCAGGGCGACACTCGTACGCAGCATGGTGTCTCCTCACGTGGATCTTGTCGGTTCGACGTCTCGACTTCGAGAATGGTTCCCGGGGTACCCGTTCGGGCCTCTCCCGATGGTCCACATTCGATTGGCGCGAGAACGGCCCTCCCTCGACTCATCTGGCGGCACATCCTGCACACGTCCTCGCGCGCCGGCGGCCACGTCGTCGGGGACCGGCCGGCCGTCAATCCACGTTCGAGAGGAATGCGACACACGAAGCCTGTCGGACAGGCATCCGGGCGAGGGGGTCACCGACGTCCGCCCCGCCGTCGATGAGGGGCAGGACCACGAGTTCTCCGCTCCCTTGGTTCGCCACGATCACCTCGCCCCCGTCGGGTACCAATCCAAAGCCTCTCGGCACCGTTCCGCCGCACGGTCGCACTGCGGTCAGGGTGAGCCAGCGCACCTCGTCGAACTCGTACACCGCCAGGCTGTCGTGCCCTCTATTGGACACATAGACGTGCCTTCCGGATGGCGAAACGTGGATGTCGGCCGCAGTGTTGTGACGCGTGTCGCCAGACAGCGTGGACACCGTTTGTCGTCGATGAAGTTGTCGATCACTCCCGTCCCAGCGCAGCAGGACGAGGGTGTTGTCCAGCTCGTTGACGACAAACAGGTGAACCCCGTCGGGGTGAAATGCGAGGTGACGCGGCCCCGCTCCCGGTGCGGCCTCGACGGTCAGGCGCGGCGTCACGGATCCTGTGCCGGGATCGAACTCGTAGACGATCAGTTGATCGATGCCGAGGTCTGCAACGATGAGCGATCGGCCATCGGGGCTGAATACCGATGCGTGGGTATGTGGCCCTTCTTGGCGTTCTCTGTTTGGTCCATCCCCGGAATGGTGGACGACGGCTGTTGCATCGGCGAGACTGCCATCGGGTCGGATCGGCAACACGGACACGCTCCCTGAGCCGTAGTTCGAAGCCGCCAGCCAGCGACCGTCTCGGTCCATTGCCAGATGACACGGGTGGTCGCCTGAACTGGGCTGGTGGTTGAGGGCACTCAGGTTCCACATTCCCCCCGGACGATCGATGCGGAAGGCGTGCACCGTTCCGGCAACCCCATCATTGGCGAGCCCGGTCTCGCTGACGACGTAGACGTACGGACCTCGTGGGTGCACAGCTACGAACGACGGGTTCCGGAGCCCTGTCCACGCTGCCTGCGGGTTGATCCCGCCGTTGAGGGCAAACGCATAGAGACCGGTTTCTTCCGGCGATGCGTAGCTGCCCACCAGCACGAAGGTCGCCGAAGCGACGTCCATCACTCGCCCCGCACCTCACGCACGAGCTGAACGGCCTCGCCGGCGAGTTGCGTGATCTGCCCGAAGTCTCCGGCGCCGATAAGCCCCCGGCTCACCAGCCAACTCCCGCCACAGGCAATCACTGCGGGGAGGCGCAGGTAGCTTCCGAGATTCTCCGGACCGATGCCCCCCGTCGGCACGAAGCGCACGCTCGGGAAGGCGGCGCCGATGGCTTCCAGCGCGGTGGCCCCTCCCGCTGGTTCGGCAGGAAAGAACTTGACGGCATCCAGGCCGGTTCGCACCGCTCGCATCACCTCGGTGGGAGTCATGACGCCCGGGAGGACCGGCACGTCGCGGGCGAGACACCACTGGACGATGTCTTCGTCGTATCCGGGGGAGACCACGAAGCGGCCACCCGAGTCGATCGCGGTACGGGCCTGTTCCACCGTGACCACCGTTCCGGCGCCCACCAGCAGGTGGGGGAGGGCCCCCGCGAGTGCGTTCAGCGCAGCGGGCGCGGCGGCCGTGCGGAAGGTGACCTCGGCACACGGGATGCCCCCTGCCAGCAAAGCCTCACCGAGGGGGAGTGCGTCTTCCACCCGGTCGATGGTCACAACCGGGATGACGCCGCACTTGTGGAGGCGATCGAACGTTGGTGCGCCCTCCGGGCCGGTCTCAGCGATGGTCATGGGGTCCATAGCGTGCCATCCGGCCACCGGGCCTGAGTCCAGCGGATCGGTGCGACCTCGATCGGGAACCTGGCAGCCAGATCTTCGTCGATGTCGATGCCGAGGCCCGGGCGGTCGTTGGGCCACAAGTACCCATCTCTAAGCTCCGGGGTCCCGGGAAAGACCTCGCGCAGCGAGTCACCGAACCCGATCACCTCCTGGATACCGAAGTTGTGGCTCGCCAGATCGAGGTGAAGGTTGGCGGCGTGGCCGACGGGTGAGACGTCCCCAGGACCGTGCCATGCCGTCCGCACGCCGTACGCTTCTGCGAACACCGCCAGCTTGCGGGCCGGGGTAAGCCCTCCGAGCTGGGAGATGTGCGATCGGATGAAGTCGATCAGTTGCTCACTGATGAGCGGACGCCACTCCAGGGGATGGTTGTGGAGCTCTCCCATGGCGATGGGGGTAGCGGTTTGCTGGCGCAGTCGATGAAACCATTCGATCTGATCGGGGGGCAACGGATCCTCGAGGAAGAACAGACGGGACGGCTCCAGCGCCCTTGCGAGAGCAATGGCGTCAATCGGCGCAAGCCGCTCATGGATGTCGTGAAGGAGGAAGAGCTCGTCGCCGACGCCGGAGCGAACGTACTCCAACATCTCCACCACCGAGCGGGCGTACCGATGGGGGTCGTAGAAGACTCCGGGTAGGTCCACCCTGAGTCGAGCGGCCGTCCTCACGTGCGTGTCGGTGGCCTCTTCGCGGTGCCCCCCGTATCCGCCGAGCTGACATCGAACTGCCAGGTGACCGTCTTCCCGATACTGCAATGCCCTGTCCAGCACCTCCTGCGGGTCGCGCCCGTCGGCATGCCGGTAGACCATCGCTGCGTTGCGGCATTTCCCGCCCAGAAGGTCATAGACAGGGAGGCCGGCGACTTTTCCCTTGATATCCCACAATGCCATGTCGACCCCACTGATCGCATTGTTGAGAACGGGACCATTGCGCCAGTAGGCGTTGACGTACATGAGATGCCACAGGTCCTCGATGTTGGCCGGATCGCGGCCGACCAACAGGGGCGCCAGGTAGTCGTCGACAGCGCCGGCGACCAAGGTGGGGCGCTGGGTGAAGGTGGCGCACCCCAGGCCGTACAACCCGTCCTGGTCGGTCTCGACCCGCACGACGACGAGGGCAATCCCGTCGGGCGCCGTGAGGATCGATCGGACGTTGGTGATTCTCGTCATGGCGTCTCCCCTCCCGTCGGCCTCGCAGCGGAGCGATCACCGGACTCGTGGCTCCATCCCAGAAGATCCGCCGCCTTCTCGCAGTCGAAGAACCCTTGGTTCCCGGCCAGGTCGCGTCGCAGCGGAACCCCGGGGTAGTGCTGGGCCCACAGTTCCATCGAGGGTGCATCGACCATCGTCTCGGGGGCCACGATGTAGAAGCTCTCGTGGCCTGAGAAACCGCCCGTCAAGGCGAGCAGGCACGCTCTGGCGGCAGCCTCCCGCCTGGTGTATCCCCACAGCTGCTTCTCGGCGATGAGCTGCGGGGTGCCTGCCCAGCCTGCGGTGGTGTCGCGGTCTTCCACCACCGCGTGAAAGCGCAGGCTGGCGATCGACATGTGCCCGAACTGGCGAGCGATGGCGTCGCCCTGGCTTTCGCAGATCCACTTCGACAGGCTGTATGGGTCCTCGGCGTAGGTCGGATGCTGTTCGTCCAGCGGGAAGTAGTCGTAGCGCGGCCAGCGACTGAACCGCCCGCCGATGGCGTTGACGCTCGACGCCTGGCACACCCGGGAGATGCCCGCCTCGGCAGCGGCGCGGAGTGCGTTGTAGCTGGCGACGACGTTGTTGTTGTGGACGACGTGATCGGGATCGCGACCCGGTCCGTTGATGGCGGCGAGGTGGATGAGGGCGTCGCACCCGTCGATGGCACCGACCAGGGTCGGGTAGTCGGAGACGTCGACGCCGAGCAGGTCGATCCCGACATCCACTGGCGCCCCGGCACGTCGATCGATCCCCACAACGGTGTGTCCCTCCTCGAGCGCCATCTCGACGACAGCCCGTCCGACGATTCCGCTCGCTCCGGTGATGGCAATCCTCACGGGATGGGCACCTTTCCTCGGTTCCGGCTCACCCCGCCCGGGTGGCCATACTGTGGGACATCCGTATGAATCCCGACGACCCCACTCGAGGCGAGCCATTCGACCTGGTGGCGATCGGTGAGACCATGGTTGCCTTCGTCTCCCGCGAAGATCCTCGCCACTACCTGGCTGTGCCCGCCGGCGCGGAATCGAACGTGGCGATGGGGATGGCCCGGCTGGGATGCCGCACGCAATGGGCGTCGCGCCTCGGAAGTGACCCGCTTGGGAAGTTCATCGAAGGTGCGGTCGCCGAAGCCGGTGTGGACGTGGAGGTGGTCCGCGACGATCTTCGTCCCACCGGTGTGATGACAGTTCACGTTGATGGCTCCGTCAGGTCTTCGACGTACTATCGCAGCCAGAGTGCTGCGCGAGCGCTGTCGCCCGACGACCTTCGGCGGGTCGGTCCGTCGCAGTGGACCCACCTGACCGGTATCACGGCTGCCCTCTCGGACTCTGCCGCGGAGTTGGTCGAAACCGTCATTGTGAACAGGCTGCGCGGGCCGTCGCGTGTCTCGTTCGACGTGAACTTCCGACCGTCGCTCTGGCCGGACAGCGGAAAGGCAGCCGGCGTCCTTCTGAGGCTGGCTCGCTCGGCCGATGTGGTGTTCGTCGGCGAGGACGAGGCGGCCGCACTCATCGGAACGGCGGACGTCCGCGTCCTCGCACAGTCGATCCTCGAG
>DATCZS010000145.1:0-9100 GCA_036525795.1 Acidimicrobiia bacterium | reverse complement strand
GCGCAGCCGGGCGGCGGCGTCTTCCTCGTATGCCTGGATCAGCCGGGCATATCCGGGCACGCTCGCCAGCAACTCGTCGTGGAGTCCCTGGGCGACGATCCTGCCGCCTTCGATGAAGATCACCTCGTCTGCCAGGGCGATCGACGACCGCCGGTAGGCGACGACCACCACCGTCGACGGAAGCGCCGCCCTCCGCAGCCCGGCGAGGATCGACGTCTCGATCGACGGGTCGACCGCCGAGGTGGCGTCGTCCAGGATCAGCAGACGGGGCCTCCTGATCAGAGCCCGCGCCAGGGCGATCCGCTGCCGCTGGCCCCCCGACAGCGAGGTTCCCCGCTCCCCCAGCTGGGTGGCGTACCCCTCCGGAAGGTCGAGGATGAACTCGTGTGCGTTCGCCATGGCGGCGGCGTGGGTCACCTCCTCGTCGGAGGCGTGGATCCCGAAGGCGATGTTGTTGCGAACGGTGTCGTCGAAGAGGAACACGTCCTGTCCGACGAACGCCACCTCTCCTGCGAGCGCCGAGCGGGCGAAGTCTCTCAGGTCGCGGCTGTCGAGCCGGATGGTTCCGGTGGTCGGATCCCACAGGCGCGCCATGAGCGTGACGAGCGTCGACTTGCCCGATCCGGTCGGCCCGACGATCGCCACGGTGCGGCCGGGAGTGATGACGGCCTCGACGTCGCGCAGCACCATCTCGTCCGGCTCGTAGCCGAAGGAGATGGCATCCGACTCCACCGATGCCCCGCTGGCATCGGGGCGCGAGGCGAGGCCGCCGTAGGCGACTTCCTCGTCGATGGCGAGTACCGCCTGGACGCGTTTGAAGGCGGCGAGGCTCGAGGACACCTCCCACAGCACGTAGCCGATCAGACGAAGGGGGAAGGCGATGAGGCTGAGCAGGTAGGTGATCGTCACGAGGTCGCCGGCAGACACGACGCCCGCGCGGATCCGTGCCGCCCCGACGACGAGCACCGCCACGGTGGTCACGGCGGGGATCGCGTCCTGGATCGCGTCGTAGAACGTGAATTTGCGGGCGATGGCCACCAGTTCGTCGCGCAGCGCCTCTGACGCCGCCCGGAACCTGCCGACCTCGTACGCCTCCCGGCCGAGGGCCTTGACGGTGAGGGCGCCGTCGACCGATTCGTGGGCGACCCCGCTGGTCTCACCCCGGCGCTGCTGGACGACTTCGAAGGCGGCGAACATCGACCACGCCCCGTACACGTCGACCGACACCTTGCCGAGCAGGCCGACCATGGTGATCAGCCCGAGGAACGGGTCGACGAGGAACACGATCACGATCGAGCCGATGAGCAGCATGAACGCCCCGCTGGCAAACGGGAACGGCCCCAGAACGTGAGTGGACTGTCCGGCGTCCGAGTCGCTGACCGCCAGCAGGTCGCCGGTGGACTGCTTGCGGAACCAGGACAGCTCGAGGGCCATCAGATGTTCGACCAGCCGGGTCCTGATGTCTGCCTGGGTCTTGCCCTGGGTCCATGTGGCTCCGGTCCGGCGCACGATGATTCCCACCGCCTTCCACAGCGCGATGACGACCAGCGCCACCACCGCCGCCCGCAGCCGCCCATCGATGGGCTCGCCCTGGTCGAGCACCGGGACGATCAGGTCATCGGTGATACGCCCCACCACCACCGCCGAGGCCACGATCGCCGCGGCGAAGTTGGCGGCGCCGAACACCCCGACAGAGAATCCCACCGGATGGGCGCGGACGAACCCGGCGACGAGGCGGGCGCCGTCGCGCACCACGGTTCCGAGGGGAGCTGGGGCACTCATTCGAGAGGCCATCGTATGCGGGTGCCACTCCGGACACGGACGAATTGACGGGGCGGTCTCCTCGCGGCCGGGTCGCCGCACATCCGGGTACCCCGACACCGAGGTCAGGGCTTTCACCCATTGCCTGGAAGGGTTCTTGCTTCGATGATGATGGCGGAGGACGATATGACGGTGACACGCGAATCACTCGAACGGGACGGCCCCGACCGGCCCCTGATCATCGGCGGCGTGGTGATCCTCGCTGTCCTTCTGCTGGCGGTGATCGCCATCGTCGCCGGCGGACGGACGGTGGAGCTGGATCCCGACAGCCCCGAGGGCGTCGTACAGCGCTACACGCAGGCCGTCATCGACGGCGACCTCGCCACCGCCGAGGCGTTGATGGTGGACAGTCGCGACTGCGAGAGGTTCGAAGACCCGTACATCGACAACGACCTTCGGGTGACGCTCGGCGACGTGCGGGTCACCGGGGACTCCGCCGTGGTGGAGGTCACCGTGGGCTACGGCGGCGGCGACCCGTTTTCCCCGTACGACTACTCCGACCGCTCGCGGTTCCTGCTCAGGGAATCCGACGGCGCATGGCTGATCGACGAGACGCCGTGGCCGTTCTGGACGTGCATCGAAAGGCCATGACATGATCGCTGGACTCATTCCGCTTCTGATCATCGGTGGACTGGTGGCGGGGGCAGTCGCCCTCGCCCGGCGGACCAACCCGGTCGCCGGCGCCGGCCTGATGCGCCTCCTCGTCACCGCCGCCTTCACCCTCGCCACCGCCATCATCGCCGCGGTCGGAGTCGCTCAGCTGCTCGAGCTGGCGTTCGAGACCGGCGACCTGATCGCCGGCCGTTCCGCCACGAACATCGCCCGGGCGGTGTCGCTCACCGGAGTGGGGCTCCCGACGTTCATCGTCCTGTGGCGCTATCTGCTGAGGACGCTCGACCAGGCCGACCGGTCGTCGCTGGTGTGGAGCCTCTATCTGGCGACCGCCACCGCGGTGTTCGGGATCGGAGCCATCGTCGGGCTGGGCAACGGCCTCGCCTGGGTGTTCGGCTGGAACGAGTTCGGGGCGGGGTCGCTCGCCACCGGCCTCGCCTGGGGCCTGATGGCGGCGTGGCACGAGTGGCACCGGGTTTCGGTCCGCCCGCCCCACCGCCTCGGCGGGATCCCGGTCGCGGTCGGCTCGACCATCGGCCTGGTGGTCGGCGCGGTCGGAATCGGCACCCTGGTCTCGTCGCTGCTCGACCGGGCATACCAGGCGATGACCGAGGTCGCCGTGGCCCAATCGGCGCTGTGGGACCAGGTTGGAGAGGGGGCCATCTGGACGGTCCTCGGTGCGGCGCTGTGGTGGTGGCACTGGCTGCACGACCTGAAGGGCCAGGAGACCTCGGTCGAACGTTCGCTCTACCTGCTCGTCCCCGGATCCGCCGGAGGTGCGGTCGTATGCCTCTCGGGAACGGGCGGTCTGTTGTTCACCGTCCTCCAGCACTTCTTCGGTGACGGGGCTTCCACCGCGGCAGCCCAGTTCAACGATCTCCCCGGCATGCTGACCGCCATCGGACTCGGGTTCGTCGTCTGGCGGTATCACCGGGCGGTTGCCCTCGGAGACTCCGAGGTGGCCGAGACCGAGGTCGGGTACAGCTATCGATTCGTCCTGGGCGGATTGGCGCTGGTGGCGGCCGCCACCGGATTCGGGGTGGTGGTCAACGGCCTTCTCGCCGCGGCAACGCCTTCGGTCGCCGGAGAGGCCGGCGTCGACCTCCTCCTGGGCGGTATCGCCGCCCTGGTGGTGGGCGCCCCGGTGTGGTGGCTCACATGGCGGCCCCGCGTGGCCCCGACCCTCGCCGAGATCACGTCCCACTCCCGCCGCATCTACCTGACGGTGCTGGCCGGAGTGGGCGGTGTCACCGCGCTGATCAGCTTGATCCTGGTGATCTACCGGGTGCTCGAATCGGTGCTGGAGGGCGACACCTTCGAGGTCCTGGTCGACCGGTCCCGCGCTCCGTTCGGTGTGCTGGCCGCCACCGGACTCGTCGCCGCCTACCACGTGACGACCTGGCGCCGCGAGAGGCGACAGCTGCCCGAAGAAGAACATGCCGTGATCCGCCGGGTCACGGTGGTCACGACCCACCCCGAGGACGGCATGCGCCGTCTGGGCAAGGACCTCGGCGTGCCCGTGGTCACGATGCACTCGGGCGGAGCCGGACGGGTGATCGAAGAGGCCCAATTGGCCGAGTACCTGCGCACGCTCGAAGCCGACGAGGCGGTGGTCATCGAGGAGGAGTCCGGCTACCGGGTGATCCGGATCACCGAGGACTGAGACGCCGGCCCCGGGTGTCGGCCACCGGGTGACGGCTGCCCGGTGTCGGTCGGCTCCCGGGTAGCGTGGGGAGCCATGCCGACCTCGAAGAAGATCGCCTTCATCGGATCCCACTCGGTCCGGAAGACCAATGCCGTTCACTCCTTCGCCGGGGCGGTGGGACGCAGCGGTCGCAGCGTCGAAGTCGGCCGGGAGGTGATCCGGTTCAACCCGCTCGGCATGAACGAGGCGGCGACGCCGGAAGCCCAGCTGTGGGTGATCATGGCCCAGATCCAACAGGAACTCGAGCTGCGCAGCCGGGCGGACGTGCTGGTCGCCGACCGGGCGGTGATCGACAACTTCGCCTACTTCCTTCGCGCAACCAGAGGGGAGGATCCCTTCGACGTCAAGCCGCTGGTGCGGCGCTGGTGTGACACCTACGACCTGTTCGTCCGCCTGCTGCCGGATGTCCCGCTGCGGGGGGACGGTGTCCGGAGCACCGACGAGCGGTTCCGGGCGGAGATCGAACAGATCCTCGACACGATCATCCCCCAGTACCTCGACGCAGACCGGGTCGTCACCATCCGGGCATCGCAGGTGACCGAGACCTTCGACTGGCACGAACTGCTCGAAAGACTGTTCGGTCCCCCCGCCGAAGGCGAGATCCCCACCCGGGCGGTGTCGCTGGCGCCCACCCTGTGGGATTGAGGTCCGCTCTTCCGGCCCGATCGACGTTGACGCCACCTTCCCGGCTCGCCATACTGCCCGCCACGATGTACGCCTCGAACACGATCATCATTCGCCACTAGGTACACGCCACATCCCGGCGTGTGCCCGAATCCCTCTGCCCGGCAGGGGGTTTTTTGTTGCCGGAGGACCACCCCATGCAGCCCGGACTGGAGATCTACGACACCACCCTCAGAGACGGCTCTCAACAGGAGGGCATCTCGCTGACCGTGAACGACAAGCTGCGCATCGCCCAGCTGCTCGACGATCTCGGTGTGGCGTACATCGAAGGGGGCTGGCCGGGGGCGCTGCCCAAGGACGACGAGTTCTTCCGGCGGGCAAGGAGCGAGCTGAATCTCCGCCATTCCACCCTCGCTGCCTTCGGATCGACCCGCAGGCCCCGGATGTCGGTGGAGGGCGACCCACAGCTCAAGGCGCTGCTCGACGCGGACACCGAGGTGATCTGCATCGTCGGCAAGTCGTGGGACTACCACGTGACCGAGGCGCTGCGCACAGACCTCGACGAGGGGGTGCGCATGGTTGCCGAGTCGATCGAATACCTCAAGGGCCACGACCGCCGGGTGTTCTTCGACGCCGAGCACTTCTTTGACGGCTACGCCACCAACCCCGACTACGCCCTGTCGGTGCTGCGGGCGGCCCACGAGGCCGGGGCGGAACGGCTGGTGCTGTGCGACACCAACGGCGGCATGCTCCCCCACTCGGTGGTCGCCACCCTGGGAAAGGTTCATGCCGCCCTGCCCGATGCCGCCACCGGCGTCCACTTCCACAACGACTCGGGCTGTGCGGTCGCCTCGTCGCTGGCGTCGGTCACCGCCGGAGTGCGGCAGGTGCAGGGGTGCGTCAACGGCTACGGCGAGCGCACCGGCAACGCCGACCTGTGCTCGATCATCCCCGACCTGGCTATCAAGATGAACCTGCCGGTCGTGAACGACGAGCAGCTCAAGATGCTGTCTCCCATCTCCCACCACATCGCCGAAGTGGTCAACATCACCCTCGACCCCCACAGGCCGTACGTGGGGTCGTCGGCGTTCACCCACAAGGCGGGCCTTCACACGTCTGCCCTCGCCAGGCGCGCCGATGCCTACGAGCACACGCGGCCGGAGTTCGTCGGCAACCTCACCCGGATGGTGGTGTCCGAGCAGGCCGGTCGGGCGTCGATCCTCCACAAGGCGAAGGAGCTGGGTCTCGAGATGGACGACGACCTGGCGCGCGAGGTGCTGGACCGGGTCAAGGAGCTGGAGCACGAGGGGTACCACTTCGAGGCGGCGGACGGCTCGTTCGAACTGCTGGTGCGCAGGATGCTGGGCTGGTCCCAGCCGTACTTCGTGCTCGAGTCCTTCCGCACGTTCATCGAGCGCCGGGCGGACGAGGAGGTGGTTGCCGAGGCCACGGTGAAGCTGCACGTGGCCGGGGACCGGGTCGTCACCACCGGCGAGGGCGACGGGCCCGTCCACGCTCTCGACCAGGCGCTGCGGTCGGCGCTTCGCACCGCCTACCCGCCGATCGACGACCTGCGGCTCACCGACTACCGGGTGCGGGTGCTCGACTCATCCGACGGCACCGCCGCCAAGGTGCGCGTCCTGCTCGAGACCTCCGATCACGAGGGATCGTGGGGCACGATCGGCGTCCACGAGAACATCATCGAGGCCTCCTGGGAGGCGCTCGTCGACGGACTGGTCGTGGGCCTGCTCCGGGCAGGCGTATCTGCCTGAGCCCGTAGACTGACGCTCATGCGCCGGTGCACATTGCTGATCCTCGTCGCCGTGGTGGCGGCGGGGTGCACTGCGGAGGAACAGGCGCCCACCACCGTCACCGCCGCCCCCGCCACCACGGTCCCCGAGACGACCACCGTCCCGGGGAGCGCCGCCACCGCGCCTGACTCGCCCCGGGCCGGCCTCCAACTCCCCTCCGGCTGGTCGACGTTCCGCGGCTCCAATTACGCCATCGGGCTGCCCGAGCTGTGGGTTGACGGCCGCAGCTTCCTCGAAGACCCTGATGTGCGCCAGGCGATCTCCGACCAGCTGGAGGGCGCCGATCTGGGCGGCTTCGAAGGTCTCGCCCAGTCGCTCCTCTCCAGCGAGGGGGTCGACTTCCTGTTCAACATGGCAGCGTTCACGGGCTCGTTCGCCGAGAATCTCAACGTGCTCCAGTTCCCCGCCGGCGCCGCCGACGACCTGGCGCTGGCCCGCGACCTCGGCCCGGCCCAGCTGGAGGCGGCCGGGGCCACCGACGTGACGTCGGAGGTCGTCGACCTGGATCGGTTCCCGGCGCTGTTCATCACCTACCGGATCCCCGACGTCGGAGTGGCACAGGGCCACCAGTACTGGGTGGCGACCGACGCGACGGTCTTCGTGCTGACGTTCTCGGGGTCAGAGGGAGCCGACCCCGCCCTGTGGCGACAGATGGTGGACACGTTCGCCCCGGGTTCGTGAGCCCGTCCGTGTGCACCTTTCGCCGTTCTCCGTCGAACGGCGCACACACAGCGACACCCTCGATTCCCGGCGGGCAGGAGTCGACGGATTCCGCCGGGTCATGCCCACAGAGCCTGTAGCGTCCCCCCGATGACCGCCGCCCACATGACTCCGGAGGAGTTCCGCCAGGCCGGCTACCGGATGATCGACTGGATCGCCGACTACTGGGACCGCGTGGGCGAGCTTCCGGTGCTGGCGCAGGTGAAACCGGGCGCCGTCCGTTCGATGCTTCCCGAGACCGCCCCCGACCGGGGCGAGAGCTGGGACGACATCTTCGCCGACATCGACCGGGTGGTCCTGCCGGGGATCACCCACTGGCAGTCGCCCTCGTTCTTTGCCTACTTCCCGGCCAACGCCTCGGGACCGGCCGTTCTCGGCGACCTGCTCTCCTCGGGGCTGGGTGTGCAGGGCATGCTGTGGGCCACCTCGCCCGCCTGCACCGAGATCGAGATGCTGGTGCTCGACTGGCTGCAGGCGGCGATGGGGCTGCCCGCCGCCTTCCACTCCGCGTCGACCGGTGGCGGCGTCCTCCAGGACTCGGCCTCCTCCTCCACCCTCGTCGCCCTCCTGGCCGCCCGGCATCGGGCTTCCGACGGCGCCGACGCCCGCGCCCCGGTCGCCGACCTGGTCGCCTACACGTCGACGCAGGCACACTCGGCGATCGACAAGGCCGTGCGGATCGCCGGCCTCGGGGCGGAGGGCCTGCGCGCGATCGAAGTCGACGGCGCCTTCGCCATGCGGCCCCAGCTGCTGGTCGAGGCCATCGAGGCCGACCTGGCAGCGGGCAGGAAGCCGATGTTCGTGTGCGCCACCATCGGGACCACCTCTTCGACCGCCGTCGATCCGATCCGCCGGATCGGCGAGATCTGTGACCGGTACGGGCTGTGGCTCCACGTCGACGCCGCCTTCGCCGGGTCGGCGGGGTTGCTGCCCGAGTGCGCCGAGCTGTTCGACGGGCTGGAACTGGCCGACTCGTATGTGTTCAACCCGCACAAGTGGATGCTGACGAACTTCGACTGCTCGGCGTTCTGGGTGAGAGACAGGGCCAACCTGGTGTCGGCCCTGTCGGTGCTCCCCGAGTTTCTGCGCAATCGGGCGACCGAGTCGGGAGCGGTGATCGACTACCGCGACTGGCAGGTCCCGCTGGGGCGGCGGTTCCGGGCACTCAAGCTGTGGTTCGTGCTGCGCCACTACGGCCTGGAGGGGATCAGGGCCCAGCTGCGCGCGCACATCGGTCTGGCCCGGGACTTCGTCGACCGGGTGGAGGGTCATCCGTCCTTCGTGCTGACGGCCCCGGCTCCGCTGTCGCTCGTGTGCTTCCGCCACGTGGACGGCGACGAGGCGACCCAGGCGGTCCTCGACCGGGTGAACGGTTCGGGGGAGGCCTACCTCACCCACACCCGGCTGGGCGGGCATCTCACGCTGCGGCTGGCGATCGGAGGCACCCGCACGTCCGCCGCCGACGTCGACCGGGTCTGGAACCTCATCACCGCCGGCTGAGCGGGCGAACATTGCGCGCTCGTCCACACTCAGTGTGGACCCGAGCCCTGGGTTGGCCTCAGCTGCCGCCGGCGGCGGAGGCGGCGGCGGCGCGGCGCATGCGGACCACCAGCCACACCACGAAGGCGACGACCACCACCGGGAGATCGTCGGGGACGTCGACCAGCAGCCGGCGGTTGAAGAAGTTGGCGATCCTCACCGAGCCGACCTCGGCACCTCCCCGCACCAGGCGCATGCGGAACCCGAACCCCGAACGCACCAGGTCGAGGCCCCCGCCGTCCCAGGCGAGGTGATAACGCGATCGGAG
>DATCZS010000144.1:0-4107 GCA_036525795.1 Acidimicrobiia bacterium | reverse complement strand
GTCCAGGTCGAGTCGCCGGGCTCGGTGGCGCGGGGGCTGCAGCGGATCGGCCGCGCCGGGCACCGCGTCGACGAGCCCAGCCGCGGCAAGGTCTTCCCCAAGTACCGCGGGGATCTGCTGGTTTCTGCCGTCCTCGTCGACCGGATGGCAGATCACGCCGTCGAACCGACGGTGATCCCCCGCAACCCGCTCGATGTCCTCTCCCAGCAACTGGTGTCTTCGGTGGTCGTGGGAGACCGCACCGCAGACGAGTTGTTCGACCTGGTACGAAGGGCAGCCCCGTACGCCGAACTGGGGCGGACGCTGTTCGATGCCACCCTCGACATGCTCGCAGGGCGGTATCCCTCCGACCTGTTCGCAGAGCTGCGGCCCCGGGTCACCTGGGACAGGGTGAGCGGAACGGTCTCGGCCAGACCCGGCGCCCGACAACTCGCCGTCGCCAACGCCGGCACGATCCCCGACCGCGGTCTCTACCGGGTTCAGCTCCCCGAAGGAGGCCGGGTGGGCGAACTCGACGAGGAGATGGTGTACGAATCGAGGGTGGGCGACGTGTTCGTGCTCGGGTCGTCGTCGTGGCGAATCTCCGACATCGGCCCAGACCGGGTCGAGGTGATCCCGGCACCCGGCGAACCGGTGGCGAAGATCCCGTTCTGGCACGGTGACGCCCTCGGCCGGTCGGTGGACACGGGGCGGGCGATCGGGTCTTTCATCCGCACGATCGGCGGCATGGAGCGAGACGAGGCGCTGTCCGAACTGCAGGGCCGGTACCGGCTGGATCGGCTCGCCGCCGGCAACCTGGTTGCCTACCTCGAAGAGGAGCGGTCGGCCACCGGGGTGCTGCCCACCGACCAGACCGTCGTCATCCAGCGCTTTCGCGACGAGATCGGTGACTGGCGGATAGTGGTGCTGTCTCCTTTCGGGGCGCGCATCCACGCCCCGTGGGCGATGGCCGTGACCCAGCGGCTCCGCGATCGATTCGGATACGACGTCGACGTCATCTGGTCGGACGACGGCATCGCGTTCCGCTTCCCGGACAGCGACGAGGTCCCCGATGCGAGCGAGCTGATCCCCGACCCCGACGAGGTCGAATCCCTCCTGATCGACCATCTGGCGGACAGCGCCATGCTGGCAGCCCGTTTCAGGGAGGCCGCAGGCCGGTCGCTGCTCCTCCCCCGCCGGCGGCCAGGACAGAGGACGCCGCTGTGGCTCCAGCGAAGACGAGCAGCAGACCTGTTCAAGGTGGCGAAGCAGTTCGAGTCGTTCCCGATCGTTCTGGAGTCGTTCCGTGAGATCCTCCAGGACGACTTCGATCTCCCTTCCCTTCAGGCGGTCCTCGGCGCCATACGTTCCCGGACCATCCGCATCGCCACCATCGACGGCGACGCTCCCTCGCCGTTCGCGTCCACGCTCCTTTTCGCCTTCGTCGCCGCCTACCTGTACGAAGGGGACACCCCGCTGGCCGAGCGCAGGGCGGCGGCGCTCACCCTCGACCGGGATCTGCTCGCCGAGCTCCTGGGCGAGGGCGAGCTGCGCCAGCTCCTGGACGCCGAACAGCTGGCACTGCTCGAGTCCGAGATCCAGTTCCTCTCCGACGACCGGCGGGCGACGACCGTCGATGCCGTCCACGACCTGCTGCGGGTACTCGGGCCGCTGACCGAAGAGGATCTCGAGGTGCGGACAGAGGGCCTCGACGTGGCAGAGGCGGTCAACACCCTGTCTGCCCAGCGCAGGATCATCTCGGTCCGGCTGGCCGGCACTCCCCGTTGGGCGGCGATCGAGGATGCCGCCCGACTTCGTGACGCACTCGGAGTCCAGCCGCCCCGCGGCGTGGCCCATACGTTCCTCGAACCGGTCGCCGACCCGCTCGGGGACGTGGTCGGCCGCTACGCCCGAACCCACGGTCCCCACACCGAGAACGAGGTGGCGGCGGCCCTCTCGCTTCCAGTCGGAGTGATCACCCAGACCCTGGGCCGGCTCGAGCGGGAAGGGCGGGTGGTTCGAGGAGCCTTTCGACCCGGTGGGGCGGGTTCGGAGTGGATCGACAGCGAGGTTCTCAGACGTCTGAAACGCCGCTCCCTTGCCTCCCTGCGCTCGGAGATCGAGCCGGTCGAGCCGGCGGCGCTCGGTCGCTTCCTCGCCCGATGGCACCAGGTTCGACCCGATCCGCCGTCCGGGTCGACGGCGTTCTTCGAGACGATGCAGCGACTCCAGGGTGCCGACATCCCGGCCTCGGTGCTGGAGCGCGACATCCTCCCGGCCCGCATCGGCAACGCCGGCCCCCATCTGGACCAGGCGATGCTGACAGGGGAACTCGTCTGGATCGGTCGGGGTCCGCTGGGGGCGAGAGATGGCCGCATCGCCCTCTACTACCGCGATCGGCTTCCGGCCCTGTGGACACCGGCGGCGACCGAGGGGCCCGACGGCCCTCTGCACGCCGCGATCCGCTCGCACCTGTCCGAGCGCGGGGCCTCGTTCTTCCCCGCCGTCTACCAGGCGTGTGGTGGCGGAGACCCCACGACCGCGCTCGACGCCCTCTGGGACCTGGTGTGGGCGGGAGAGGTCACCAACGACACCCTGTCTCCGCTTCGCGCCTTCCTGAGTGGACCAACGCAGGGTCGGGGGCGGTCCCGGCCCCGCGTTCCCTCCACGTTCCCACCGCATGCGGCAGGCCGGTGGTCCCTGGTCGAGGACCTGCGTGTCCCCGAGGTGTCGGGCACCGAAAGGGCGACGGCGTGGGCGGAGCAGCTGCTCGAGCGCCAGGGAGTGGTGACGAGGGCCGGCGTGGCCGCCGAAGGGGTCACGGGCGGCTTCACCGCTCTCTACCCCGTTCTCAGCCGGCTCGAAGAGGTGGGACGGGTGCGAAGGGGCTATTTCATCGAAGGCCTGGGAGGTGCCCAGTTCGCGCTCCCCGGAGCCATCGATCGTCTCCGCTCCAGGGACGGCTCTCCCGTGGTCGCCCTCGCCTCCACCGACCCGGCCAACCCGTACGGATCGATGCTCGACTGGCCGGCGGTGGAGAGCGGCCGGATCGGCCGGATCGCCGGCACGTACGTGGTGTTGTCCGACGGTCGGCTGGTGGCGTTCCTCGACGGGCGCAGACTGCGCACCATCGACATCCCCGACGAAGACGTGATCAATCCGGCCGTGGCGGCTCTGGCCGAAGTCGGGAGACGGCATCGCCGGTTCACGATCGAGACCATCGACGGGCTGCCCGCCGCATCCGGCCGCTGGGGAGCCGCCCTGTCCGAACACGGATTCTCTCCTGCGCTTCGCGGCCTGACGTTGCGCCGCTGACATGCCGGAGGGCGACAGCTACGCCAGGGCGGCGGCTCGAATCTCGCCGATCGTCATCGGCCGGGAGATCCTCGCCGTCGATGGGGTCCCGGCCATTCGCCGCGCGGCGAGCCGGATCATCGCCAGCTCGGCGACGGGGGTGCGCACGCACGGCAAGCACCTCTTGGTCGACCTCGACAACGGGCTCTCGATCCACGTCTGGCTGGGGATGCCGGGGACGGTGCACGTCGAGACAGGCGGGCGGAATCGGGCCGTCGTTGAGGAGTCCCCTGGCCGCACCCGGCACGACGCCGGGTCCATCCGCATGCTGCTGACAACCGGGGCAGGCACGGTCGTCGTGCGCTCTGCCCCCATCGTGGAGATCGAACGCACACGAGTGATCGATGCGTCACTGCGTCGACTCGGGCCGGACGTCCTGGCAGAGACCTTCGACTGGAAGGCGTTCTCCGAGCGTTCCGGCCGGGCTCCGGCCGACATGCTCGTCGCGGATTTCCTGGTCGATCAGCGGGTCATGGCCGGCATCGGAAACGAATACAAGATTTCGGCAACGGTGTAACCCCAGTCATGGGAACACCGGTTGACTTCGCTGCGTGTCCGATCACGCTGTTCGGGCGCCCGGGCAGGCACCCCGGACTCCCCCGGGAAGTCAGTCGGGGCGCTTTCCTGTCCTAGGTTGGGACGTCGGGACTGCAGATCGATCTGGTTGACGGTGCCAACAAAGCGGGGAAAACTGCCTGGCATGGGCGATCTGGGCTGGTTCCTCTTCTTCCTGGCCCTGTCAGTGTTCTTCGGTCGGCTGGCGTACGGAATGGC
>DATCZS010000143.1:0-30957 GCA_036525795.1 Acidimicrobiia bacterium | reverse complement strand
GGGGCGCCCTGGCCAGCCCCGAGTCGATCACGATCCGGACCCCTTCGACGGTGAGGCTGGACTCGGCGATGTCGGTCGACAGCACCACCTTCCTGATCCCGGGCAGCGAAGCCGCCACCGCCAGATCCTGCTCGGCGATGGGGAGGCTGCCGTGGAGACGTCGCACGTCGGCCCCCAGTGCCCCGCCTCCCAGGCGTTCCGCCACCCGGTTGATCTCGCCGATCCCCGGCAGGAACACCAGCGCATCCCCCGGCTCGGAGGCGAGCGCCTGGCGGATGACCGCGGCGGTGTGATCCTCCAGCCGGGCGTTGCGCGGCGCCGGCGTCCAGCGGATGTCGACCGGGTGGCGCCGGGCGGCGCTCTCGATCACCGGAGCGGGCTCGGTCCCCCCGACGATTCCGGCCACCCTCCGTGCGTCGATGGTGGCGGACATGATCAGCAGCCGGAGATCGGGACGGAAGAGCGCCCGGGCATGGAGCGCCAGTGCGAGCCCGAGGTCGGTCTGCAGGTTGCGCTCGTGGAGCTCGTCGAAGATCACCGCCGCCGTGTCGGACAGCTCGGGATCGCGCTGGAGTCGCCGGGTGAGCACACCCTCGGTGACCACCTCCACCACCACGTTCGGGCCGGTGCGGCGGTCGGTGCGGGTCACATACCCGACGCTGTCCCCCGGTTCCTCCCACAGGAGCTGCGCCATCCGTCGCGCCGCCGCCCGGGTGGCGAGCCGGCGGGGCTCGAGCATCACGATCTTGCGGCCCTGTCTCCAGGGCTCGCCCACGAGGTGGAGGGGAACGACCGTCGTCTTCCCCGACCCGGGCGGCGCCACCAGCACCGCCTGGCCGGCCTCGCTCAGCGCGCGCTGCACCTCGGGAATCACCTCCTCGACGGGGAGGCCGGTGGAGGGTGGTCGGCGCGCGGTCACAGGGGCAGGCTAGAAGGCGGGGCCGGTCGGGCTCAGGCCTCGGCGAGGCGGGGCTCGACCTGCCCGGGAAGGACCCGGTCCTCGGCGGCCGAGACCACCGGGTGGCGGCGGCCGAACCACCAGAAGAGGGCGGCGCCGCCCACCGCGGCGGCGAGCCCGCTGATCTGGTTCCAGGTGAACGACCCGAGGGTGGCGTCGCCGTTGCCGACGCGGAGGAAGTCGAGCACGAAGCGCTGGATGCCGTACCAGACGATCCAGAAGGCGAACAGCTGGCCGTAGCGGAGCCGGACGCGTCGCTGGAGGAGGTAGAGCACGCCGAGCAGGATCGCGGCCCCGGCCAGGTCATAGACGGCCACGTGGTGGTACACGCCGCACAGCCCGTCGGAGCCGGCCGTGCCGATCGTGCACTCGAGGGCATCGTGCTGCGGCGCCACGTCGTAGCCGGGGCGGATGCCGTAACCCCAAGGGACCGCAGTGGGACTTCCCAGGTGCTCGACGATGGCGAGATCGCCTACCCGCCCGACGATGGTGCCGAGGGCGAGCCCGAACGAGGAGGCATCGAACGTGGCCGGCCGTGGCAGGCCGACCTTCCGCATCCGCCACCACCCCATGAGGATGCCGCCGGCGAACCCGCCCATGATCGAGAAGCTGCCGCGTACCGGGTTGAGCGCGGTGAGCAGCGGGGTCCCGTCGAGGAGGGCGGCCGGGGCGGTGAAGTAGCGGGCACCGAGCAGGGCGCCGACGATCGCCCACGACAGCACCGACTGGTAGGCCGCTCCGTCGAATCCGCGCCGCTCCAGGTGGGTGGTGGCCAGCCAGCCCCCGAGCACGAACCCGACGGCGGCGAACAGCCCGTGCAGCGACAGATCCAGCGGCCCGAGCTCGAAGATCGGGATGGGCGGATAGGAGATGGCACCGAGCATGCGCGGAGGCTACCCCTTCGCTCGTTGTACACCGTCGGAGCGCGTCGGGGGTCCCGGCCCCCGCATGGACTCAGGGGGTCCCGGCCCCCGCATGGACTCAGGGAAGCGCCAGCGGGCCGCCGGCGCGCGCCCAGGCCTGGATCCCGCCGTCGATCTCGTAGACCTGGGCGAAGCCGAGATCTTCCATCTGGCCGGCGGCGGCGGCGCTGCGGTTGCCCGAGTTGCAGTACATGACGTATGGCACGTCCTTGTCGAGGGCGGCGAGTCGGTCGCCGAAGTCGGGGGCGTAGAAGTCGATGTTGATGGCGTTGGGCAGCGCCCCGGCGTTGAACTCGTCCGGGGTGCGGATGTCGAGCACGACGAGCCCGGCGGGGGCATCGGTGATGACGTCTGCGGCCGCCGCCGGGGTGACGAGATCGACCGTGCCCGCCGGGGCGGAGGCGGCTCCGCCACAGGCGGACACCACCAGGCCGACGGCGAGCAGGAGGAGCGAGAGACGACGCATGGGAATCCCTTCAGACACGAAGATATTCGGAGTAGTGCATATTAGCTGAACGCGGCAACACCCGGGCGGTCCCGGCTATTCCTCGCCGGGGGCGGGTCGATCCACCCCGGCATGAGACCGTGGAGACCTCAGGCGGCCAGCACATCCACCAGCATCGCCGCGAACAGCACAGACAGATACACGGTGGAGGCACTGAACACCTTCATCGCCCGGGTGGGATCGAAGTGGGCGCGGACGGTCTCGGTCATGAACCACCCGCCGGAGAGGACCGCACCGGCCAGATAGAACCAGCGCATTCCGGCGACCGGGATGAGGGCGAGCGAGAAGAGGATGGTGACACCGGTGTAGATCACCATCTGCCTGGTGGTGAACGTCTCGCCTCGAACGACGGGCAGCATGGGGACGCCGGCGGCGGCGTAGTCGTCCTTGTACCGGAGGGCGAGCGCCCAGAAGTGGGGCGGGGTCCAGGCGAACACGATGGCGAACAGCACCCAGGCGGGCGTGGCCAGCGAGCCGGTGACGGCCGCCCACCCGACCAGGACCGGGGCGGCCCCGGCGGCGCCTCCGATCACGATGTTCTGGGCGGTGGTCCGCTTCAGGATCTGGGTGTAGACGAAGACGTAGAAGAGCAAGGCGGCAGCGGACAGCGAGGCGGCGGCCAGATTGGTGAACGCCCACAGCCACACGAACCCCGACGCCCCCAGCGCCCAGCCGAAGATGCGCGCCTTGCCGGGATCGACCCGGTGGTTGGGCAGCGGGCGACGGGACGTACGCCGCATCACCTCGTCGATGTCGCGATCGTGGTAGCTGTTGAGGGCGTTGGCGCCGCCGGCGGACAGCGTCCCGCCGATGAGGGTGGCCACCACGAGCCAGGTCCCCGGCCAGCCTGCCCGGGCCACCACCATCGCCGGCACCGTCGTGATCAGCAGCAATTCGATGATGCGCGGCTTGGTCAGGGCGATGTACGACTTGATCAAGTCGATCCGTCCGCCGGAGGCGGCGCGGGGGTCGGTGACGGTGACCGGGGGCTCCATGGGTGCGCCAGGGTACCGGGGCGGCACCGACTACCGACCACGCCGCACAACATCCATCGCCGAGACCGACGTGACCGCGCCGCCGGCTGGCGGGGAGATCCACCGAACGCGTAGCCTTGCCGCCCATGCGCCGCGCAACCGCCCTCCTCGCCTCGTGCTGGCTGATCGCGTCGTGCGGCGCGGCGACGGAGGGAATCGCCGTGGTGGCGAGCTCCCAGGGAACCATCGGGCTGGGCGAACAGCGGATCATCACGGCGTTGCTCAACGACGACGAGACATTCGTGAACGACCCGAACCTGGACATGCAGGCGGAGTTCCGCTTCGAAGGCAAACGGATTCTCGAAGTGGACGCCGAGTTCGTGTGGGCGATCGAGAACGTCCGCGGCTTCTACGCCGTCGAGATGACCTTCGACCGGCCCGGGGTGTGGGAGCTCGTGCTGGTCCCGGCGGGCCGGCCACCGACGCCACCTTCTCCGTTCCTCGTCGTAGAGGATCCAGGAATCCCCGACGCCGGCGAGCAGGCTCCGCCCTCGGTCACCAAGACGCTCGCCGGGCACACCTTTGCCCAGCTGACCACGGACCCCGACCCGGACCCCCGCTTCTACGAGCTCTCCATCCACGAGGCGGTGGGCAACGGGCGGCCGACCGTCATCGTCTTCGCCACCCCGGCGTTCTGCACGTCGGCCACCTGCGGGCCGACCCTCGACGTCGTCAAGCAGGTGGCCTCCTCGCACCCGGACAGCGACTTCGTCCACGTCGAGGTGTACGACAACCTCGACGCGAGCGAATTCGGCGAGCTCGAGGTGGTCCCGGCCGTCGACGAGTGGCGGCTTCCCAGCGAGCCCTGGGTGTTCGTCGTCGATGCCGGCGGCGTCATCGCCCGCCGGTTCGAGGGGACCATCGGAGTGGACGAACTCGAAGAGGCGCTCACCGGGGTGGGGGGCTGAGCCTCCCGAAATCCACCGATTCTCCCGGGCAAACAGGCCCTTGTCCTCTGGTTGGATTGTCGGGGATCGGATCGGTACGCTACCGGCCATGGTCCACCACCTTCGGCGGCTGCGCTTGCCCGGGACGGGGCTCCGCAGTCGCCTCGTGTCTCTGTCTGCGATGGCGCTGCTGCTGGCGTCGTGCAGTTTCATCGAGATCGAGGACGCACCGCTCAGCGCGGTGGATCCCCGCGGGCCGATCGCCGAGCGGATCGACGACCTCTTCTGGCCCGTGTTCTGGGTGGCCACCGCCATCTTCGTGGTCGTACAAGGGGCGATCCTGGTGGCGATGTTCGTCTTCCGCGACCGCGAGGGACGCAAGGAGCCAAAGCAGGTGCACGGCAACGCCAAGCTCGAGGTCGCCTGGACGGTCATCCCCACCCTCATCCTGGCCGGGATCGCCGTTCCCACGATCCGGGCGGTCTTCGACCTGTCCGAATGCGCTCCGGATGCGATGCGGGTCGACATCATCGGCCATCAGTGGTGGTTCGAGTACTCCTACCCCGACTACGACATCGAGACCGCCAACGTGCTGGTGATGCCCGCCGGGCAGGAGGTGTGCGCCCACATGACCTCCGACGACGTCCTTCACAACTTCTGGATCCCCCAGCTCAACGGCAAGCGGTACCTGGTCCCCGGACAGGAGACCACGCTGCGGCTGGAGGCATACGAACCGGGCGAGTACTGGGGCCACTGCGCCGAGTTCTGCGGCCTGTCGCACTCGCTGATGCGGGCCCGCGCCCTCGTGCTGTCCCCGGCCGACTTCGACACCTGGGTCGGTGGCCAGCAGCGCGAGGCAGCCGTCCCCGCCGAAGGCACCCAGGCGTGGGAGGGGCTGCAGACGTTCCTCAACAAGGGGTGCACGCAGTGCCACACCGTCGACTTCGTCGACAGCGAACTGGTGACGGACAACATCGTCGCCGATGAGGCCTTCAACGGACCCAACCTCACCCACTTCGCCAGCCGCAACGTGTTCGCAGGCGCCTACCTGCCATACGAAGGAGACACCCCTGAGGAGAGCCTGACCTACGAACAGGCCCTGGAGGAGTGGCTCGCCGACCCGCCGAAGGTCAAGCCCGGTTCATACATGCCCAACCTCGGCTTGACCCAGAAAGAGATCGACGACCTGATCGCCTGGCTGGAGACCCTCACGTGACCACGACCGCATCCCGCCCCGCAGCCACCATCTTCCGGCGCCCGAAGGAGATCACCGGGTTCTGGTCGTGGATCACCACCGTCGACCACAAGAAGATCGGGATCATGTACGGCTACGCCGCGTTCCTGTTCTTCATCATCGGCGGCATCGAGGCATTGCTGCTGCGCATCCAGCTCGCCGGACCCAACGGCGACTTCCTCACCGCCGCCGAGTACAACGCCCTCTTCACCACCCACGGCGTGACGATGGTGTTCCTCTTCGTGATGCCGATCTCGGCGGCGTTCATGAACTACCTCCTGCCGCTGATGATCGGGGCCCGCGACGTTGCGTTCCCGCGGCTCAACGCCCTCTCGTGGTGGATCTTCTTCTTCGGGGCGATGTTCACCTACTCGGTGATCTTCTTCGGCGACGTGACACCGCCGATCAACGCCGCCACCGGAGTCGCAGGCAACATCACCGACGCAGAGCAGACCCTGCTCGGCGGGCTCCCAGACGGAGGATGGTTCCTCTACCAGCCCAATGCCGGACCCTCATACTCCCCGGGGGCGGCCATCGACTTCGCGCTCATCGGGCTCCAGATCCTGGGAGTGGCATCGCTGGTCAGTTCGATCAACTTCATCGTCACGATCTTCAACATGCGGGCCAAGGGCATGCGGCTGCTGCGGATGCCGGTGTTCGTGTGGATGATGATGGTGGTCGCGTTCCTCCTGCTCTTCTCGCTCCCGATCATCGCCGTCGCCCTGTTCATGGGGACGTTCGATCGACAATTCGGCACCACCTTCTTCCAGGCGGCCTCGGGGGGCGACCCCATCCTGTGGCAGCACCTGTTCTGGCTCTTCGGCCACCCCGAGGTGTACATCCTCATCCTGCCCGCGATGGGCATCGTGTCCGAGGTGCTCCCTGTCAACAGCCGCAAGCCGCTGTTCGGATACGCGGCGGTGGTGTTCGCCGGAGCGGCGATCGGTTTCCTCGGGTTCGGCGTGTGGGCCCATCACATGTTCGCCTCGGGGATCACCACGGTCGCCCAGGCGGCCTTCGGCCTGGCGACCATGACGATCGCCATCCCGACGGGCATCAAGATCTTCAACTGGATCGGGACGATGTGGGGCGGCCGGCTGCGATTCAACACGGCGATGCTGTTCGCCATCGGGTTCGTCTCGATGTTCGTGATCGGCGGACTCTCGGGGGTCACCCACTCGATCGTCCCCTCCGACTGGCAGCAGACCGACACGTACTACATCGTGGCCCACTTCCACTACGTCCTGTTCGGAGGGGCCATCTTCGGGATCTTCTCGGGCATCTACTACTGGTTCCCGAAATGGACCGGCCGTCTGCTCAACGAGCGGATGGGCAAGGCCCACTTCTGGATCCAGTTCATCGGGTTCAACCTCACATTCGCCCCGATGCACTGGCTGGGGTTGCAGGGAATGGTCCGCCGGACCTGGCGCTATGCCCCCGAGACCGGACTCGGGCCCTGGAACCTCGCAGCCACGATCGGAGCCTTCACCATCGCCATCGGCGTGGCGATCTTCATCGTCAACTGGATCTACTCGAAGCGCCGGGGTCAGGTCTCCGGACTCGATCCGTGGGACGCCCGGACCCTGGAGTGGACGATCCCCAACCCGACGCCCGTCTACAACTTCGCCCACAACCCGGTGGTTCACCGCCTCGACGAGTTCTGGCACATGAAGTACGACGAAGACGATGAGGGCAGAGCGGTGCGGCGAGCGGACGCAGACGAGCTGATCGCCCGCCTGGAGGAAGAGGGTCGCAACCCCTCCGAGCCGATCCACCTGCCCAACCCGTCCTACTTCCCGTTCCTGATGGCCGCCGGGCTCCCGCTGATCGGCTACGGGATCATCTACCACACTTCGCTGGTCGGGAAGCTCTTGATCGTGGCCGGCGCCGTCGTCGCCATCGGCTCGCTGCTCGGATGGGGGATGGAGCCGCTCGAGGAGCCCCACCACGAGCCCGAGACGGAGGAGGCGCACTGATGGCCGGAACCGTCGAGATGGCCGGACACGACGCCCACGATCACCACGACATCCACGAGTCGACCGGGATCGACAACCGCAAGCTGGCGATGTGGGTGTTCCTCAGCTCCGAATTCCTGTTCTTCGGGGCGCTTATCACCAACTACCTGCTGTACGGGGGCGGCGACTTCGCCGGCACCCTGCCCCGTCAGGTCTACGACATCCCGTTCACGTCCGTGTCGTCGTTCGTGCTGCTGATGAGCTCGCTCACCATGGTCCTCGCCCATCACTCGCTGGCGATCGGCGACCAGAGCGGGACCCGGACCTGGCTGCTGGCGACGGCGATGCTCGGCTCGGTGTTCCTGGGCGGGCAGGTCTTCGAGTTCTACGAGTTCATCGCCGTCAAGGACATGACGCTCACCACCAACCCGGCCTCGTCTGCGTTCTACATGCTGACCGGCTTCCACGGGGCGCACGTGGCCATCGGGGTGATCATGCTGTTGTCGCTGTTCGGGATCGCCCGGCGCCGCGGCGGGCTGTCCGAGAAGCACGGCATGAACCTCGAACTGGTCGGGCTGTACTGGCACTTCGTCGACATCATCTGGATCGTGATCTTCACACTCGTCTACCTGCTCGGAGCGGAGATCTGATGGCCGGCGACTCCCACGCCCACCCCACCAGCAAGCAGTACGTCCAGATCGCCATCCTCCTGGCGATCATCACCGCCGTCGAAGTCGCGCTGTTCTACGTCAACGAGGCGGTCGACATGCAGGGGTGGGATGCGCCCCTCCTGGTGGTCCTCTCGTTCCTGAAGTTCGTCATCGTGATCGGCTGGTACATGCACCTGCGCTTCGAGAAGTCGACGCTGACGAAGTTCTTCACCGCCGGATTCGTGCTGGCCCTGCTGCTGTATGCCGCCGTCCTCGGCACGTTCGGAGTCCTCGCCCTCACGGGCTGACCGGTGCTTCCAGAGTTCCACCTCCACGGCGACGTCCTCGCCCTCGTAGCCGTCCTCGCCGTCGGCTACTGGTACCTGGAAGCCCGGATCCGGCCGGCCGTCGCCGTCGCAGAGGCCGCCACCACCAGGCAGCGGATTGCGTGGTATTCGGGAGTGTTCGTGCTGCTCGTCGCCTCCGGCTACCCGATGCACGACCTGGCCGAGGAGACGCTGTTCAGCGCCCACATGGTGGAGCACATGCTCATCGGCTACGTGGTCCCTCCGCTGCTCCTGGTCGGAATGCCGACCTGGATGGCTCGCTTCACCATCGGCCGCGAGCGAGTGGCGGGCATCATCCGGCCCCTCGTGCATCCGGCGGCGGGGTTCTTCGCCTTCAATCTGACCCTCGTCGCCATCCACTGGCCGGAAGCGGTGAACTGGCAGAACCGCACCGAGTGGGCGCACTTCGCCATCCACCTCTTCTTCTTCACCACCGCCGTGGCGATGTGGATGCCGGTCTTCTCGCCCACCCCGGTGCTGTCTCGGCTTTCCAACCCGGGCCGCATGCTCTATCTGATCGCAAACACGATCATCCCCATCGTTCCGGCTTCGTTCATCACGTTCTCGGACATCCAGCTGTACCCGTCATACGGAGATGCGATGTCGACGTGGGGCCTGACCGCGCTCGAGGACCAGACGATCGCCGGCATCATCATGAAGCTGGGGGGGACCTTCTACCTGCTGGCGATCATCGCCACGATCTGGTTCCGCTGGATCTCCGACGAGCGCCGCTGGGAACGCGTCGAACGCGAGATGGCGTCCGGATAGGACCCGACCGGCCGCCCGGCGGCCGGTCCCTCCCTCACTCGGCGAAGTCGATCGAGCCGTCCTTGCGCCCCGACTCGGCGGCGAACCGGAATCCGAGCAGGCCGAGCGCCAGCCAGGCGGCCCCCACGGTCAGTTCGAGTCCGAACCGGCCGGCGACCGTCGCCGACGGACCGGTCACGACCAGCTCGCGCACGCCGAGAAGACCGTGGTGCAGGGGAAGCACCGAGGCGGCCAGCTGCACCCAGCGGGGGAACACGTCGGTCGGGACGTTGACGCCCCCGATGGCGACGAGCAGGTAGAAGGAGACGTTCATGAGAAGGTTGGAGATCCGATACCGGTCGATCGAGACGGCTGCGAGGCACAGCCCCAACCCGTATGTCCCCGCCACGACGACGGTGAGACCGAGCGGAAGCCACCACCAGCGGTCGGGGAAGCCGACGAACGGCGCCAGCACCGAGAAGACGATCATCGCCTCCACCGTCCCCTGAACCAGATGGGAGAGCGACCGGCCGGCGAACACCGGCAGCAGTGATCGCGGCGCGGCCACGAGCAGCGGCAACGTGCCGTTGAACCGCTCGGCGGCCGTGTCGGGACCCACCGCCAGGCCCATCAGGGCGGCGGATGCCACGACGTTTCCGAGGAACGCGTACGGGATGAACTCCTCGCTCCCCACCGCCAGGCCCATGGCGGCGTAGAACAGGACCTGGGCGACCGATCGCGCCACCCACCCGAACAGCCACGACTTCCAGGTGAACTGGGCGCGGACCTCCTCGTACCCGACCAGGGCGGCATTGCCCATCACGCGGATGGCAGCTGTCATGCGACCCCGATCTCGCCAGACACACGAACCCGGAACAGGATGGACCGGACCAGCCGGGAACCGCCGTAGAGGGTGAGGCCGCCCAGCACCACCACTGCGGCCAGCCGGCCGGCGATGCCATCGAGTGACGGCTCGGAGATCGTCTGCCGGATGGCGTCCGAGCCCCATGACAGGAACACCAGCCGTCCCAGCGGCTGGGCCCAGCCCGGCAGCAACGCCACCGGGACGAACACCCCGCCCAGCAGCAGGACCGGATACGACGCAGAGTTCTGGAAGGTGATGGCGGCACGGCTGAGGATGGTGAGGCTCGACAGCACGGTGGCGGTCGCAACGATCGCACCGGCCGTCACCGTCATCGCCACCGCCAGCATCACCGGGTGGGCGACGTCGACCACGACGCCATAGGTCACCCAGGCCGTGAGCACGGCGATCGGGACCACCAGGAGCGAAAGGGTGACCACTGCCCCCACCCGGGCGACCACCACCCACCAGTACGAACGAGGGGCGGCGACGTGCAGTTCGATCAACCCGCCCCAGCGGTCGTTGCGGATCACCGAGCCACCGGTCCACACCGCCGTCGCCCACACGGTCATGAGGGCGGGCGCCAGCAGCGCATTGGCCAGGAGGTCGGGACGGTCGAAGGCATCGACGATCGAGAGGAAGAGCACCACCTGTACAGGGGTGGTGGCCTGGGTCATCCAGTAGTTGGGGGTACGCCACGCCAGGGCGAGCTGCATCCGGTAGGCGGCGATCAGCCCGCTCACACCTCCATCCCCCGGTCTCCGATCATCCGGAGGTACACCTCCTGCAGCGACGGGTACCCGGTCCGAAGCGACGTCACCCCGCCTTCGACGAGGGCGGCCAGCACCGACCGAACCGCCTCACGGGACTCGGGCTGGATGCGGACCCCGCCGGCCGGGAGCTCGCTCACGGCGCCCGGTCCCACCACGCCGACGATCCGCCGCATCACTTCGTACGGGATCTCGCGCGCCTCCACCCACTCGTAGTCGCTGACGAAGCGGCCCAGCGTCGCCGGTGACTCCGTGGCCAGGATCCTCCCCCGGTCGATGAGCGTCACACGGTCACACACGTCCTCGGCCTCCGCCAGATCGTGGGTGGTGAGAAACACGGTGGTTCCCTTGGCCTTCAGGTCCGCCACCAACCCCCTGAACTCGCGCGATGCCATCGGGTCGAGGCCGACAGTGGGTTCGTCGAGGAAGATCACCCTGGGGTCCCCCACCAGACCGCGGGCCAGGTGCAGGCGCTGTTTCATTCCCCGGCTGAACCCCTCCACCCGGTCGTCCGCCCGGGAGGCGAGTCCCACGCGCTCGAGCAGCCCGTCGACGGTCCGGGTCGTCATGTGGGGGGGCACGTCGTAGAGGGCTGCCCAGTACTCCAGGTTCCGGCGCGCCGTGAGCCGTGTGTAGAGCCCTCGGTCGCCGCCGAACACGAGCCCGATCGCACGTCGCACCGCCTCGGTCTCGGTGACCACGTCGTGACCGAGCACCGCCGCCCGCCCCGAGGTGGGAATCAGGATGGTGGCGAGGATCTTGACGAGAGTCGTCTTCCCGGCGCCGTTGGGGCCGAGCAGGCCGTGGATCTCACCCTCTTCGACCGAGAGATCGACACCGTCGAGTGCAACGAGCTCTGCGTCGCCGGAGCGCTTCGAGACGAAGGTGCGACGGAGGGAGGAGACCTCGACTGCTGGCATGTCGGGGAGGCTAGAGGCGCCCGACATCCGGCGATGGCCCGATCGATCCTAGAGTGCCCCCTCATGCGCTCCACCATCGCAGCTGCGGTGCTGGCCATGGTGATCGCCGGCTGCGGGGCAGAGTCCGGAACCACCATCGGAGTCGTCACTGCGGTGGACGGCGATCTGAGCACCGTCCGTTCGTTCACGGTCCTCGACGACGGGGAGCTCGTGACGTTCGCACCGGCTGCGGATGGCCAGTACGCCTTTCCCCTCCCGCATCTGACCGAGCACCTGCGCAGCGGCGAACCGGTACGCGTCGAATGGGGGCTGATCGGCGGGATTCGCGTCGCGCTGCGGGTGGAGGACGCCTGAAGCGAGCGGCGGAGACCCCCGGCGCTCCCGGCTGCTCGAGACTGCGCTCCGCGGGGCCCGGGCCTGTGAGCCGAAGTGTCTAGACGGCCACGACGGCCGCCACCGCCTCGCCTTCGCCATGCCCCTCCTCACCGTGTCCGCCACCGCCCTGGATGGCGAGGACGGCGACGATGACGGTCACGACCACCGCCACTCCGGCGGCCGCGAGGAGAAACTCGCCTCCGGTGATCCTCATGCCCGGCCGGGACGCCGACAGTCCGGCGAACCCGAGGATGCTGGCGGCAACGAACACGCCCGTCACCGGAGCCCACTCCGGATACGAGATGAACACGTATGCGACGGGAAGCACGAGAAGGAGGATCGCCACCGCCGCCACCGCCGGCAGACCGTAGGCGGTCGCCAGGCGGTCCTTGACGCCAGACGACTCCTCGGCCTCGCCGGACTCGACGCCGCGGGGAACGGCGAACGCCTGCACCAGCACCCCGATGAGCCATCCGCCTGCCGTCCACCCGGCCAATGTCCACAGCACCGATCCCATCAGAGGGACGGTGGTCACCCCTTCGGCCAGGTCGTTGGGGGTTCCAGACGCCAGCAGGACACCGCCGAGGGCGGCGCCCGTCACCAGACCCCCCGTTGCGCCCACGACCATTGTGCCGGACGGGCGGTTGGCGAGCTGCAGGCCGCCACCGAACCATCCCGTGATCATCCGGGAGGCCCCGGCCACCACCGCGCCTGCCGCCGCCGAGATCAACCCCAGCCCCACGACCAGCCAACCCCCGACGACATCGATGGCGGCTCCGGTGGTGCCCCCGATCTCGACAGACGTGGCACGAGGCACCAGCCACTGGGAGGCGAACAGCACAACGAGAAGCCCCATCGCCAACCCCACGACGGCGCCGACCCTGCTCGAGCGGCGGATTCGATCCCGCAGCGGTGCGGCCTCGACCGTCTCCACCGGCGCCTCCTCCACCAGGACCACGACACCGGTGGCCATGGCCGGAGCCTCCGCCGGCGCGGCACCCGGCCCGGGAGCATCGGCGGTGGGCGGCGGGGCCACCTCTGGTTCGACCGCCTGCGGCTCCGGCGCCGCGGGCGTTGGCTCCACGGCGGCGACCTGCGCAGGTGCGGCCGTTCGACCCCCGGCCCACGCCACCAACACATCGTCGATCGAAGATCCGGTGGCCTTGGCCCGGGCTTCCGCCGAGCGCTGCACGAGCACCTCAGGGGCGTTCAGGGCCTGGGCGGCGGCAGCGAGGTGTTCACTCATCGGGGCGAGAGGATAGCGAGTTCGACGCCGGCGCGGTCAGGCACCGTCGTCGCCTTCCTCCTCCGGCTCTCTCCCCGACCTCGCCCGCGCCCGCCTTTCGGCGATGCGGAGCGCGATCAGGACGCCCACCACGGGAGTCACAAACCAGGCGATGTCGTCGAGTCCGCTCCCGTGTGCCAGCACAAGGGAGCTCACCGCGTCATCCGGCCGCGAGAATGACGAGGCCGAGTCCGGTCAGCGCCACCATCAGCGCAAGCATCACGTACTGGGAGGCCACCGCCCGATGGGGGGGGAAGTCCGCCAGCGCACGATCGTGGGCCAGCACCACACCCCCGACGTGGCCCAGGACGATGGCGGCCACCTGCGTGTACCAGACCCAGGCCGTCGACTCGGCGATCAACCCGTAGTCGATCGATCGGTCGGCGCTCCCGAACAGGTTCCACCCCAGGTCGAACGGATCGCTCATCGTGGAGATGAGCAACTGGCCCTCGAACAGCACCAGGGTGAAATAGTGGGCGAATGCGTAGGCGAACGCGATCGGCACCAGGGTGTGGGCGAAGCGGAGGGCCACCTTCCGGGTGGTCGCATCCCCCCCAACCAGCCGGGCGGCCGCCCCGGCAGCCCCGAGGTAGGCGGCATACACCAGGCCGATGGTGATCGCCCACAGCACCGTGCCCACCAGCGCCGTCGCCGGCGAGACCGCCAGGCCCCAGTCGCCCAACAGGGTGACGAGCGGATTGGCCAGAGACTCCCTCCACCAAGGGGTGGCGGACGCGCCGTCGTAGGTGACGGTGCCGATCATGGCGATCACGAACAGATCCATCCCCCGTCGCTCCGGAATCTGGATCAGCCCCCGAAGCCAGCCCTGCCGGACGATGCCGTCCCCCTCGACCCGGTATGGGGCGATCCCCCCCAGCATCCGGTTGTAGACGGCGAATGCGTCGGCGGTCTGCGAGGCAGCGTCGGGGCCCACCCACCAGGCCATCCCCAGCAGGTAGGCGGTGTACACGGCTGCAGCGATCCCCACCGCCCGGGGTCCGGATGCAGGAGAGACGAGTTCGAGCCATGTGAACGCGAGAAACGCGGCCGTGGCCGGCAGATATCCGAGTCGTTCGACTGCGCCCGGCACCTCCCGATCGATCCCGAACCAACCGGCCAGACGGCGCCACGGATCGAGCCAGCGGTAGACGTCGATCAGAAGGGCGCCGACAAAGGGCACCACCAGCCAGAAGCCGACGAACACCAGCACGGAGGCGGGGTTGGCCGATGAGTTGTCGACGCCCAGCACACCGGCGACCACCACGAGGCCGAGACCCGCCACGCCGAGCACCGCCAGCACGCGGCGCAGCACCGCTGCGACTCCGGTGCCGAACACCGCAGCCGGGGACGGGTGTTGCCAGCGCGGTGACTTCCACAGCGCCGCCAGAGCCACGAACGACACCACGAGCACCACGACGGCCGCCAGGACCGACACGCCGAGCGGGACCGGCAGATCCTGGCGCCCGCCGATGCCGTGAGCGAACACCGGAGGCGGGAAGGAGATCGACGCGGGCAGACCCCAGGCACTCATCAGCGGACCCTTCTCTCGGTCTCCCGGACGGTCGGATCGGACGGCCGGTCGTCACCTGCGGCGGCGACAGGCCGCGGTTCCACCTGAGGCGCAGAACGGCGGGGATCCATGATTCCGCCAGCCTATCCCGTCACCCGCGTCAACCCCACCCCGCCGTCCCCGTCGAGGACGAGGCCTGTTCCCATGGCCCCGAGAATTGGCCCACTCGGCCCTTTCGCCCCACCGGACCGGCCGATACCCTCGGCACCATGAAGAAGTTTCTGCTCATCCTCCTGGTCGTCGGGCTGATGGGGTTCGTCGCCAAGAAGATGGTCGACACCGCCTAGACCGGCCGCGCCAGGAACTCGGACACGGCAGACGCCAGCTGTTCGGCGTGCGTCCACGGCGCCTCGTGGCGGGCGCCGCCCAGTTCGGCGATTTCGACGCGCCTCAGGCGAGCGGCCAGGTCGTACTGCCACCGGGGAGGCACCAGCTGATCTCTGGTCGGAATGACCACCAGGCACGGGTGGTCGAGCTCGGCGAGCCAGGGACGAGAGTCGAACCGCAGGATGGCGAAGGCGGCGGCGGCTCCCGCCTCCGGATCGCGACGATGCGTGTCGGCCCACAGCCACCTCCTGTGGGGACGGCCCACCGCCCCCGTCCCCACCAGATAGGCCCACCGCACCTCAGGGGTCCCGACGCCGGTGATCCGCTCCCACGCCCGGATGACCACGACAGACACCATCCGGAGGAGGCGAGCGGCGGTGGTGTGCGCCGCCAGAGTCGCCACCAGGACCAGCCTCCGCACCTGCCGCGGATGGCGGTGCGCCAGCGATTGGGCGATGGCGCCCCCCATCGAATAGCCGACCACGTCGATCGAGTCGATGCCCAGCTCGGCGAGCACCGCGGCAACGTCGTCTGCCACGTCCTCGACCTCGAAGCGGGTCGTGGTCCTGGACGAGAGACCGTGGTTCCGGTGATCCACCATCGTCACCCTGAACCGCCGGGCGAGGAGACGGCCAGGGGCGTACCACTCGCCGAGCGACGAACCGCCCAGTCCGTGGATGAGCAACACCTCGGGAGCGCCCGCCGGTCCGCTCTGACGCACCAGGAACTCCGAGTCACCGACGAACACGGTCCGCCCCTCCACCCGCCACGGGTGCTCCTGTTCCGATTTCCACCGGGGAACGATGACCGGTCCGAGCACCCGCCACCCCATGAGCCACCCGAGGAGGCGTCTGGCGTTCACGTCCCCGCGTCCGGCGAGACGGCGCCGACGGCGAACACATGCTCGGCCACCGGCTGACCCCCTATGAGGTGTTCGGTGATGATTCGCTCCATGACCGGCACCGTCACCGAGTGGTACCAGGTGGCATCCGGGTACACGACGGCGATCGGCCCCATCTCGCAGATCCTGAGGCAGTCGGCTTTCGAGCGCAGAACCTCTCCCCCTGCCGGCTCGACCGGCCGTGCGGGCGCATCCGGGTGCCCGTGCCATGGCGGAGGCGCCGAGGTGAGACCCAACTCCTTGAGGCGCTTCTTGAGGTAGGTCCAGACCTGGCGCGTCTCGTCGCCCGACGCGCACTTGGGAGTCGTCTGATCGGCGCACAGGATCACGTGGCGGCTCGCCGACGGGATCGAGTTCGCATTGGCGATGGCCTGGAGGCGCTCGAGGCCGTTCATGTCCGCGACGCTAGTCCCCATCGACCGGCTTCTTCGATGTCGTCGGGGATACTGTCGGCCCGGACCTGGCGGCCCGGACCTGGCGGCCCGGAACGGGCGGCGTTGCCGCCGGCCTCAGACGAGGCTGATCATCCCCGCCCCGTCCGTGGTCACCTCGCCGATCACGGCGCCCGCACCGACCTCGCCGAGGCCGTCGAGCAGCGCAGCGACCCGGTCGCGGGGTGTGGCGATCAGCAACCCGCCCGAGGTCTGGGCGTCTGCCAGCAGACGCCGGGTTCGGTCGTCTCCGCCCGTGACCCGCTCACCCACCGCGACCAGATTGCGCTCCGATCCGCCCGGGTAGGAGCCCTGATCCAGCAACTCCCACGTTCCGGCGATGACCGGCACCTGGTCGAGCTCGATGCGGGCCCCGATTCCTCCGCCGGCCAGCATCTCCTGAAGGTGCCCGAGCAACCCGAAGCCCGTCACGTCGGTGGCGGCGGACACCCCGACCTCCACCATGACACGGGATGCATGGTCATTGAGCGCGGCCATCACTTCGGTCGCTTCGGCCCGCACCGTCTCGGGACACCTTCCGGCCTTGATCGCGGTCGAGACGATCCCGGTTCCGAGGGGCTTGGTGAGCACCAGCACGTCGCCGGGGCTCGCACCCGTGTTCGTGACGACCCGATCGGGGTCGACGAGCCCGGTCACGGCGAACCCGTACTTCGGTTCGGCGTCGTCGATGGAATGCCCGCCCACGATGGTGCATCCGGCGGCTGCCATCACGTCTGCCCCGCCGCGAAGGACGTCGCCCGCAACCTCGAACGGCAGCTCGGCACGGGGCCAGGCCAGGAGCTGCAGCGCGGTGAGCGGCACCGCACCCATGGCGTAGATGTCCGAGAGGGCGTTGGCTGCCGTGATCCGGCCCCAGTCATATGGATCGTCGACGACGGGTGTGAAGAAATCCACCGTCTGGACGAGACCGGAAGACGGCGCGATCAGATAGACCCCGGCGTCGTCGCTGGTGTCGGTCCCGACGACGAGGTTGGGGTGCCGGGAGGCAGGGTGGTCGCGCAACGGACGCAGGACCTGCGCCAGCTCGGCCGGGCCGAGCTTGCACGCTCAACCGGCGCCGTGGCTGTATCTGGTGAGGCGGAGATCGTTCACTGACGAAGACGCTATCAGCGATCGACCTCGATCCCGAAGACCGATGACCTCCGAACGGGGACTCGACACACGAGCAGAGACCGAGACACGGCCCGGGGGCCTCTCCGTTCAGATGGTGTAGATGTCCGGACCGGCCCCGACCCACTCCAGGGTGTCTTCGACGGACTCGCCTTCGGGGCTCGGCGCACCGACGTACCACGTGACGCCTGCCTTCTCCAGGGCGTCGAACTCGTCCCGGGTTCGGGTGCTCCAGCCGATCACGTAGTCGAACGGCCCCTCCCCGCTGCGATGCGACTCGACGTAGGCCCGCACCTCGATGACGTCGTCGACGGTCATGTCGACCATGTCCTCCCGGATGGGGAACACCCCGTCGTAGCGAGCTGCCCGCCGCAGCGGGCGCCGGTGGGGGAGCATCCCCGCCACCCAGATCGGAATGCGCGGCGTCTGCAGCGGAGGCGGGGCGAACGACGTCCGCTCGACGGTGTAATGCGCACCGTCATGACCGAACGGCCTGCCGCTCCACACCCCCTCGACGATGTCCAGGGCCTCGTCGAGCATGTCAGCCCTGGCCGTCGCGTCGGTGGGTTCGCCGAAGGTCCCGAACTCCTCTTCCGGCGGGGCGCCGATGCCCACCCCCAGCACCATCCTCCCCCCCGACAGACGGTCGATCGAGACGGCCTGGCGCGCCACCACCCACGGCCGGTGACGGGGCATCGCCGCCACCATCGGACCGATCGCGATGCGATCCGTGGCCTGCGCCATCGCCCCGAGCACCACCCACGGATCGGCCACCGGCATGCCGTCTGCGACGACGATGTGATCCCAGACGAAGAAGCCATCCCAGCCGGCCTGCTCTGCCCGCACCGCCAGATCCACCAGCACCCCCGGCTCGGCGTAGTCGCCGAAGTTCGGGAACGAAAGACCCCAGCGCATGAACCGAAGGCTACCCACGGCGCCGGTCCCGGGAATCGGGGGAATCGACGCGCGGCAGGGCGCACGACCTGCGAACTCGCAGCCGACCGCTCTTCTCGACCGGCGCAGGTTCGTCTATCCTCCTGGGTCTCCCCCTCACAGCGGCGGTATTCCCCATGTCCGACAACACCACGTTCCTCACACCGGACGCGCACGACAAGCTGCGCCGGGAGTTGGAACGCCTCGTCACCGACGGCCGCGCCGAGATCGAAGTGCGCATCCAGCTCGCCAGGGAGCACGGAGACCTGCGCGAGAACGCCGACTACGACGCCGCCAAGAACGACCAGGGCCTGATGGAGGCCCGCATCCGCCAGATCGAGCACGTCCTCCACACCGCCGAGGTTCGAGAAGTGGAGGACACCGGGGCGGTCGTGGTCGGTTCGCTCGTGACCGTGGTCGACGGTGACGGAGACGAGATGGAGTACTTTGTCGCCCCCCCGGAGAACAAGCTGCCGGGGGTCCTCCTCGCGTCTCCGTCCGGCCCGCTGGGACAGGCCCTGCTCGGCGCCCGCGAAGGCGACACCGTCGAGTACGCCGCCCCTGCCGGCACCTTCACCGTGCAGGTCAGGCGGATCCGGCCGTTCGGTTCCTGACCGCGCCATCCCAACGCCTCTCCTGCGTGTCCTCGACGCGTCGGGTCCGTCCGCTTCTCCGACCCCGGCAAGGCGCCGTCCCGTAGCGGGCGCCCCGGTCGCCCGGTCGTCGCCGACCCCCGAGCGCTCATATACGCTCTGACCAGAGCATGCGTTTTCGACTCCACCGCCCCCGAGAACTGGCGCGACAGCTGCGAACCGTGGCGCGCCGCCGGCCGGAGGACGTCGAGATCTACCTCGGCCGGCACGAGGAGGAGTGGGCTTCGCTGGCCGAGGCCATGCCGGGTGACGCCGCAGACATCCTCGAAGCGATCAGCGAAGAGGCCGCCGGCGAGCTGATCGTCGAACTCGCCCCTGAAGATGCCGCAGACGTCCTCGGTGAGTTGCGCGACGACCTCGCCGCCGAGCTCCTGTTGGAGCTCCCCATCGCAACGGTGGCGGCGTTCCTCGAGGAGATGCCGCCCGAAGAAGCGGTCGACATCCTCGAGGAGCTCGACGAGGACGAGCGCGAGCCTCTCATCGCGGCCGTCTCGGACGAGTCCGAGGCAGAGATCCGCCGGCTGCTGGCCTACCCCTCCGACTCGGCGGGCGGCCTCATGACCACCGAGATCGCGGCCCTCCCGATCGGGATGACCGCCGGGGAGGCGATCGAGCGGCTCAGGCACCTGCACGAGGAGCTGGAGGAGCTGTCGTACGTCTACATCGTCGACGACCTCGGCCGGCTGAAAGGCGTGCTGTCGTTCCGCGACCTGGTGTTCAACCGGCCAGGGGTGGGACTCGACGAGGCGATGGTCGCAAGCCCTCTGGCGGTGACGACCGACACAGACCGTGAGGTCGTCGCCGACATGGTGCAGCGATACCACCTCTTCGGGCTCCCCGTGGTCGACGACTCGGGCACGTTGCTGGGCATGGTGACCTCGGACGCCGTCATCGAGGCCGTCCAGCAGGAGGCGTCAGAGGACTTCGCGGCGGCGGTCGGCGCCGGCGTCGAGGAGACGGTGTACTCCGAGATCTCACAGTCCGTGCGAGGACGGCTCCCCTGGCTCACCCTCAACCTCGTCCTCGCCTTGGGGGTCGCATTCGTCATCGAACACCAGACGGGCGTGATCGAACGCGTACCGGTGCTTGCCGCGTTGATGCCCGTGGTGGCCCTGCTCGGCGGCAATGGGGGAAGCCAGAGCCTGGCCGTGGTGATTCGCAGCCTGTCGAGCGACGACATCCCCTCGAGCCGCGTCGCCGGGATCCTCGGACGGCAGGCATCGATCGGATTGATGAACGGCCTCGCCCTGGCCGGCATCGCCGCGATTCTGACGCTGGGGTTGATCTCGGGGGGCATCTTCGCCAGCACGGTGCCGGCATCGAAAGTGGCGGTCGTGATCGCCATCGCAGCCCTCGTCAACCTCACGATCGCGACGTTCGCCGGGTCCGCCATCCCGCTCATGCTGCGCCGGTTCGGGCTCGACCCTGCGCTCGCCTCGAGCATCTTCCTGACGCTGGTCACCGACCTGGTCGGGTTCGGCGGGTTCCTGCTGGTCGCCTCGCTCCTGATGTGAGTTCAGCTCCCGTAGGTGAAGCCGGACTCGCCCCCGTATGGCCCGTGGAACTCGACGCGGACACCCTCGGTGACGCTGAGGAGATAGTGGCGTTCGACCAGCGCCTGCTCCTCGGCGGTGCGTGAGGCCGGGTCCACCCGTCCGGCGTCGAGCGCCGACCGGTCGTCGAAGACGTGCAGTTCGAGGAGCGGCTCGTCGAGACCCTCGAGGAAGTCCAGGACGAAATTCTCGAGATCGACCGTTCCGTAGTTGCCCGGAGGGATGACCACCCAGAGACGGTCGCCGTCCTCTGCAGCGGTCGTCACCACCACGTCGAACTCGGAAACGGCCTCACCCGGGACTGAGGTGGAGGTCGACGACGACGACCCCTCATCGGACGTGTCATCGGTCGTGGCATCGGTCGACGCCGTGGTACCGGGGGCTCCGGCGGAGGGCGCAGTCGTGGTCGTGGTCGTCAATTCCACGGTGTCGTCGTCGCCGGTGCATCCGGCACCCGACAGTGTCAAGGCCAACGCCACAGCAATTGCTCGCTTCACGGTCACCTCCGGGTCGATGAAACCCCGCGATCCCCCACGGCCGGCCGACCTTTCCCGGTTCATGCGATGCGGATTGACACCATGGTGCCACGCCAACCCGAGGAGTGTCGTGTTTCGATCAGGCGGTCGGGGCGCACTCGGTTCGGACCGTTGCGGCGAACGCGGCCTGAAGCGAGGCGCGGACGGGCCCCTCGGGGAACTCGAAGGAGTCGACCCGGCGCACCGCAGTCACCTCCTTCACCGTGGAGAGCGCCAGCACCTCGGACGCCTGTTGGATCCGCTGAGACGGGAAGCGTCCCTCCCGCACCTCGAGACCGAGTTCGTGGGCCAGCCGCAGCACCCGCCGGCGGGTGATCGAGTCGAGGATGAACAGGTCGAGGCCGGGTGTCTCGATGGCGCCATCGACCACCCAGGCCACCGTGAACGTGGGACCTTCGAGAACGACGCCATCCGCCGACACGAGCAGCGCATCGTCGTAGCCCGCAGCGGTCGCCTGCCGTCCGGCGGAGAGGTTGGGGGCGTAGGAGATCGTCTTCGCTCCCGCCAGAGCCCACTCTCGCCCCGCCGGGTGCCACGGTGCCTCCACGGTCGCCAGGGCGAGGGCGACCGGTCGAGGCGGCAAGGGGAGACCGAGCACCGCATACCGGGGCGTCCCGTCACCCCCGAGCGCCACGTCGCCGCGGCTCATCACGACACGCACCACGCCGTCCCCCAGCCGCGCCGCCATCTCGACGCACCAGGCCGAGACTCTGTCGATGTCCGGCCGGGGGAGCCCGAGCGCCGATGCGCTCTTCTCGAGCCGGGTGAGGTGCTCGTCGAGGGCGAACAGCCGGCCGCCGTAGGACCGGATCGCCTCGAAGCAGCCGTCGCCGCGCAGGACGCTGCTGTCGGTTGCCGGCATGGACCCGTGCTCGACGCCGTCGACCATGACCAGACCGGTCATGGTCGGAAGTGGTTCGTGATCGGAAGACGCCGGTCCCGCCCGAACGCCTTGGTGGTGATCTTCACGCCGGGAGCCGCCTGGCGCCGCTTGTACTCGTTGCGGTCGACCATACGGGCAACGCGGCGCACGAGCTCGTGGTCGAAGCCGTCTGCGACGATCTCCGCCGGACCCATGTCCCGTTCGATGTACCGCTCGAGGATCTGATCGAAGAGGCCGTAGGGCGGAAGGCTGTCGGAATCCTTCTGATCGGGTCGCAGCTCGGCAGACGGTTCCTTGTCGATGATCGCCTGTGGGATCACCTCGCCGTGGCGGTTGCGCCAGCGGCTCAGCTCGTACACCAGCGTCTTGAACACGTCCTTGAGCACCGCGTACCCGCCCGCCATGTCGCCGTAGAGCGTGGCGTACCCCGCCGCCATCTCCGACTTGTTGCCGGTGGCCAGGACCATGGGACCGTGCTTGTTGGAGATCGCCATCAGCAGCGCCCCTCTGATCCTCGACTGGAGGTTCTCCTCGGCCACCCCGAACTCGGTCCCGGAGAACACCGGTGCCAGCCCCTCGAGGTACTCGGCGAAGATCCCGTCCATCGGGATCGAGTCGAACCGGATCCCCAGGTTCCCGGCGAGCTCCCTCGAGTCCGAGATCGAACCCTCCGAACTGAAACGGGAGGGCATCGTCACACCCCACACGTGGTCCGGCCCGAGGGCGTCGGCGGCGATGGCGGCGGTCAGGGCCGAGTCGATCCCGCCGGACAGTCCGAGGACGACGTCGGCGAAGCCGTTCTTTCGGCAGTAGTCCCGCAGGCCGGTGACCAAGGCCCGGTACACCTCCTCGGTGGGATCGAGATGGTCTGTCACACAGCACGGTTCGGCCGGTTCGGCTCCGAGCGGCACGTCGACGACGAACCGGTCGGGCGCGAACTGAGGTGACCGGTGGACCACACTGCCGTCGGCGGCGATCACGACGCTGGCCCCGTCGAACACCAGCTCGTCCTGGCCGCCCACGAGGTTGACGTAGACCACCGGGGCCCCCGCCGCCCGGGCGCGAGCGGCGAGCATGCGCTCCCTCTCCGCTGCCTTGCCCTTGTGGTAGGGCGAGGCGTTGATGTTCAGGAGGATCCGGGCCCCCGCCTGCGCCTGGAGACGGGGAGGACCATCGGGAAGCCAGATGTCCTCGCAAATCGACACGCCGGCCGCCTGACCGGCGATCTCCCAGACGCGGCCGGCATCTGTGCCAACCATGAAGTAGCGGTCCTCGTCGAAGACGCCATAGTTGGGCAGGTGCACCTTGCGGTAGATGCCGCGGATCTCGCCCTCTGACACGATCGCCGCCGCGTTGGCGACAGGACGGACCACCGCGTCGTCCGGCCACCCGTCGTCGGCGTCGGCTCGATCGACGAACCCGATCACGGAGGTGACGGAACGGGAACGGCGAGCCAGCCGCGTGACCACCTCGAGGTTGGCGTTCACGAACGAGGGTCTGAGCACGAGGTCCTCCGGCGGATACCCGGTCACGGCCAGCTCGGGGAGCAACAGCACATCGGCGTTCTCGGTCTCGGCCCAGTCCATGGCCTCGGCGATCCTCTCCTCATTCCCGGAGAGGTCGCCAACGGTGAGATCGATCTGGGCTCCGGCCACTCGCATGGCCCGGAGGCTACCCAGGTCGGTGGGCGGGCCCGGACGAATCCCGGGAGACAGGATGGGGATCGCGTCGCCGGAGGGCCGATGCCCCGGCCGGCGCCCGGAAGGGATCCGGACTCACCGGCGCGGCGAGCATCGACCACCGGGGCGGTATTCCCCGCGCACTACCCTGTGCGGGCCCATGATCGATCGCACCCTCATCGAAGAGGTGGCGACGGATCTCCTTCCGACCGTGGTGGAGATTCGCCGTGCCATCCATCAGCACCCGGAGCTCTCCGGAGAGGAGTACCGCACCACCGAGGTGATCTCGACGGCACTGCGCACGTACGGGCTCACCCCCCGGGTACGCACTCCGAAGCCGGGGCTGATCCTGGATGTCGGTCCGAGCGGCCCCCTCGTCGGGTTCCGCAGCGACCTCGACGCCCTCCCCATTCAGGAACCCGTCGGACTCGATTTCGCCTCGCAGCGCCCTGGGGTCATGCACGCCTGCGGCCACGATGCTCACGCCGCGATCGGACTGGGCCTGGCGCTGGCGATGGACAGGCTGGCGCTGCCCGCCCGGTTCCGGTTCCTGTTCCAGCCTGCCGAGGAGACCTTCCCGGGCGGAGCGTTCGAGTTGGTGCGGGAAGGAGCCGTGGAAGGACTCGAGGCGATCCTCGCCTTCCATGTCGATCCATCGCTCGATACCGGTCGGGTCGGGCTGAAGACGGGCGCGATCACCAGCTCTGCGGACCGCTTCTATGTCACCCTGGAAGGTCCCGGCGGCCACACGGCCCGTCCGCACGCCACCGTCGACATCATCCACGCCGCCGGTCAGGTGGTCTCCCAGCTTCCCGCCATGTTGGACCGGATGGTCGATGCCCGGTCTCCGCTGGCACTGGTGTTCGGAAAGATCCACGGGGGAACGGCCGACAACGTGATCCCGACGACCGTCGACCTGTCTGGAACCGTCCGCACCGCCGATCGGCGCCTGTGGGACGAGATCCCCTCCCTCGTCGAGCGCGTGATCCATCAGATCGCCGAGCCGTTCGGCGCCAAGGCCATCGTCCACTATCAGCGCGGACTTCCGCCGGTGGTCAACGACGCCCGAGTCATCCAGCGGCTCGAACACACCGTGAGCGGGTTGCTGGGGGACGAAGCCGTCATGAGCACCTACCTCAGCATGGGGGCGGAGGACTACTCGAGGTATCTCGAAGAAGTCCCCGGCGCGCTCGTGCGACTCGGATGCAGGTCGGACGATCGCACGACGACAGACCTGCACGCCTCGAACTTCCGGCTCGACGAGGAGTGCCTGGCAGTGGGCCTGCAGGTGGGCATCGCCGCCCTCGCCGAATTGGCCCTCGGCTAGCGCGGCGCCCGGACCCGCCCGGGCCGACGCACCGATCGCCCGGCTAGACGGTCTCCACCAGCCGGAACCCCTCCTCGCGCAGAGCCGATCGGAGGGCTTCTGCCTCATCTGCTCTGACCGAGAGGGTCAGCACGCCGCCGCCGCCATGGGTGGCGTGACGGAGCTGGAGGTCGCGGAGGTCGACGTGGCTGACCGCCAGGGCATGACCGACCGCGGCGATCTCGCCCGGCCGGTCTTCGAGGATGACCCCCACACCGGCGACGGGGGGCGCCATGGCCGACCTGATCGTCCTGGCCTGGACGAGCACGTGCTCGAGCCCCTCGCGATCGGCGTGTTCGATGTGGGCGGCGAGACCGGCCAATCGTTCGCCCAGGGCGCGCAACTCGCCAACCACCGGGCCGCGGTTGGCGACCAGCACGTCGATCCACCACGAAGGATCCGACATGGCGATGCGGGTGAGGTCCCGAAACCCTCCGGCGGCGAGAGCCATCGCCCGCTCGTCGTCGCCGACCAGGCCCACCAGCGCCGCAGCCGTGACGTGGGGCAGGTGGGAAGCGGCCGCGACGGCGGCATCGTGGGCGGCAGCCCCCATCTTCACGGGATCCGCGCCGAGGCTCTGCACGATGCGGCCGACCTCCTCGAGGTCGTCGCCGGCCGCCTCGTCATCCACCAGCACCCAGGTCGCCCCGCGAAACAGGCTCCCCGAGGCTCCGGCCGGACCGGAGGTCTCCCGGCCCGCCATCGGATGGCCGGGGACGAAGCGCCTGAGGTGCCGCCCCGCCTCGAGCACCGGGACCTTGACGCCGCCGACATCGGTCACGAGGGCGTCGGTCGTCAACCCCCCCAGGGTCTGGATGATGGCCGGCACCGGACCGGCGAGAGCCACGAGATCGGCCCCCGACACGGCGTCATCGATCCCGCCCGCCATCCGGTCCACCGCGCCCATCTGCAGGGCGGCACCGAGGCGGAGATCATCCGGGTCCCATCCGGCCACCTCCCAGCCGACGGCGCGAAGCGCAATCCCGAGCGAGGCACCGATCAGCCCGGTACCGAGGATGGCGGCGTGCGGGGACACGAGCTCAGACGGTTCGATCGACGGCTGCCGCGATCCGCCTGACGGAGTCCATCAACTCCTGGAACTCGGAGGGCAGCAGCGCCTGGGCCCCGTCCACCTTGGCGGTGTCTGGCGTCGGGTGGACATCGACCATGATCCCGTCCGCCCCCACGCCGACCGCGGCGCGGGCCAGGGGGGCGACGAGCTCGCGTCTGCCTCCGGAGTGAGACGGATCGACGATCACCGGGAGATGGGAGAGGCCTTTGACGACCGGCACCGCCGAGATGTCGAGGGTGTTGCGCGTGGCGCTCTCGAAGGTGCGGATCCCTCGCTCGACCATGATCACCTGATGGTTGCCCTCTTTGTAGATGTACTCGGCGGCGTTCAGCCACTCCTCGATCGTGGCGGTGAACCCACGCTTCAGCTGCACAGGCTTCTGCTGGCGCCCCACCTCTTGCAGCAGTGTGAAGTTGGCCATGTTCCGGGTTCCGACGCGCAGGATGTCGGCGTAGTCGGCCACGAGCTGCACCTCTCTGGGGTCGAGCACCTCGGCGACGAACGGGAGATCGAATTCCTCGCGGGCCTTCGCGAGGAGCTCCAGGCCCTCTTCGCGGAGGCCCTGGAACGCGTACGGCGACGTTCTCGGCTTGAAGGCGTCTCCGCGAAGGATTCTCGCCCCGGCCTTCTTGACCGCCTCGGCGGTGCGAAAGAGCTGCTCGCGTGACTCGACCGCGCACGGCCCGGCGATGGCGACGAACTGGCCGGAATCGCCGACCGGCACTCCCCGCACGTCGATGACCGTGTCTTCCTCCTGGAAGTCGCGGCTCACGAACTTGAAGGGCTTCAACACGGGCACGGCTCGCTCGACGCCGGAGATCGCCTCCCACGGGATCTGCTGGATGGTCTCCCGGTCGCCGATGGCGCCCACCACCGTGCGGCGCTGACCGACCGAGACGTGGGCCTCACAGCCGATGCCGTGAAGGCGCTCGACGACGTTCTCGATGTCTTCGGGATCGGCGTCCCGCCTCATCACGATGATCATGGCACTCATGAACTCTCTCGATCGGACGCCGAATCATAGGAACCCTGCAGACACACGGCACAGCCGGCGTCCCCGGGACGGGCTAGGGGTCGGTCGTCGATAGACTCCCCACGGATGGACCTGAACCACACCGTCGGATCGCCCGGGGACGGGCCCGTCCCCTACGAGCCGCATGTGGGCGACACTCGCCAGTACTGGCGGGACATCATTCTGGGCGTGAACGACGGCCTGGTCTCCATGGTGCTCCTGGTCGCCGGCGTGGTGGGCGGAGGCCTCACGACCGAGCAGGTGCTGCTCACCGCCGTGGCAGGCGCGGTGGCGGGGGCCGTCTCGATGGGTGCGGGCGAATATCTCGCGACCAAGTCCCAGGACGAGGTGCTGGACGCCGAGCTGGCGCTGGAGCGGATCCACCTGGCCCACCACCGCGACTCCGAGGTCGCCCAGTTGCGCGAGATGTTTCGGGAGATGGGACTCCACGAGGACGATCTCGAGACAGCCGTCCAGGCATTCAACCGCTCCGATCAAGCGATGCTCAACGCCATGGCCGCGCTCGAGTTCGGCGCGACCGATTCGGAGCGCCGCTCTCCCTACAAGGCCATGGCGTACTCCGGACTCCTGTTCCTGCTCGGATCGATGCCCTCGGTGGTGCCGTTCGTGTTCGTCGAGGACACCGCCACCGGGTTGGCGTGGGCTGGTCTTCTCGCCGCGGCCGGGCTGTTCGCCGTGGGTTTCGCCAAGACTCAGGTGACGAGGACGAACCCGATCGTCGCCGGCCTGGAGAACCTGGTGATCGCCGGCGTGGGGGGCCTGCTGGCCTTCTTTGTCGGCGATGCGGTGGGGAACGGCGCCATCGGCTGACGGCCGGCCGCCGCGAGCCGCTCACCGGTGCGTGGCGGGGGGAGGCTCCGGCGGGACTGCTAGCGCTGAGACCCCTAGTGCTTGCAGAAGTTAGCAGTTCGCGCTATATTGCACGAGGTGGGAAGTAGTACGCAGGGGCCGGAACCATTGGATGACGAGGGACATGTCGGCCCGTTCATCCGCCAGCAGCGGGAGCGGGCCAATCTGTCCTTGCGGCGGCTCGCCGAGCGAGCAGGGATCTCCAACCCGTACCTGAGCCAGATCGAACGGGGCATTCGCAGACCCTCGGCCGAGATCCTCAAGCGGTTGTCGCGAGCACTCGAGGTGTCGGCCGAGACGCTGTACACCCGTGCCGGCCTCATCGACGAAGGCCCGGCCGTGCCCACGGTGGTCGAGTCGGTGGAAGCCGACCCCCATCTGTCCCCCCGCCAGAAGAAAGTACTCCTCGACCTCTACCGGGCGTTGCTGGATGCCAGCGCCGCCACAGAGGATCAGGAGTGAAAGACAAGGAGCACGTCATGCAGACCAAGAAGTACCTCTACGCCGCCGTAGGCGCACAGGTGAGCATCGCCAAGGCCGCCCAGGCCAAGGTGGAGGAGATGCGCGAGAAGCTGGCCGAATCGGCTCAGACGTTCACCAAGGACGCCCAGAAGCGGGTCACCGAATGGGCCACGGAAGGCGAGGGCTTCGTCACCAAGCTGTCCGACACCAGCCCCATCGAGGACATCGCCGCCCGGGTGGACTTCGACCAGATGCAGACCCAGGTCAACCGGCTGCGCGACCAGCTCGAAGACCTGATGGCGACGTGGCGCACCAACTTCCGGCCCGCCGGCAAGGAAGAGCAGATGCCCGCAGGCAAGGTCGAGGTGGAGGTGGCTCCCGCCGGGGCCGCCAAGAAGCCCGCCGCCAAGAAGCCCGCTGCCAGGAAGCCCGCCGCCAAGAAGCCGGCCGCCAAGCCAGCTGCAACGACGCCTGCTGCCAAGAAGCCTGTCGCCAAGAAGCCCGCCGCCAAGAAGCCTGCCGCCAAGAAGCCCGCCGCCAAGAAGCCCGCCGCCAAGAAGCCTGCTGCCAAGAAGCCCGCCGCCACGAAGCCCGCTGCCGAGACCGCCGCCACGAAGGCTTCCTGAAACGCAGACGCTCCGATTCGGGGGGTTCGCGTTGCGGGCCCCCCGAATGGCGCCGAATCGACGACCTCAGCCGCCGACGAGCGGCTCGGTCTCCTTGGCGAGCGCCACCCACTGCACGACCATCGTGTCGGTCGGGAGGCGGCGGACGATCCTCTTGCGGTCGTTGATCTCGGCGATCGCCGCCGTCAATGCCTGGGGATTCCTCCTCCGCAACGCCCGGATGGTCGACACCCCGACGGCATCGAGCAGATCGGCATACTCCCCTCCGATGCCCTTGATGCGCATCAGGTCGGCACGCTGCACCCAGCCAAGCAGCGCATCGGCATCCACCCCGGCGCGCTCGGCAAGCTCGAGACGTTGACGCTTGGTCGCAGCAACCCTGAGGAGGCCTTCGGTGGTGCGCACGCCGGCCTTCCGAAGCTTGGTTGCCGACTTCAGATCCAGCCCTTCGATCTGGCCGATGGACGGCATACTCTCTCCCGAATGAGCTCTCTCCCGTGGCCGGGCAGCCTAGCAACCCGTCTGGGGGCAGGCCCCCTGGAGGCCACAGTCCTTGGCGCCGCACCGGAGCAGCACCGGCCGGTCTTCGCCCGCCGGCTCACCTCCGGGGACGGAGTTCCTCGACGTCCGCCGCGGTATCGACGTCCCGCGGGGGAAGTTGCTCGAACCAGACCTCTTCGACCCATTCGGGGTGGGCGGTGAGCAGACGCTTGGCCCCCTCGTCTCCCTCGAGCGACATGAGCCGCGGCCACAGCTCCCGGCGGACGATCACCGGGTTGCCGGCGGCGTATCGGTACTTGGGGACGACCGCCAGGGCCTTGGATCGGCGGAATCGCTCGACGAGCTGGATGACGACATCGCCACCGATCTCCGGCTGATCACCCAACACCACCATCGCCCCGTCGGCCTTGGACAGCCGCGTCAGGGCATCGAGGCCCGCCCGCAGCGACGACGCCAGCCCCTCCTGCCACTCCGGGTTCTCGACGACCCCGAAGCCCGAGAGGTCGACCGCATCCATGACGGCATCGATGTCGGCGCCGAGCACGATCCAGGCTTCGTCTACCGGGAAGGTCCTGACGCGGTCCACCACGTGGCCCAGCAGGGTGGTCCTTCCCCAGGCCTCGAGTTGCTTGGGACGCCCCAGACGGCGGGAGCCGCCTGCGGCCAGAATGAGGACAGCAATCATCCGCGCTCCACGCTACGGGCAGACACCGGTCTCCCGCCAATCGGTCATCTGCCGAGCCGTTGCACGACTCCGGTGAGCGAGAACTCCTCCCCCGCCCCATATCGGACGGCGGTCATCTCCCCCAGGATGGCGACCGCCACCTCCCCGGGGGTCTCAGCCCCGATCGGCAGTCCGATCGGCCCGTGGATCGCATCCACGTCGCTCTCGGCGTATCCGGCCTCCAGCAGGCGCTGCCGCCGGCGGGCGGCGGTCTTCTTGCTCCCCATCGCTCCGATGTACTTGACCGGGCGGCCCAGCACCATCGGCCAGAGCGG
>DATCZS010000142.1:0-5136 GCA_036525795.1 Acidimicrobiia bacterium | reverse complement strand
GCTGGCCGATTTCGCTTAACGGTTTGCCGTATTTGTTTTCTACGCCAAGATACTCGCGTGCTCTATCGACAAACTGATGCTTGTAACCACAGAATCCGAGCGTCGACCTCGACACCGAGTCCGGGCCCGGTGGGAACCGTGTAGGCGCCGTCGACGACCTTGGGCGGGTCCGTGCAGACATCGGCGACGAGGGTCTGGTTGGCGGGGCTGCAGCCGAATCCGGTGTCGCTCATGGCGGCGGCGGCGTGGATGTTGGCGGCAGCGCTGATCGCCGATTCGGCGATCTTGCCTGCCAGGTTGATCTGAAGCCCGAAGCGGTCGCAGACGGCCGCCCCCCGCATCACCCCGGTGATCCCGGCGTGCTTGATGAGCTTGAGGCTCACGCCTGCCACCGCGGTCTTCCCGAGGGCCGCCACGTCGTCGAGCGAACGTGCAGACTCGTCCGCACAGATCGCAACCGACGAACCTTCGGCGAGTCTGATCAGGGCGTCGGTGCTCATCGTGGGCTGCTCCACGAACCGAACCGGGGAGCCCTCGACTGCGACCAGGAACCGGGCCGACTCTTCCTCGGTCCAGCCGCCGTTGGTGTCGCCACACACCACGGCATCGTCGTGGGCGGCGGCCATCGCCACCAACGTCCTGGCCTCTTCGCCGAGATCGCCGATCCCCAGCTTGAGCTTGAACCAGCGGTAGCCGGCCCGGTACCGCTCTTCGAAGGCCTCGAGGTCGGCGGCCGGGTCACCGCTTCCCACCAGGGTCAGCGCCGGAACCGTCGAGCGCCTCGGCCCGCCGATGAGTTCGGCGACCGGCACCCCGCGGACCTTCCCCGCAATGTCGTGGAGGGCGATGTCGAGCGCTCCGATGCCGGTGGTGTTGCCGTAGACGGTGCGTCGCAGTTCGGCCCACAGGTCGCCGTGGCCGAGCGGATCGCGCCCCACGATCCGCGATCCGAGGTCTTCGATCGAGGCCAGGATGCGACCCTGGTTCTCCCCGGTGACATCCATCGCCGGCACCCCCTCGCCCCATCCCACGATCCCGTCATCGGTGGTGACCTTCACCAGCACGTTGTGGGAGACATCGATGGTGACATGGGACATCTTCACCGGCGTGGTGAGCGGCAGGACGACGGGAAACGACTCGATCGACGCGATGCGCATCAGCGGAATGTACCGGTCTCGGCCCGCCCCGGCGGCGTTCACCCCGACTGGCGGGCGAGCACCGCCGGGTCGAACTCGACGCCGTGACCCGGAACGTCTGGAACCGAGATGCGTCCGTCGACCACGGCGAAATCGCGGGTGAACACACCGGGCGGTATCAGCTCGGTGTACTCGCATGCCCATCCCTGCCGGGCCGCACCCACCAGCGAGATCGACAGCTCGTGCCACAGGTGGCTCGAGAGGTCGAGCTGGTAGGCATCGGCCAGGGCGGCGACCTTGCGGAACTCGGTGATGCCGCCGCAGCGGGCCACGTCCGGCTGGAGATAGGCGGCAGCCCGGCGGTCGCACAGCTCGCGGAATCCCCAGGCGAAATACACGTTCTCGCCTGCAGCCGTGGGAACGGCGGCAGACGCCGCCACCTCGGCCAGGTCGTCGGTCGAGTCGGCCTGCACCGGCTCCTCTATCCAGGCGACACCGAAGTCGGCCAGCATGCGCGAGGTCTCGACGGCCTCCCGCACGCCGTATGCCTGGTTGGCGTCTGCCAGCAGGGTGAAGTCGTCGCCCATCGCCGACCGCAGGAGCCTGGTCCGTTCCAGGTCGCGGGCCGACCCGATCTTGTACTTGTACGCAGTGATCCCCTGGGCGGCGAAGGCTTCGCACTCGGCCACCAGCTCGTCATCGGACAGGTCGTGCCAGCCCCCGCTGCCATAGACCGGGACGTCGGAACGGAACCCGCCCAGGATCCGATGGACACCGAGTCCGGCCGCCTTCCCGACGATGTCCCAGATGGCGATGTCGACCGCGGACAGCGCCCAGACGCCGAGCCCCGCCCGCATTCGAGCCTTGTTGGGACCCCACAGCCGCTTCCAGGTCGCCTCGGGAGCGAGGGCGTCGCACCCGACGGCGAGCGGCGCCAGCTCATCGGTGAGGTAGGCGGCCACCGCCCGGCTCCAGGCGCCACCCAGACCCATCGTGAAGCCGACTCCGCTCGGACCGCCGTCGGTGTGGACGTCCACCACCACACAGTCGATCTCGGTGTAGGTGCCGAGCGCCGACGACACGGGTCGAGTCAGCGGGATCGGGATCGGACGGGCCTCGACGGATCGGATGGTCAGTTCGGGCATCGACGACGCTCCTGGTCGAGGGAGATTCGATCGTATCCGGCCGGCCGCCGCCACACCGCCCTTGGTAGCGTCGCTCCGGTGAGCTCCCGCACCCGCGATCGATGGCAGCCCGCCGAGCCGGTGCGGCTGATCGCCGGCACTCCCGCCGGAGGAGGCCAGGATCGTGCGGCCAGGGCGCTGGCACGGGCGATCACGGCGTCGAGCCGCATCCCGATCGAGGTGTCGAACCTTCCCGGTCGGGGTGGTGGAGCGGCATGGTCCTCGGTCGCCGCCGAGCCGCGACGGGCCGATCTCCTGTCGATCAGCTCGCCCACCCTCATCACCAACGCCATCCACGACCCCGATGAGCCCGACATCTCCTCGTTCACCCACCTGGCCCTGCTCTGCACCGAGTACATCCTCTTCGTGTCCGCCACTCTGGCCACACCGGACGATCTGCTCGCCGACCTCGCCGCCGGAACATCCGTGGCAGCCATCGCCACCGCCCTGGGCAACGTCAACCACGTGGCGCTGTCGACGGTGGCCCGGCACACCGGCGGCGATCCGACCGGCGGGACTGTGCGCGCCTTCGGGTCCGCCCGCACCGCGGTGAACGAGGTCGTCTCGGGCCGGGCATCGGTGGCGGCGGTGTCGGCGGCCAGCGCGCTGGGAGAAGTCGAGGCGGGCGCGGTGCGGGCCCTGGCGGTGTCTGCACCGAGGCGGCTCGAAGGCCCGCTCATGTCGGTTCCCACCTGGACCGAGATGGGGGTCCCCTGCGAGATGGGGACGTGGCGGGGGGTGGTGGCACCGCCGGACCTGACGGAGGTGGCGATCGAGTTCTGGGACGCCAGCCTCGCGGCTGCCGCCTCGGACGGGGCCTGGAGATCGGCGATGGCCGAGCACCTCTGGTCGGACAGCTACCTGTCATCCGAAGACGCCACCCGATTCGTCCGTGACGAGGATCGCCGGTTGCGGTTGGCGCTCGGCCGGATGGAGCTCACCGGTGGCTGAGATCGTCCTCACGCTCGGGGTCCCCCACACCCCTCTCCTGTGGCGGACGATGCAGGAACCGGTACCGGACGACCTCGCCCCCATCCGATCCGAGTACCAGCGGCTGCGGGCACTGCTCGATGCCGCCCGCCCAGACGTCATCGTGATGGTCGCCTCGGACCATTTCCGCCAGCTCGGCACGTCCAACATGCCGGCGTTCCTCATCGGCAAGGCGCCCATCATGCGCGGCACCCACCCCAACGAGGAGCGCCACTTCGGTATGCCGAGGGTCGACGTTCCCGGTGACGTCGAGCTGGCGTCGATGCTGCTCGGAGGGCGCCAGCTGCCGGACCGGTTCGACTTCTCGTTCTCAGACGAGCCCTGGCTGGATCACGCCTACATCATCCCCTTGCTCTACTTGCGGCCCGAGCTCGACATCCCGGTGGTCCCGGTCAACACCAACTGCAACGCCCCGCCCCTTCCCGCGGCCCGCCGGTTCGCCCAGCTCGGCAGCTACCTGCGGGATGCCATCACCGGCTGGAGCGACGACCGCCGGGTGGCGGTCGTCGGCAGCGGTCACCTGGCATTCGAACTGGGCGGGCCCCGCCAGTTCTCGGGCGGGTCTCCCGGGCCGGAGTTCGACCGGGCGGCGGTGACATGGATCAGGGACGGCGACGTCGATGCGGCGGTGGCAGGGTGCAGTTTCGACCGGATGCTGTCGGCGGGGAACCTGTCGTTCCAGTATCTGAACTTTCTCACCTGTCAGACGGCGGCAGGCGGGGTGCCGGCCACCTCGGCGGACGGGGTCATGTGCCGGTTCGGAGCAGAGCCGTTCTTCGTCTGGGAGACGCCGTGAGCCGCTACATGATCAACAAGCTCCTGATCGAGATCGACCGCACCGACGAGGCGGTGGCGGCATACCGGATCGACCCGGCCGGGTTCGTCGCCCGCTGGGAGGCCGCCGCCGCCGACCCGCAGCCCCCGTATCCCGATGGAGGCACGCTCACCGATGAGGAGCGCGCCGCATTCGAGGCGCTCGACTACGGGACGCTGTACGGGATGGGAGCCCACCCCTTCCTGCTGTGGCACGTGGTCCGGGCGGTGCTGGTGTCCGACGACCTGGACGTCCACACGTTGAGCGCCCGGTACATCGAGGCGGTATCGCCGCACGGGCATCCGGACTTCGCCACCTGAGGAGATGCGCATGACCCGGGACACCTTCCTGCGGGCCGGATCGGCGGTGATCGACCTGCTCGAGCACCCGGCGGTAGCGACCGGCTGGAACGAGCCGAGTGCGCTGGCGCGAATGTCGGTGGGTGCCCTGGCAGGGCATCTCTCCCGTTCCATTCTCCAGGTGGAGCAGTACCTCGACGGCCCGGTCCCGGACATCAGCCGCATCGACGCACCCGCCTACTACCTGCGGATCGACGAGCCCGCCGACCTCGACTCGGCTCGCAACACCGCGGTGCGCCAACGAGCGGAGCAGGCCTCGGCCCAGGGCCCGGAGGCGACGGCCGACACGACGCGACGCTGTCTCGACCGGCTCCGGTCGAGGCTGCCGGCCGAGCCCGAGGACCGGCTGGTCGAGGCGTTCGGGTCGGTGCTGACGCTCGACGACTACCTGAAGACCCGCCTGGTGGAGATCGCCGTCCACCACGACGACCTCCGCTCGTCTCTCGAGGGGGACCTCCCCGACCTGGGGGAGGAGGCGATCGCCGTCGCCATCGACGTGATGGTGGAGACCGCCCTCCGCCGCCACGGAGGCCGGGCCGTCCTCACCGCCCTCACCCGGCGCGAGCGGGATGCGGCGCACGCCCTGCGGGTGCTGTAGGAGCCCCGCCCCCGGTCTCCTCCCCCCTCGGGGCCCAAGAGCCCCCCTCCCCGCC
>DATCZS010000141.1:0-36990 GCA_036525795.1 Acidimicrobiia bacterium | reverse complement strand
GACGCCATCGTCGATCTCGTGTCCACCGGTTCCACCCTGCGGGTCAACGGGCTGAGGGAGATCGGCACGCTCCTCGACTCCCAGGCCGTGCTGGTCTCCCGGGACGAGGATGCCGGCTCGAGGGACGTCCAACAGGTGGCCACCGCCCTCCAGGCCGTCGTGGCCGGCCGTACCAAGCGATACCTGCTCCTCAACGCCCCCATTTCCGCAGCCGAACCGATCGAGGCGCTGATCCCTGGCCTGGAAGCGCCCACGGTCGTGCCCCTCGCCGAAGACGGCTGGGTGGCGATCCACTCTGTGGTCGACGCCCAGCACCTCTGGGAGCTGCTCCCCCGGCTCGAGGCGGCCGGGGGCAAGGGGATCCTGGTGCTCCCGATCGAGCAGCTCATCCCGTGAACCGCCTCACCCGATTCGAACTCGAATCGATGTCGCCGGCGGAGCGCACGCGGCTGCTGCGGCGCTCGGCGGTTCCCGACCGCGCGATCCGCGTCGGGGCAGCCGAGATCTGCGATCGGGTCTTGGCCGAGGGTGACGCGGCGGTCGCCGACTGTGCCCGGCGCCTCGGGGGCGGCTTTCACCGGCTCACCCGGGACGAGATGGCGCGCGCGGTGCAGAACGCCGACCCGCGCCTGGTGCGGGCGATCGAGGACGCGGCCGACCGGATCCGACTCTTCCATCGCGCACAGATCCCGGCGGAGCTCCAGGTGACGACCGCACCCGGAGTCGAGATCACCCGCCGCTGGCAGCCATTGTCCCGGGTCGGGGCCTACGTTCCGGGGGGGAAGGCGGCCTACCCGTCCACCGCCCTGATGACGGTGATCCCCGCCAAGGTCGCGGGGGTCGACGAGGTCGTTGTCGCCTCTCCCGCCGGCCCTGACGGCACGGTGTCTCAGGCCATGCTGGTGGCGGCCACCCTCGCCGGCGCAGACGAGGTGTGGGCCATGGGCGGTGCCCAGGCCATCGCCGCTCTCGCATACGGCACCGAGACGGTGAAGCCCGTCGAGAAGATCGTCGGTCCGGGCAATGCGTGGGTCACCGCCGCCAAGCTGGCGGTGTATGGAGCCTGTGCCATCGATCTGCCGGCGGGCCCATCCGAAGTCCTGGTGCTGGCGGACCACACGGCCGACCCCCGGATCGTCGCGGTCGACCTCCTCTGCCAGGCCGAGCACGGGCCGGACTCCCCCGCGGTGCTCGTCACGACCGACCCGGCGCTCCCCGAGGCGGTCGAGAGGGCCCTCGACGAGCTTCTCCCGTCGATGGAGAGGGCCGACATCCTCTCCCAGGCTCTCGCCGACCACGGGTGGGCGGTCGTCGCGCCGGACCATGCCGCGGCCGTCGAATTCGCCAACGACTACGCGGGGGAACACGTCACCATCGTCACCGAGGACCCCGAGGCCGATGCCAAGAAGGTGACCGCAGCCGGCTCTGTGTATGTCGGGCACTGGTCTCCGGAGTCCGCCGGCGACTACGCCACCGGGGCGAACCACGTGCTGCCCACCGGCGGGCTGGCGGCCGCCTGCGGCCCGCTGGCCGTGGAGGATTTCGGGTCATGGCGACAGGAGCAGCGGATCACCGAAGACGGCCTGGGCGGCATCCTCGACACGATCGTCACCCTGGCGTCCGCCGAGGGACTCACCGCTCACCGAATGGCGGCCGAGATGAGGTTTGCGACGCACGATCGGCAACCGGCCGGCGGCGATGGACCGGAAGGGATGAGGCAATGAACCGGACGGCGAGAGTGGAACGCCAGACCAGGGAGACGCGGGTCGTGGTCGAGATCGACCTGGACGGCACGGGGACGACCGAGATCGTGACAGGCGTGGGGTTCTTCGACCACCTCCTGACCTCGCTCGGACATCACGCCCTGTTCGACCTGACCGTCGCCACCGAGGGAGACCTCGAGATCGACGACCACCACACGGTCGAAGACACGGCGCTGGTCCTCGGACAAGCCTTTGCCCAGGCGCTCGGCGCCAGAACCGGGATTCAGCGCTTCGGCGATGCCGCGGTTCCGATGGACGAGGCTCTGGCGAGAGCGGCGGTCGACGTGGGAGGACGCCCGTACTCGGTGGTGGAACTGCCGCTTCGGCAACCGGCGATAGGCAACTTCTCCACCCAGAACCTGGCGCATGCCCTCGAGGCGTTCGCCCGGTCCGCCGGAATCAGCCTCCATCTCACCGCCTCGGGCAGCAACGATCACCACATCGCAGAGGCGGCGATCAAGGCGTTGGCCCGTGCATTGCGGGCGGCGGCGGCGGCCGACCCGCGCCGGGAGGGTCTCGCGTCGACCAAGGGAGCGACGTGACCGCCGGAGCGCGCATCGCCGTCGTCGATCATGGCGCGGGCAACCTCGTGTCGATCGCCCAGGGCCTGGAACGGGCGGGTGCGGTCGTGTCGGTGATTTCTCATCCGGACGGCCTCGGGGCCGCCGACGGCATCGTGCTCCCCGGGGTGGGAGCCATGGCGTCTGTGATGGACGGTATCCGCCGAGGCGGGTTCTCGACGGCGCTCAGGGAGAGCCGGATCCCCCTCCTGGGGATCTGTGTCGGCATGCAGGTCCTGTTCGAGACCGGGGACGAAGACGATGCAACCGGCCTGGGGATCCTGCCCGGCCATGTCTCCCGGCTGGTTGCACCTCGGCTGCCCCACATCGGGTGGAACGACCTCGAGCTGTGCGAGGACCCTCTGTGGCGGGGCGTCGGACCGGCACCCACGGTCTACTTCGTTCACTCGTACGCGCCGGTGTGCGACGACGAGTTGGTCATCGCCAGGAGCGACCACGGCGCCCCGTTCGTCGCCGCCGTGCGCCGTGGGGCGGTGAGCGGTACCCAGTTCCATCCCGAACGGTCGGGGGCGGTCGGCTTGCGAATCCTCTCCAACTTCGTGGCCGAGTGCCGGGTGAGCGTTTCGACGTGACGCTCCGCACCCGCATCATCCCCTGCCTCGACGTGCGCGACGGTCGCGTCGTGAAGGGCGTCAACTTCGTCAACCTCACTGACGAGGGCGACCCGGTCGAGCTGGCGGCCCGATATGCCTCCGAGGGGGCGGACGAGATCTGCTACCTGGACATCTCGGCTGCGCCCGAAGGCCGATCGACCCTGCTCGACGTCGTGCGCCGCACGGCGCAGAACGTCTTCGTGCCTCTCACCGTGGGGGGCGGCGTTCGCACCACTGACGACATGCGGGCCGCCCTCAGGGCCGGAGCGGACAAGGTCGGCGTGAACACTGCCGCAGTGTCGGATCCCGATCTGATCTCGAGGTGCGCCACACGCTTCGGCACCCAGTGCGTGGTGCTGGCCATCGACGCCAGGCGGCGGGTCGACGGTGACCGGACGTGGTTCGAGGTGGTGGTCAAGGGGGGCCGCGAGCCGACCGGGATCGACGCGATCTCCTGGGCCCGGAGGGGGGCGGAGCTCGGGGCGGGAGAGATCCTCCTGACCTCGATGGATGCAGACGGCACCAAAGACGGTTTCGACATAGAGCTCACCCGTCGTGTGGTGGCGGCGGTCGGCGTGCCCGTCATCGCTTCGGGTGGAGCCGGCATCGAGCAACACTGCGTCGACGCGGTCCTGCAGGGAGGCGCGTCGGCGGTGCTGGCGGCTTCCATCTTCCACAGACGCGAGATCGAGATCGACCGGGTGAAGCGGGTGATGGCCGATGCCGGGATCCCGGTCCGTCTCGAGGCGGCGGTGACCGGTGCCTGAGCTCGTCCCGGCGATCATCCAGGACGCGTCCACCCGGCGGGTGCTGATGCTGGCGTGGATGGACGACGAGGCGAGGCGGCTCACCCTCGACACCGGCGAGGTGCACTTCTGGTCGAGGTCGCGCCATCGCATCTGGAAGAAGGGGGAATCCTCCGGCAACGTGCTGCGACTCGTCGAGATCAGAGAGGACTGCGACGCAGACGCCCTCCTCGTCCTGGTCCATCCCACCGGCCCCACGTGCCACACCGGACGAGACACCTGCTGGGATCAGGCCAACGACGAGGGATTCGCCCGCCTGGAGGCGCTGTGGGCGGTCATCTCCGAACGCGCCAGGCTGATGCCCGAGGGCTCGTACACCACCCGGCTGCTCGAGGCCGGTCCAGACCTCCCGGCCCGCAAGCTCGTCGAGGAAGCCACCGAGGCACTCGTCGCGGCCAGAGAGCACGCCTCGGGAGAAGCCGACGGGAGGCGGGTCGCCGAGGAGCTGGCGGACACCATCTATCACCTGCTGGTGCTGGCAGCCGACCGGGACGTGGCTCCCCGCCAGGTGCTCGACGTCCTCGACGAGCGCGCAGGCAGAGCACATCGGCCCGGTTCCGAGGGAGCACCCTCCGGGTAGTCTGGAGGCGTCCACCGACGGAGGCGGCACGATGACGGTGTATCCCTGAGATCCATCGGGTCTACGACCCAGAATGGCTGCGGCTGTCATTCCGTCGGTGCCTGTGGGACGGCGGGGTGCTGCGCCCCGACGCCCGGTTCTGTTCGCCCTCCTGCGAAGAACGCCACGAGTTGTGGCTCGGTGCCCGCGCCCAGGTGATCCAGTCCGAAGAAGTGATCGAGTGGCCCGAGGCGATCGTCGGACCGGTTCGGATTCCCCCGGAGTCGCCGCGATCGCCCCAGCCCGACCGGTCGGGTCCCGTGCGGGGGCGCCGTCCCTCGCGTCCCCGCCTGTGGCCGGCGGTCAGACAGTCGCCGCGGAGGCCGCCGCTCGACGTCAAGAGGCCGTGACCGCACCGTCCCCGACCGGGCGGTGCGAGTCGGGGAGGGTCAGGTGCGCGGAAGGCGCGCCAGAGTGAAGAACTCGGGGTTGGGCTGAAGATCGGCGAGGTGGGCGATCCGGTTCGACAGCGCGAACAGCGCCGTCACCGAACCGATGTCCCAGATGTCGGCCTCGGAGAATCCCTGGAGCCGGAGGCCCTCGAGGTCTCCCGGGGACAGGTCCTCGGGAGTCCGGGCGAGCTTGACCGCGAACGCCAGCATGGCGCGCTGGCGGTCGGTGACGGGTGCCGTACGCCAGTTGGCGGCGATTCGGTCGGCGATCTCGTGGTCCTTGGCCCTGACCCGGAGGATCGCCCCATGGGCGACCACACAGTAGAGACACTCGTTGGCGGCGCTGGTGGCGACCACGATCATCTCCCGCTCGGCCTTCGTCAGCCCCGAGTCCCGCTCCATGAGGGCATCGTGGTAATCGAGGAACGCGCGCAGCTCATCCGGCCGATGCGCCATCGCCAGGAACACATTCGGTACGAATCCCGACCGCTCCGCGATCGGTTCGATTCGGAGGCGCAGATCCTCAGGCAGGTCTTCGAGGGAGGCGAGGGGAAAGCGGCTGATGCTCATCGGCTGACCGTACCTCGGTGAGGAGGGATCAGCCATCGGCGATCGGACGGGGGGCCCGGTGTGACGATGGGGGTTCCGGTCGACGCTGTCGCACTGGAACCCGCCCACCAGGTGTCTACCCTCCCTCGCATGCGGCGTGTGCTGGTGATTCTGATCTCGATCGTGGTGCTGGGCGGATGCGGCACGTCCACCGAAGAAACCGGGACCACGGCCGCGCTGCCCACGATCGACGTCGCCGCATACAACCTGCTGGTCCAGAACTCGGACCGGCCGATGGTCGTCAACTTCTGGGCGTCGTGGTGCGTTCCCTGCCGGTCCGAGGCGCCGCTCCTCGCCGCGGCCCATCTCGCAGATGAACGAATCCGGTTCATCGGAATCGCCAGCGACGACACCGGGCCCGATGCGGCGGCGTTCATCGCCGAATTCGGCATCGAATTCGACAACTACCTCGATCGACCAGGGGCGATCAAGGGTTCGCTCGGGGGGTCCGGTCTGCCGATGACGCTGTTCGTCGCACCGGGCGGAGAGATCGTGATACACCACTTCGGCATCATCGACGACGCCGCCCTCGCCCTCGGGATCGACGAGCTGCTCAAGCGCTGACGATGGAGTTCACACTCCTCCTCTCCGCCGCCACCGGCTTCTTCGGCATCTGGGTCGCCAACCGCATTCGCCGGGATCGCTACCCCGCATGGCTGACCCGCCCCACCGATCTCCTCATCGGCGTGGCGGCGGTGGGCATGCTGACCGGTCGGCTGACCGCCATGGTGGCGACCGGTGTGAATCCGATCACTCACCCATTCGACATCCTCCTCGTCCGCGGCGGGGTGAACACGGCGATGGCGGCGGTGGGGGCGTGCCTGGCGCTCGCCTGGACGATGCGCGATCACCTGGCCGAGGCATTCGATCTTCTTGCGCCCGCCGCCCTGGCCGGACTGGCCGGATGGCACGGCGGATGCGTGTGGCGCGGCACCTGCCTCGGCGCCGTCACCGATCTCCCCTGGGGGATGGCAGTCGAGGGATCGACGGTGATGCGTCATCCGGTCGAGCTCTACACCGCCGCCGGCCTCGCCGTTGCCGCGTTCATCGTCGGCAGGCTTCCCGATCGTCCGATGCTCGCGACCGGGGCGGGGGTGGCGGCCATCGCCGGGATCAGGCTCGCCACCGAGCCGCTGAGACTGAGCGTGGTCGGGGCTCCGGGAGCCGTGTACTCGGTCGGGCTCGCCCTGGGCCTCGCCCTGATCCTGGCCTCGGCGCTCAGACCCCGGCCGGAAGGGTGATCGCCACCCGCCCGCCCTCGCCCTCCTCGATGACGATGCTCCCTCCGTGGACCTCGACGATGCCCCGGGCGATGGCCAAGCCCAGTCCGCTGCCACCGTGTTCGGGCCTGCGGGCCGGGTCGCCCCGCGTGAATTGATCGAACGCCGTCTCGCGGATGCCGTGGGCGAAGCCGGGGCCATCGTCGAGCACCCGGATTCGGGCGTGCGGGCCGACGGATTCGACCTCGAGCCGGACCATGCCCCCGTCCGGCGAATGGCGGATGGCGTTGTCGACCAGGTTGCGCAACACCCGGCCGAACGACCAGGCGTCGACCTCCGCCATCATCGGAGCGACGCCTGCGGTGGAGACCTCCACCCCCCTGCGCCGCGCCAGCGGCGCCATCGCCTCGGCCGCCTCATCGGCCAACTCCACCAGGTCGACGCGTTCGGGGTGGTGAGTGAGGGTGCCCGCCTCCATCCGTGCGAACAGGAAGAGGTCCTCCACCAGGCGGGTCAGGTGCGCGACGTCCCGATCCAGGCCGTCCACCAGGCGTCCCGTATCCGACATGACGCCGTCCTGGAACGCCTCGATCTGGGCCCGCATGGCGGCCAGCGGAGTCCGCAGATCGTGCCCCACCGAGGCCAGGAACATCCTGCGCTCCGCTTCGCTCGCCGCGAGCCGGGCCGCCATCCCCTCCAGCGACTCTGCGAGAGAGCCGATCTCGTCGCGCCGCTCGACCCCGTGCGCAGCCCCGAATTCGCCGTGGGCCACACGCGCCGCCAGGGATTCCAGCCGACCGATGTCACGCCCGGCTGCTTCTCCGAGCGCGAATGCCAGCGCCGTGCCCAGCCCGAGGCCGAGGAGCAGCGCCACCAGGACGAGGTTGCGGTCGTGCTCGCTCAAGAACATCGTCTGGGCGGCGATCACCACCGTCACGGCGACGACCGACACCGAGGCGATCGTCACCAGCTGCAGCAGCACCGTCAGACGCGTGCTGCGCCGCGACCAGCTCTTGACGCCCACGAACACGGCGATCGTCCCCAGGGCCGCAACCGTGTAGACCGTGGCCAGAGCCAGGCGATCCTCCGGGGTGGGCTGCATGGCCGCCTCGGTGACCGCCAGGACCGCAGCCACGAGGAGAGCCAGCGAGAGGGCGAGACGTCTCATGGGCGAAATCGGTATCCGACGCCCCACACCGTCTCCAGCCACCGCGGCGCGGATGGGTCTCGCTCCAGCTTGGCCCGGAGGCGCCGCATGTGAACCGTCACCGTCGCCGGGTCCTGCCACTCGGACGAGGAGTCCCACACCTGTTCCAGCAGCTGGGCACGACTGAACACCTGCCGTGGATGCGCTGCGAGGTAGGCCAGCAGGTCGAACTCCCTCGCCGTGAGCGAGACGGACGCTCCGCGAACCTCCACCTCCCGGGTGGGCGCGTCGATCACCAGGTCCTCGAACTCGAGGCGCTCCACCTCCGAGACCGGCCTGGCCCGTCGCAGCACCGTTCGCACCCTGGCCACCAGCTCCCTGGGCGAGAACGGCTTCACGACGTAGTCGTCGGCGCCGAGTTCCAGGCCGAGCACCCTGTCGGTCTCCTCCGCCCGGGCGGTGAGCAGGATCACGGGGACGTCTCCTCCCGACCGGAGCTCCGAGAGCAGGTCGAGCCCCGATGCCCCGGGGAACATCACGTCGAGAACGATCAGGTCGGGAGGGGCGGCAGCGAGGCGGGAACGGGCGGCGTCTGCATCCTCCGCCTGGTCGACCCGGTACCCCTCCCGCTCGAGATAGGCGGCGACGACCTCCCTCACCCGAGGCTCGTCGTCGACCACCAGGATGCGGGCGCTTCTGGCAACCATTCCGACATCGTATGGTCCAATCGATCGGCGGCCCAACGTCCCGGGGGCGAGTTTCGAGGGAGTTTCCCGGCCGAATGAGGGAATCCGGGCCGATCCCATACACTGCCGCCTTCATGAGCACACCGTTCGTCGCGCTCGACGCCATCGGAGTCCGGTTCGGCCACGTTCCGGTTCTCACCGACATATCCCTGAGCGTGCATCCGGGTGAGGTGGTGGGGATCGCCGGGCCCAACGGGGCAGGCAAGACCACCCTGCTCGGGGTGATCTCCACGCTGATCCGGCCGACTGCCGGATCGGGGACCGTGTTCGGCGCCTCCATCGGTTCGAGCGCCGTGTTTCCGGTGCGCAACCGCATCGGCTGGTCTGGCCACGACCCGGCGCTCTACCCCGAGCTCACGCTGCTGGAGAACCTGACCCTCACAGCCAGGCTGGCGGGCCGCTCTCCCGACGACGCCATGCGGGCGCTGCACGTCGTCGGTCTCACGGGCGCAGCCGGTCGGCGCGCCGACCGCTCGTCGAACGGAATGCAGCGCCGGGTCGATCTGGCTCGCCTCGTGATGCTCGACCCCGATCTCCTGCTCCTCGACGAGGCCCATGCCGGTCTCGACGTCGAGGCGGATCAGATCATCGCCGCCCTGCTGCGGCGGGCCCGGTCCAGCGGCAAGGCGGCGGTGCTGGTCTCCCACGATGCCGCTCGCCTCGGAGAGGACGCCGATCGCGTCGTCACCATCGAACGTGGGGTGGGGCGATGAGATTCTGGAGACAGGCCTGGGCGATCGCGCTCCGCGACCTCAAGGTCGAAGGCCGTTCCAGCGAGGTGCTGTCGGTGGTGCTTCCCTTCGCCGCGGCTGCGGTCTTCGTGGTGCCGCTCGCCACGGATGCACAGGCGACCCGGCTCCAGGCGCTCGCCTTCCCGGTGTACTGGCTCGTGGCCCTGCTCTTCGGGATGCAGGTGGCGCTGCGCCAGACGGGTCAGGAGAGCGAGATGCAGCGCCGCCACCTGGCGCTTCTCGGCGTCGACCCCTCCGCCCGGTTCGTGGGCCGGAGTCTGGCGGCGACGCTGCTGATCGCCGCCGTCCTCGTCCTGATGGCGCCGCTGACGCTGATCTTCTACCAACCGGCGTCCATCTCGGGCTGGATCTGGATGATCCCGGTCGGTGGGCTGTTCGCCTCCGGCCTGGCCATGCTCGCCACTCTGGCGGGAGACGTCACGGTGGGACTGAGGACTCGAACCGCCCTCGCCCCGCTGCTGGTGGTACCTGTCGCCGTGCCCCTGATGATGGGGGCGGCCCAGACGCTCGAGGCACTTGGGCGGGGCGACGGTACTCTTGCGTGGACATTGGTGCTGGTGATCACGAATCTCGTGCTCGCCGCTGTTGGAACGCTCGCTGCTCGACCGTTGGAGGAGGCCGCCACATGAGAGGTTCGTTGGTCCGCAACTCGATTGGAGTGCTCGCGGCACTCGCACTCGGGATCGGCCTGGTTCTGGCGGCAACTTCGTCCCCGGACGCGTTTCAGGGTGAGTACGTCCGGATCATGTACATGCACGTGCCGGGAGCATGGCTCGCATTCCTGGCGTTCGGGGTGACGGCACTCGGCTCGGCGGGATGGCTGCTCACCCGACGCGACGGCTGGGACCGCCTGGCGGAGGCGTCGGCCGAGATCGGGGTGCTGTTCACCGGCGTGGCGCTGTTCACCGGCTCTCTCTGGGGGCGGCCGGTGTGGGGAACCTACTGGGACTGGGGCGACGCCCGCATGGCGTCCACGGCGCTGATGTTCTTCGTCTACCTCGGATACCTCGCCCTCAGGAGGGCAACGCCCGACCCGACTGCCCGGGCCCGTCGCGCCGCAGTGCTGGGACTGGTGGCGGTCGTCCAGGTTCCCATCGTCTACTTCTCGGTCACCTTCTGGCGCTCCCTTCACCAAGGGTTCACGGTGCGGCCGGATGGAGTGAGCCTGGAGGGGTCGATGGTCGGGGCGCTGCTGGTCAATCTGCTGGCCTTCACCCTGCTCTATGGCTACCTGATGATGGAGCGGATGCGGATTGCGCGGATCGCCGGAGCTCGCATGGCGGAGGCCGCCGAAGCGGCCGGGGCAGCGGTCACCTCGCCCAACCTGGAGGGATTGTCATGACCGAGCCGTTCGTGATTGCGTCGTATCTCGCCACCTACGGGGTGGTCGTCGGTTACCTGGTGCTCCTGTGGCGGCGCCGCCGGACGGAGGAATCGTGACAGGCAGGCGCTGGTTTCTGATGGTGACCGCGGTGGGTATCGGCTTCGCCGGATACTTCCTGGTCCAGGCCGCCAGCGGCGACGCCGTGTACTACCTGTACCCGCATGAGGCGATGGAGCGCCGGGCCGACTTCGCCGATGGGCGCGTGTTCCAGCTGGCCGGAACGGTGGTTCCTGGTTCCGTCCAGCAGTCAGGCGACATCACGTCGTTCTCGGTGACCGACGAGATCGTGACCATCCCCGTCGAACTGTCGGCAACCACTCCGCTCCTCTTCCAGGAGGGCATCGAGGTGTTGATCGAGGGAAGGTTCGAAGGCGACCGATTCGTCTCGGACAACCCGCCTGTGCTCCGCCATGCCGCCGACTACGAGGCGCCGGAAGAGGGGAACGCTCCTCCTCCCGGATGACGTCGCCACGGAGTCGACAGGGCCACATCGCCGGCCGGCCGACTCCTCACACCGGACGTCACGGAAGCAACTCGACCGAGACCTCGGGGGGCGGTTCCCCGTCGAGCACCGCCCCGCCGATCTCATACAGATATCGATCGAAGAACGCCACGAGATAGCGGTCGATGATCGGGATGATGCGGGACGGGGGAATCGGTCCCTTCAAGCCGAGCCGGTCGGCCACGGGCGAGAACAGGGGGGTCATCACGAAGTCGTTGTGCCCGGCCCCGGTGATCCCCATCCAGTACGACTCCTGCTCGCTCCGTTCGGCCAGGCCCCGCAGGCGGCGGTCGTTGGGGGTGTCGATCCACGTCTCGGACCGGAAGAACAGACTCGGCTGGGACAGCTCTTCGGCGACGATCCGATCGGGAATCGGTTCCACCCACGCATCCTGGCCGAGCACCGCGTCGCAGCGCTCCTCCTCTATGCAGAATCGCACGGCCGCTCCCCCGCCGGTCGAGTGCCCGAAGACGCCCATGTGCTCGAGGTCGACATGCTCGGACAGCGATCCGAACGCGCCATCCCGGCCCATGTCGAGTTCTCCGATGATCAAGTGGAGGTCGTCTGCGAAGGTCTCCACCAGGGATTCGGCCGCCTGCTGATAGTCGTCTTCGTCGATGTCCTCGCCTTCGGGGAGCGCGTTCGGATCGAGGAGGACTTCCTCGCCGTCCGGGAATCGACTGGCGATCGCCCCGTAGGCGTGGTCCGCGGCGATCACCACATAGCCATGGCTGGCGAGCGACTCCATCTGGTTGAGGGCGATGGTGCGAAACCCGGTCCAACCGTGGGAATAGAGCACGACGGGCAGACGGCCGCTGAGAACGCCGAGTCCGGTTCGACCGAACCCGGCGATATCGCCGACGTGACCGAGGAAGAATCCGGGGAACCCCAGCCGGCGAGCCATCGCCGGCCCCACGAGATCCCAGTCTGGGTTCCACGTCTGCGGTGGCACGGCCGGATCGTCGACGGCCGGATACCACACCTGGACCGCCAATCGCCGGGGAGCGGATGCGGCTTCGTCGCCCGAGTCCTCGTCGTCCTGGCCCTCCTCGGCCGGCGTACGGCCGTACTCCTCCACCCGTTCGGGATCCACCACCACGTAGGTGGCGGTGCCAACCGGATATGGGCCGCTGGGCCCCGGCAGCACCGGAATCGGCAGCGCCAGCGGCAGCACCGCCAGTCCCGCCACGCCGATTGTCCCCGCCAGGCTGCGCCGCAGGCGCGGCCAACCGCGCACCCGGCGGTCGTCCCACAGCACATCGCCCACCGCCAGGCCGACCGCGGCAAGGTACATCGGCCACAGCTGCCACCTGACTCCCTCGGCGACGACCTGGGAGCCGAGAGCGGCGAACAGCACGGCGGCCATGATCCCCCGCCGCAGGCGCGTGGCGAGCACCACCGGCAGGTAGACGGCTGCGCCCACCACGCCGAACAGCACCCACTCGAACCTCTGCATCGACCACCTCCGACCGGCGGCTGAGCTTACGGCAGTTCGATCCTGGTGGGATCGAACCCCATCGGCAGCTCCAGCCGGTTGGCGGTCATCAGCGCCCGGTCGAGGAGCACGTCGCGTGTCGTGCCGTCTGCCACCACCCGCCCACCGTTCACCACCACCGACCGCGGGCACAGCTCGAGGGCGAACGGAAGGTCGTGGGTCACCATGATCATCGTCACGTCGAGCGACGCGAGCACGCCGGCGAGCTCGCGCCTGCCGGCTGGATCGAGTCCGGAGGTCGGCTCGTCGAGCACGAGGATCTCGGGCTCCATCGCCAGCACCGTGGCGAGCGAGACTCGTCTTCTCTCCCCGCCAGACAGGTGGTGCGGGGCGGAGCCCGCCAGGTGTCCTGCCCCGACCTGGTCGAGGGCCCGGTGCACCCGGGCGGCGAGTTCGTCTCCGGCCACTCCGAAGTTCGCCGGTCCGAAGGCGACATCCTGTTCGACGGTGGGCATGAAGAGCTGATCGTCTGGGTCCTGGAACACCAGACCGACCCGTCGCCGGATCTCACGCACGGTGCCGTCTTCCAGCCTGGTCCCGGCCACCTCTATGTGGCCGGCACCCGCCGTGAGAATCCCGATCAGATGCAGCATCAGCGTCGTCTTGCCCGCTCCATTGGGCCCCAGGACGGCAACCCGTTCACCCCGTTCGACGGAGAGATCCAGTCCGCACAGCACCTCGCCACCACCGGGGTAGGAGAAGCGCACATCGCGGACAGACAGCGCGCTCATGCGGCCACCGCGATCATCGCGACCACCCAGGCGCTCAGCGGGACGACGCCTGCCAGCACCCATTCGGTCTTCCGTGCCCGGACCGTTCCCAGGTCCGGCATTCGCCCGCCGTATCCCCGTGCGAGCATCGCCTGATGAACCCGTTCGCCGCGCTCGTAGGAGCGGATGAACAGGGCCCCTCCGGCATGGGCCAGTCCCCGGATCTGTCCTATCCATTGCGGTTGGTACCCCCGGGCTGCCATGGCGGTGCGCATGCGGCGAAGCTCGCCGGCGATCACGTCCAGATAGCGAACCATGAAGCCGGCGATGGCAGTGATCACCGTGGGGACCTTCAGACGATCCAACCCCCGAAGCAACTCGGGCACTTCTGTGGTGGCGACGAGCATCACCGAGGCACCAACTCCCAGAGTGGCCTTGGCGAGGATGTTCCACGCCCCCCACAAGCCTTCGCGCGACAGTTCGAGCCCGCCGACGGTGACCTCCGGACCTCCGCCCAGGAACGGGAGGAATACCGCGAACAGCACGAAGGGGATCTCCACGCCCAGTCGCCGTACGAAGAATCCGAAGGGCACCTCGGAGAGGCTCACGACTCCCAGCAGCAGGAGAGCGTGCACCGCAAAGGCCCACACCTGGGAGCGAGGGGTGAGCACCACCGCCACCACGAACGCCAGGTGAGCTGCCACCTTCGTCTCGGGCGGCAGCCGGTGGATCAGGGAATGGCCGTGGACATGGAGGGCATGGGTGTGACCGCCACTCATGAGTGCCCGGCCTCGCCCGAACGGAACCGGCGAAGCAGACCGACCCCGATCATGCCGACCCCGAATGTGGCGATGATGCCGACGAGGCCTGAGAAGACCGTCCCGAGGGCCTCCGACTCGATTCCCGCCACCCCGTAGCCCGTCAATGGGCCCCCAAAGACGGGTTCCTCGGCCGCTTCCAGGAACCCGGTGTCGGCGGCCACCCGCTCCAGTCCGTCCGGGTCGCCGCTGGCGAGCGGGGCCACGAAGACGACCAGCACCAGCGCCACGAGCACGCCTGCGGCGGCAAACGCCGCCATCGACACTCGCGAAGGTCTCACGATCCCCGCTCCCACTCCATGTCGCACCGCCCCGGTCACGAGATCCGGCCGAACGGCGAGCACCGCCCCCACCACGCCGGCGGTGATGATCCCCTCTCCGATGCCGATCAGGGCGTGGACGCCGACCATCGCCGCGAACACGGTCCCGGGATCCACGCCGCCCTGGCCGCCGATGCCGTACTGCAGCGCGAATCCGGCCGCGGAGACGACCACCGAAGCCCAGGCCGCCACCATGGTTGCGACCATGAGGACACCTGGCCGTTTCGGAGCGGCCCACATCACCATCCGGAACACCAGCCATCCGCTGAGGGCGGTCAGTACCGCCATGTTGAGCACGTTGAGGCCGAGGGCGGTCACTCCGCCGTCGGCGAAGAGAAGCGCCTGAACGATCACCACCACCGAGATCACGGTGATGCCCATTGCCGGACCGAGGAGGATCGCGGCCAGCGCCCCTCCCAGCAGATGGCCCGAGGTGCCCGCCGCCACCGGGAAGTTGAGCATCTGGAGAACGAAGACGAAGGCGGCGGCGAGCCCGGCAAAGGGGATCTGCCGCTCTCTCAGCGTCGCGGCACCGCGGCGCAGGGCCGCACCGAGACCGCCGGCTGCGACCAGCGCAGCTCCCAGCGATGTGGCGCCATTGATGAAGCCGTCCGGTACGTGCACGACACCCTCGTTATTGCGAGCTGGTTGCAAATATACCCCGGGTCGGGCGTATCGGGAGACGTCGGGGGCGCACCGAGGCCCCCACCCGCCGGGTTCAGCTGGTCAGCAGGGCCTCGATGGCGTTGCGGAGCTCCGCCTCATCGAGCACACCGGCCCAGGAGTCGACCACGGTCCCGTCCGCTCCGATCAGCACGGTCACCGGCTGGTAGGGCACCCCGTATGCCTGGAACACGACCTCCCGGTCGTCGAGCCCCCACTGGATGACCCCTGAGGGCATCAGCTCGGACGCCCCTGCTGCGGTCGCCTCGAATGAGGACTTCCATGCGGGAGCGACGAACGCCACTCGATCCCCGTACTCCACTGCGAGTTGGTCGACGACGGGCAACTCCCGTCGACAGCTGCTTCACCACTCGGCCCAGAAGACCAGATACACCGGTCTCGTCTCGGCGGAAAGGGTGAACGTCCCGCCGTCGGAGAGCGCCAGCTCGAAATCGGGGGCGACCGGCCGGTCGGGATTCGGGGAACGCGCAGGTTCGGAGGTTGGGGTCTCCGGCGCGTCGGGGCTCGCACCGGTGGTGACGGAAGGCCCGCCGGCGACTGCAGTCGTGCCGGGTGCTGCGGAGGCGGGCGGCGCCGGCTCGGTCGAGCCACAGGCGGACACGACCAGCCCGAACACCAGCCACGCCGCAATTCGATTCATGGGCATCGGGGCATCCTATGGCACACCCCGAAGATACGAGAAGCGCTCAGCCGGCGGGTTCATCGTTTGTTTCGTGTTCGGCGCAGCGTCCGGCGAGGGCGAAGTGGGCCGAGTCGATGGTGAAGCCGTATCTGATGCCCACCACCCCGACCGCCTCCTGCACCTCCGCCATCGGGACGTCGATGGTCCGCCCGCACACCTCGCACACCAGATGGTGGTGTTCGGTCGAGCCGCGCAGATGGATGATGGCCGGACCGTGACCGAGATGAACGTGGCGCAGGTGGCCGGTTCGTTCCAGGGCGTCGATCGTCCGGTAGATGGTCGAAGGATCGATGCGGGACCCGGCCTCGCGTTCGGCCCTCTCCCGCAGTTCGTGTGCAGACAGATGATCGTCGTGGCTGTCGGCGAGCACCGCGCACACCGCCCGCCGCGGTTTCGTGACCCGGAGCCCCGCCTCTCTCAGCGCCTGAACCAGGACCCGGGCGTCCAGATGCGCCACTCAGGAGCCCGCCAGCTCGCGGCTTCGCTGCACCGCGAGCTCCAGCGTCTCGGCCGCCTTGCCGGTGTCGATCGACTCCTGGGCGAGTTGCACCGCCTCGACGAAGTCCGGCGCCATGCCGGCGGCGACGATCGCCGGCGCCGCGTTGACGACGGCGATGTCACGCTTGGGACCGGGTGCTCCCGCCAGGATGTCCCTGGTGATGGCAACGTTGTCCCCTACGTCGCCGCCCGCCAGGTCGCCCGGTGCGGCTCTGGGGACACCGAAATCCTCCGGGGTGAACTCCCCGTGGGTGATCTCGCCGTTCCTCAGCCGGTAGATGTATGTGGGGCCGGTCGTGGTGACCTCGTCGAGACCGTCCTCGCCATGAGTCACGAAGGCGTATTCGGAACCGAGGTGCTCGAGAACGCCGATCATGCGCTCGGCCATCTTCGGATCGGAGACGCCCACCGTCTGACGGGTCGCTCCGGCCGGGTTGGCCAGCGGGCCGAGGAAGTTGAACACCGTGGGGATCCCCAGCTCCTTTCGCACCGGACCGGCGTGTCGCATCGCCGGGTGATAGCGGGGGGCGAAGAAGAACCCGAATCCCGTTTCCCTGATGAGGGCCACCGTCTGATCCGGCTCGAGGTCGATGATCATTCCCAGACCCTCGAGCACGTCTGCGGAACCGCAACGAGACGACGCCGACCGATTGCCGTGCTTGGCGACGGTGCATCCGGCCCCGGCGGCGATGAACGCCGCCGTCGTCGAGATGTTGAACGTACCCGACCGGTCTCCGCCGGTGCCGACGACGTCGACCACGGGCACGCCGACGTCGACCGAGACAGCTGCCTCCCGCATGGCTTCGACGAGTCCGGTCATCTCATCGACCGTCTCTCCCTTGATCCGGAGCGCGACGATGAACGCCGCGATCTGGCCCTGGGTGGCAGACCCGGCCATGATCTCGGTCATCGAGGCGCGAGCCTCGTCCCGGGAGAGATCGGCCCCCGAGGCGAGGCGTGAGAGCACGTCCGGCCATTGCATGACCGGAGTCTACGCCAGGGTCCTAGGATTCCTTGCCCCGACCGAAGGTCGCCCCGTGATCTCCGCCATACGTCTCACTTCGATCGTGGCCGGTGTGGCGCTGGGCGGATTGACCACCACTGTTGCCGCCCTCTTGCTGTGGGCCGCGTTCACCCTGATCGGTCTCGGCGACCCCCCCGGCGCCGCGCTCGTCGCCGGGCTCGGGCTCGGACTCTTCGCTGCCGGGTACGTGGCCGGTCGCACCGCGCCGGCCTTCTGGCGCTTCCACGGGATGGTGGCCGGACTGGCCGTGGCCGGTCTGGTGGTGGTGGTGTCACGTCTCGGCGGCAGCCCTGCCCCCTCCCCTCAGGTGCTTCTCCTGGCAGCGATCGGGATCGTCCTCGGCGGGACAGGAGGAGTCATCGGGGGGAGACGCGCCCGGCACGCTCGGTCGGCGAACCCGATGTGAGAGTGCGGCAGGTGCCTCCCCGCCGAGGTGCACCGGCCGGGGTGCACCGGCTGCGGCTGGAGGTAGCATTGGGGTGTGAGACCGCCGGGCGACCGCTGCACGCAGAGGAAAGTCCGGACTCCACAGGGCAGGGTGCTGGGTAACGCCCAGGCGGGGTGACCCGACGGAAAGTGCAACAGAGAGCAGACCGCCGATGACGGCAGGCTTCTTCGGAAGCCGGCAGGAGGCTCGCGCAGGCGAATCTCTTCGAACCTCCGGGTTCGCGAACAGGCAAGGGTGAAACGGTGGAGTAAGAGCCCACCAGCGTCCCGGGCGACCGGGGCGGCTCGGCAAACCCCACCCGGAGCAAGGCCAGACAGGGACGCCGGTGGCCCGCCGATCAAGTCCCGGGTAGGCCGCACCGAGGTCTGCGGCAACGCAGGCCCCAGATGGATGGTCGCCGTCTGCTCGGCAGCGCCGAGCACGTCACAGAATCCGGCTTACAGGCGGGCTCACCGCCGCTCGGGCCCCCTTCGGGGGGCCCGAAGGTGTTGTAAGGCCGGTTGCAACGCGCGTTCCGCTGGTTCACGGTGCCGTGGGTTGTCTGGTGTGAAGGTGGCAGGGACTCCCGACCCGGGATTCGGTGGCCGGCGGGTCGGCGATCACCTCGATCGGGCCGTCGCCACGTCTCCCGTGTCGCCGTCGGCCGATCGGGACGACTCGTCGCCCGTGCTCGTCGCCACCGGCTATGGTGATGCGCAGTATCCAATCAGGGTGCTCGCGTTCTGCACTGCCGGATTGGATTCTCGTGGCCCGTTTCCGTGCTCCCCGCAGCTGCCGTTGCTTCCGTGACCTGTCTTCCGGCCGCGCTGCTCGCTGCTCGGTCGGCCACCTCGTTCAGGTTCCGATGCCGGCGCGACCGAACGACACATGAGTGTCGGCCCCGATGCGCTGTGGCGGCCTCCCGGCGTCATCGCAATGCATGGCCAACACAGCAAGGAGGCAGCATGACATTGCACCTTCGATCCCGACGCAACCGTCTGCGGTGGGGCATCCTGCTCGTCGCCCTGATCGCGTCCACGGCCTGCGGCGACTCAGCGACGGTGCCGGGGACCGAGGCTCCATCCTCGGCGCCGGCCACCACCTCCGCCCCGGTCGCAACCACGACCATGATCCCGGCCACCCCGAGCGTCCCGGCCACCACCTCCGCCCCGGTCGCGACCACGAGTCCGGAGACGGGTCTTGCCGAATGCGCTGCTTCGGTCGTCGCGGGCTCCTCCCAGGTCCGTTGCGGTGTGGCGCTCTACGACCTCGCCATCCCCGACGACTGCTTCGACACGCCGTGCGGCCTCATCGTCGACTATCCCCCGGGAAGCCTGAACGGGGAGCAGACCGACGCCTACACGAACATGAAGGCCCTCGGCAATGCTGCCGGCTACGTCGTCGTCCAGCCCAACAGCGGCCACGGACCGTTTGCGGCCCGTCAGGACAGGGCCTTCTTCGATGCCCTGATCGCTGCCCTCAGCATCGATGCCTCCCGGGTCCACGTGGGAGGCGCATCCATGGGCGGCTGGCAGACGTGGTACTTCATCTGTGACCACTCGGACCTGATCGCGTCGGCGGCGCCCCACGCCTCCGGTGCCGGGAGCACTCCGGGCACCGGAGCCTGCGACTTCGATGAGAACCATTCACCCGCCGAGCAGGTCGACATCCTCATCTCGCACGGCCGCAGCGACACGAGCGTTGCGTTCTCGCGGGGGGTCGCCCAGGTCGAACTCGTCGTCGATGCATGGGGTATGACGCTGAGCGAGGTCCTCGTCGACGACCCCGACTACCGGTGGACGCGGTGGACCAACGATCAGGAGACCGTCCTGGAGTTCCTCGAGTTCGATTGGACCACCCCCTCGGGAGAAGGTCACTGCTATCCCGGCGGCGTCGGGAGCGGCGGATGCGGGATCGACACGCCCGTTCACTATGGCGAGGCCGCCCTCGCCTTCTACATCGCCCACCCGAAGGACGGGTAACCATCTGGGAGGGACGTGTCGCCCGAGCCCAAGCAGTTTGGTGAGGTCTCCGGAGTGAAGGGACCGCTCTACTCGATGGGCACCTTCACAGGGGACATCCCCACGATTGCAGTCTGGAGGCTTGAGATCGACACGACTCCGTTTCGGGCCGGGACGTGGCCGGTTCGAACGGAACTCGATACGGGTGACGGTGGGGGGGTCGCGCCACGGATTGAGGGGCTCTCGCTCTCACAGTGATGTCTCGGACAGGAGCCGCCATGGCGTCGCGTGCTGCCTACCCGAGGAACAGCACAACACGCAGCAAGTGTCGGGCTCACAGGCGATCTCACCGCATGGAGGGGGTTCCCGATGGGAGCCCCCTCCTCCGCGCCCACCCCCCGGTAGCCTCCTTCCCATGTGCGGTCGCTACGTGCTCGCCGGGGACGCCTCCGACTACGCCGAGTACTTCTCCGCCGACCGCATCGTGGGCGAGACGCTGGTCCCGAGCTACAACGTCGCACCCACCGATCCCGTGTACACGGTGGCCGAGTGGGAGGGGGAACGCCTCTTGGGCACCATGCGATGGGGGCTGATCCCCCACTGGGCCAAGGACCGCAGGAGCATCCAGATCAACGCCCGGGCCGAGTCAGTCGCCGACAAGCCGATGTTCCGCGACTCGCTCGCCCGCAGGCGCTGCATCGTCCCGGCGGACGGGTTCTACGAATGGGAACCCAAGGAGAGGGGCAGGACCCCGCACTGGGTGTACCGGGCGGATGGCTATCCGATGGCGTTCGCCGGTCTCTGGACCAACTGGAAGGACCCCGAGACCGGTGAGTGGATTCGCACGTGCTCGATCATCACCACCGAGGCGAAGGGCCTCATCACCTCCATCCACCACCGGATGCCGGTCTCGCTCGAACGGGAGGTGTGGGACGCATGGCTCGACCGCGACCTCACCGACCCCCGGGCGGCCGAGGCGCTGATACGGCCCATCGACGCCGACCTGCTGATGGAGCACCCGGTGGCTCCCACGGTGAACTCTGTGCGGAACAACGACCCCACCCTGACGGCCCCCTCCGAAGAGATCCCCGGCTCGTAGCGTCCCGTTGCAACTTGCGGCCGCGAGGCCGGTAGGGTCCCGTGGATGGCGCGAATCCTCCTCGTGAGACACGCACCGACGCCCGAAACGGGAACGAGACTCACCGGCCGCCTGCCTGGCGTGTCGCTCGGAGCGCGCGGCATCGAGGATGCCCGCGCCGTCGCCCGCCGACTGGCCGACCTGAAGCTCGCCGCGGTGTATTCGTCCCCCATCGAGCGCACCTGGGAGACGGCCGCAGAGATCGCCGGCGTCCATGGACTCGAACCCATCCCCGAAGACGGCCTGCTCGAAGTCGACTACGGCGCGTGGTCGGGACGCACCCTCAAGAGCCTGTACCGGCTGAAGGCATGGCGCACGGTCCAACTCACGCCATCGCGGATGACGTTCCCCGGAGGCGAGTCCCTGCTCGATGCGCAGGCTCGGGCCGTCGCCGCGGTGGAGCGCATCTCCGCCCGCCACCCCCGCGCCACCGTCGTGGCGGTCACCCACGCAGACGTGATCAAGGCGGTGCTGGCCCATCATCTGGGGGCTCCTCTGGACCAGTTCCAGCGGATCGGAGCGTCACCGGCGTCGGTGTCGGTCATCGACCTCCCGGTGGAAGGACCGCCCCGCGTCGTGGCGGTCAACACCAACGGGGATCAGGGATCATGGCGATAGAAGATCTCGGACCGGCCGAGCGGTTCGTCGCCGGCGCGATCGGGGAGCCGGGCAACCGCCGCTTCTATCTCCAGGTCACCGCGTCCGGAGTGACCCACACCCTCCTCGCCGAGAAACAACAGGTTGCGGCGCTGGCCGAACAGGGGCTGCAGATCCTGGACGCCCGGGGCATCACCTCCGACCAGGCCGCCGTGGACGCGATCCTCGCCGGAGACCTCGAAGTCATCGATCCGGGCGTCGACGGCGAGCGTTTCCGGGTGGGTGACATCTCGATCGGGATGTCGGAGTCGGAGCTGTTGACGATCGCCGTCGCTTCGGCCGAGGACGACGACGGGATCCGCTTCGTGATCGCCCCCGAGCAGTTTCGGGCGATGGCGCAGGTCGGTCTCGACGTGGTGGCCGCCGGCAGGCCCACCTGCCGGTGGTGCAGGCTCCCGATGAACCCGGACGGCCACGAGTGCCCTGCCCGCAACGGGCACCATCGCGGCTGACCGTCGATGAGCGACCGGCTGACACTGGTCGAACTGATCGGGCACCTCCCCCATGCCTCGAACACGACCGTGCTCGCCGCCGCCGCAGACGGAAGCCTTTGGGTCTACAAGCCCGAGCGGGGAGAGCAGCCGCTGTGGGACTTCCCGTGGAGGACGCTGGCGGTCCGGGAGGTGCTCACATACGAGACGGCCAGGGCGATGGGCCTCGACGTGGTCCCCCGCACCGTGCTGGCCGACGGCCCCTTCGGGCCAGGATCGGCCCAGCAGTTTCTCGACGAGGACCCCGATTTCGACCCCCGGCCGCTCTTCCAGCCGAAGATGGACCCGCAGTTGTGGCCGATCGCCGCTCTCGACATCGTCTCCAACAACGCCGACCGCAAGCTGGGGCACCTTCTGCACGACCGCACGGACGGCAGGATCTGGGCGATCGACAACGGGCTCACGTTCCACTCCGACGACAAGCTGCGCACCGTGATGTGGGGATTCGCCGGGCTGCCTCTGCCCGATCCGGTGGTGGAGGCCGTCGCCCGACTCGATGCGGCCCTGGCGGAGGGGTTCGCGGGGCGGGTCGCCGAACTGCTCACCCCCGCCGAGTCGGAGGCCCTCTGCACCCGGGTGAGCAGCCTCCTTCGTCGGCCGATCCACCCCGATCCACCGATCGACCGGCCACCGGTTCCGTGGCCTGTGTGGTGACGACCCCTCCGATGGCCCGCCGATGAACGCCGGCTCCCTCCGGCGCGACCTCGGCCTGTTCGGTGCCGTCGTGACCGGGCTGGGATCGATCATCGGAACCGGAGTGTTCGTTTCTCTCGCGGTGGCAGCGGGGGCGGCCCGGGAGATGATTCTGGTGGCAACACCCCTGGCCGCGGTCGTTGCCACCTTCAACGGACTCTCGTCCGCCCAGCTCGCCGCCGCCCATCCCGTGGCGGGGGGCACCTACGAGTACGGGTACCGCCTGCTCAGCCCGTGGCTCGGATACTCGGCGGGGGTGCTCTTCCTCGTCGCCAAGACCGCGTCGGCGTCGACCGCGGCGCTCGGGTTCGCCGGGTACGGACTGGCATTGCTCGGAGCAGACGAGGCGCTCACGGTCCCGGTCGCGGTGGGAGTGGCGGGGGCCGTCACCGCCCTGGTGCTCTCCGGTGTACGGCGGACCACCGGTGTCAACGCCGTCCTCGTGGCGACGGCGATCGGGGCACTGCTCACCTTCGTGGCGGCGGGCCTCTTCGACGCAGCAGGAGGATGGGGGCCGGTCACGCCCGGAACCGACGCACCCGCATGGAACCGTCTGCTGTCGGCCACCGCCTTCATGTTCGTCGCCTACACGGGGTACGGGAGGATCGCCACCCTGGGCGAAGAGGTGAGGGACCCCGCCCGAACGATCCCGCGGGCGGTGATCGTGACCCTGGCGATCAGCGCCGTCCTCTACACGGTGGTGGCGGCGGTCGGATGGAGCATCGGCCGCTCGTCGTGGGGTCCGATCTCTGCGGCCCACGATGCTCCCGGCGCCCCTCTCGCCGGACTGCTGGCGTCGCCTCTCGCCGCCAGGCTCGTCGAGATCGGAGCGGTGGTGGCGATGCTCGGGGTGCTGTTGAACCTCGTGCTCGGATTGTCGCGGGTGTGGCTGGCGATGGGGCGCCGGCGCGACATGCCCGCATCGCTCGCCCGCGTGTCGGAGGCCGGGTCGCCGGTCCCGGCGGTGATCCTCACCGGCGCCCTCGTCGCCGCCGTGACCCTGGTGGGAGACGTTCGGCTCACCTGGTCGTTCTCGGCCATGACCGTGCTCCTCTATTACGCCATCACCAACTGGGCCGCACTGCGCCTCCCGGTCGAGGCGAGGCGATTCCCCCGTTGGATCTCGCAGGCCGGCCTGGCCTCGTGTGTCTTCCTGTCCTTTTTCGTCGATCCCGCCGTCTGGCTCACCGGAGCCGTGGTGATCGCCGCCGGCCTTCTCTGGCGCCTGGCCTGGACTCTCCTTTCTCGCACCCGGCCGTGATGAGTCGGGTCCCCGACTTCGACGCGGGTTGGGGAGAACTCCCGGGCGTGGACGATGTCGACGAGCCCATTCGGATCTATGGTCGGTGCCACACCGAACCGGAGGATCGTCGATGACCACGTTCGCCTACTTCTGCGGGCATGAGCAATGGCAGCCCGAGCAACTGGTGCGCCACGCCAGGCTGGCCGAGGCTGCCGGGTTCGACATGGTGGTGGTCTCCGAACACTTCCATCCCTGGGTCGACGACCGATCGGCGGCGGGTTTCGCCTTCTCCACCATCGGGGCCATGGCCGAGGCGACGTCGAACCTGGCGTTCGCCACCGGAGTCACCACCCCCCTCTGGCGTTTCCATCCCGCCCTGGTGGCGCAGGCAGCCGCCACGCTCGACCGCCTGAGCGGCGGGAGGTTCAACCTCGGGGTCGGAACGGGTGAGAACATCAACGAGGGCCCACTTGGTTATCACTTCCCGCCATACAGGGAACGGGCGGCCCGGATGTCCGAGGCGCTGGAGATCATGCGCCGGCTGCTCGACGGCGAGAAGCTCACCTACGAGGGCGAGTTCTACCGCACCGACCGGGCAAAGCTGTACTCGCCCCCGATCGGACCTGTCCCCATCTGGTTGGCGGCCGGTGGGCCCAAGTCCGCCGCCCTGGCGGCACAGAAAGCCGAGGGCATCATCACCTCGGTCAAGGTCCCTGCCGAAACGATCGAGAACGTGGTGACGCCGGCCAGGGAAGCCGCAGCCGAGGCGGGGCGGCCCGCGCCCAAGATCCTTGCGACGAGATGGTCGATCTTCGCTCGCGACGACGACGAGGCGTGGGAGGCGCTCTCCTCATGGCGCGGACTCCGGGCCCCGGGACGGCTGGAGGCGGTGGATCCCCTGACGCTGCGCGAGAGGGCAGACGAGCTTCCCCGCGAAGAGGTCCTCGGACGCTACGCCATGGTGTCCTCCGCAGACGACATCGTCGAGACGTACATGCCCCTCGTCGACGAACTGGGAGCGGATGTCGTCACCATCCAGATGACCTCGCTCGATCAGGAGGGACTGATAGAGATGCTCGGAGCCGAGGTGCTCCCCCGACTGCGCTCTGTCTGACCTCGCCCGGAAGCGGCACCTGCCCCTCTGGCTTCGGTCAGCGGCGGATCGCCTCGAGCGCGGCGATGACCGCCTGACGGATGGACACATCCAGCTCGTCGTCCTGGCCGACCGCCTCGAGGCTGGGGTCGAGCCCTCGCAGGATTTCCGCCAGCGCCGACGCGTCCGGGTGGCGGCGCACGGCGTCGGCCACCTCGGGAATCTTCGGGACGAGGGCTGCGGCGAAGCTGGCGACGACGTCGATCGACCAGAGAGAGCCGACCTCTACCGCGTAGAAATCCCTGCCGAGCCCGTCCAGCGGAAAGAGGACGGGGACCCGGGCATACCGCACGCCTCCGGCAACGAACCTCTCCACCTCGCCGATTCGAACCTCGATGGTCTCCTCGCCCAGGGCTTCGAGCACGCTCGACCGAAACCCCGTCCAGAAGTTGCGGGCGATGGCGTCGACGCCGGTGCTCTGCAGGAGCAGCGCATCGTCGACCGCCACTCCTTCCGCCAGTGCCACCACCACCATCTGGTCGGGGGCGGTCAACGCCAGAACGTCGCCCACATCCTGGCGCCGAAGCAGCCGGAACAGCTCGGACACGGCCAGTTCGGGCGAGGCCGCCCCGACGGCGGCCGCCACGCTGGTGGTCGGCCCGTCGATCGTCTGGTCCGGCGCGCAACCCCCACCAAGGACGAGGAGGGCGAGCGCGGCGAGCGCAGACCGTCTCATCGCGGCCTCACAATCGCCCCTCGGCGAGGAGCAGGCGGCGCCGGTCCGGATCCGAGAGACCCGCGCGCCTCCCCAGGCCGATCAGATAGGCGACGCCCATGGCCTCCAGCACCCATCGAAGGGGATCCCCCGTGGCTCTCTCCCAGGCGCCCGCCCAGTAGGGATGGGGGCCGCGGGGGAAGTCGATCCCGAAGAACGGCCAGAGAAAAGTCTCGGTCGAGGTCCACATTCCGTCCAGAACGAGATGGAAGAGCATCCCCACCGCCAGCGCCATCCACGCCCGGCGACGCCGCCCTCGACGCGTGAGCACCAGGATTGCGGCAACGGTGACCGACGGCACCACCAGGGAGTGGAACCACAGCTCGCCCGTGGAGTAGCGCTCTGCCAGCAGCAGCGTCCCCACCGGCAGGTCGATCAGGTCCGGGATCAGCGCCCCGAGCGCGAGGAAGCGGACGTCGACCTTCGGGTCGCGAAAGATCCAGCGAAACAGGAAGATCACACCGCCCAGGTGCCAGGCGATCACGGCTCGAATCCCCCCACCGAATGGGCGTACCTCACAGCACCAGGATGCGCCTGCAGTGGACACAGAGGGGTGGGTCGCTCTTGGCGGCTTCGACCTGCTCGGTGGTGGAGAGCATCAGATGACAACCTCCGCACTGGTTGTTGTCCAGCCGGCCGATCGCCACTCCTTCCTTTGTCCGCCGCAGCTTCTCGTACCGGGCCAACAAGTCGCCGGGGATCACCGGAACGATGTCCGCCTTGCGCGCCTCCTTGCGTCCGATCTGGAGGTCGATGTCCTTCCAGGCGGCCGAGATCGCCGACTCCAGCGCCTGCTCATCGGCCCGGTGCCGCTCCACCACCTGCTCGGCAGCAGTCGTCTGCGCCTGCAGCTGCTCGCGGGAGTCGAGAAGCTTGAGCACCTTCTCCTCCATCGCCTCCTGTTGTCCCTTCAGAGACTGGACCTCGAGCCGCTTGTGCTCCGTCTCCCGCGCGCTCATTCCTCCCGCGAAGAGACGGGTCTCGGTCTCGGAGAGACGCGCCTCGAGGATCTCGAGTTCGCCTTCCGCCTTGTCGAGATCCAGTTCCAACGAGCGGAGGCTCGAGGCAAGCTCGCCGTGCTCTGACTCCGCGGCCAGCCGGGCGGCGTTGGCCGTCCGATACTCGGCGAGTTCCGGAAGGCTCTGGCGTCGTTCCAGGAGACGGTCGATTTCGAGGTCGACGGCCTGGAGGTCGAGGAGGTCGGCGAGGGCGGGGATCTCCATCAGTGCTCCATCTCGATCGTTTCGGGGAAGGCTACCGCCATGGCGTCGGGTCGATCCCGGTCAGGTCGACCACTTCGACCGCGTCTCCGACGGCGCCTGCCACGGTGGAAACCAGCGCCGTCATCCCGGGACGCTCGGTGGCGGCGTGACCGGCGTCCACCACCGCCATGCCCCTGTCCTGGGCCTCGACCATCGAATGGTGGGGCACGTCTCCGGTGACGAGCACCTTGGCGCCTTCACGGGCGGCGGCCGCAACGAACGAGCCGCCGCTCCCGGGGACCACGGCCACGGCGCCGGCCGCCGCCGTCCGGTCTCCCGCCACCCGCAGGCCGTGCCCACCCAGCTTCGTCCCCACCAGATCGACCAGCTCCGACAGCGACCCGGGTCGCGTTCCGATCCGTCCGATGAACCCTTCATTGGACCTGACCGGGTACACGTCGTACGCGGGCTCCTCGTAGGGGTGGGCATCGACCAGCGCAGCCAGGACCCCATCCCGAGCCCCTGCCGGCGCGACCATCTCGATGCGCGACTCGGCCTCCCGGTTGCGCCCGTGCCCTCCGACGGTCGGCGTGCTCCCGGGACCCGCGTCGAAGCCTCCGACTCCCTCCACCCGGAAGTGGCAGGCCGAGTAATTGCCGATGGTCCCACCGCCTGCCGACGCCATGGCGTCCACCAGCGCCTCGACGGCGTCGGCCGGGGCAAACGTCACCACCTTGACCTGAGGACTCGCCTCGGCCGGCCCGAACGGCCTCGCCTCCTCCAGTTCCAGCGCCGAGGCCAGAGCGTCCGCCGTACCTCCGGCCGCCATGTCGAAGGCCGTGTGGGCGACGATCACCGAGATGCCCTCCCTGATCAGGCGGAAGGCTCGACCCCCGGGTCCCGGTCCGGCGGTGATCGTGCGGGTGGGACGAAACACCAGCGGGTGATAGACGACGACCGCATCGACCCGTGCTTCGGCCAGACGGTCGATGACCTCGTCGGTCAGCTCGTGGCAGACGCCCAGCCGGCCAACCGAATGCGAGGCGTCGCCGAGATGGAGGCCGGAGACGTCCCAGTCGCTCGCCCTGTCGAACGGGATCCTCGGAGAGAGAAGGGACAGGACCTCGGAGACTGTTGGAGACGTCACGGCGGCGATCGTACCCCTTCGAGCGCCGTCCCCGTATCGTGGCCGGGTGCCGTCTCTGCTCCGACGCAGGCGGGCGAAGCTCCCCGAAGCCAACCCGCTCCCTCACATCCTCGGCTACGGCCTGGTGCTGGCGGCGCTGATCACCGTCTACGTGGCCACCAGGACAGGCCAACCCACCCTCGGTCTCGACGAGGACTCGCTGGCGCTGGCATGGAACGAAGCAGCCCTCGACGTCGGCAGCCCGGAGCACCGGATCGGCGACCTCCAGCAGACCACCAACGATGTGGTGGGGTTCGCATGGAGCGAGGACCTGGTGATCGTGGCGCGCGTCGACCCCGATGCCGACGCCCCCCGCCCGGTGGTGGAGCTGGCGGCGTTGGGAAGCCCCGGACGGGACGGGATCGAATCGGTGTTGACCGTGCTGGAACTCGTGGTCCGGGTGGCCGCGCCCCAGCTGGACCGTACCGAGCGCCGCGCCGTCCTCGCGGACCTGTCCCTGGTTTCCGACGGCCGCCCTGCCTCGATCGACTCCACCACCCGCGCCGGCGGCGTCGAGTTCCGCGCGTCATCCGACCCCGGAGACGACCAGCTGGGGATCGGAGCCATTCCGCTCGGCGGCCCGTAACTCACCAGCGGATCAGCATCGAACCCCAGGTGAACCCGCTGCCGAAGGCGGCGGCGGCCACGAGCATCCCGGGCTCGAGCCGGCCCGACTTCACGGCCTCATCGAGACAGATCGGCAGCGTGGCGGCGGTCGTGTTGCCGGTGCGGTCGATGGTGTTCACCACCTTGTCCTTCGGCACGCCAAGGCGCTGGGCGGCCGCCTCGATGATGCGCAGATTCGCCTGGTGGAAGACGAAGACGTCGACGTCGTCGGCGGACAGCTCATTGGCGGCGAGCGCCTCCTCCACGGCCTCTGGCATCCGGACGACGGCGTTCACGAACACCTTGCGACCGTCCATCTGCGGGAAGTGAAGGCCCTCCGCCACCAGACCCTCGCTCATGAACCGCTCATACGCCATGCCGGGAGCCGGAAGCCAGAGCGCATCGGCGAAGGACCCGTCCGCGTGGAGGTGGGTCGACAGGACATGGGAGTCGGATCCCGGATCGGTGACGTCGGTGGCCTGAACGACCACCGCCCCTGCGCCGTCGCCGAAGAGCACGGACACGTCTCGGCCCCGGGTCGTCAGATCGAGCCCTTTGGAGTGGACCTCCGCACCGACCACCAGCACCGTGTCGGCGTTCTCCGCCCTGATCATGGCGTCTGCGGTCGACATGGCGTACACGAATCCCGTGCACTGCTGACGAACGTCCATCGCCGGAATGCCGGGGAGGTCCATCTTGGCCTGAAGGAAACATGCGTTCCCGGGGAACTCGTGGTCGGGACTCAGGGTGGCGAACAGGATCATGTCGATGTCACCCGGCTCTATCGATGCAGAAGCCATGGCCTTCTGCGCCGCCTCCAGCCCCAGATCGGTGGTGGTGGTCTCCGCATCGACCCAGCGGCGTTCCCGGATCCCGCTCCGCTGGGTGATCCACTCGTCGGAGGTGTCCATCATCTGGGCGAGATCGTCGTTGGTGACGACCCGGGGAGGCAGGTAGGAACCGATTCCGGTGATGCGGGAACGCCGCACGTGAGGCCTTTCGATGAGTACCCCAACGCTACCCCGGGCGCCGCTCGCTGCGCCGCAGCCGGGCTCCCCACGGCCTCGCTCGCCTGGCCCCGTTCGACCGACACGCCATGCAGCGGTGTCGGGCCGGGGACGGAGCAGACGGCTGTCGCCGGCGCGATTGCAGTCGCCTGCCTGGCTCTCAATCGGCGACGACGTCGCGCACCAGCGCCGCGGACAGCGCCACCACCAGTCCCGACACCAGCATCACCGACCGGACCGGGCCGAGGCCAAACACCCCGGAGCCGAGCAGGTCTGCGGCCAGGCCGGCGGCGAGGGCACCTGCGGCCAGGGCCATCCGCACGATCACGTGGAACGATCCGAGCGCCAGAAGACGGTCGCGGGGGTCCAGGTCGGTCTGCAGCGAGGTGATGCCCGAGACGATGGCGTATGCCCCAGACGCCCCGAACACCAGCGCCATCAGCAAGGTCAGTCCCAATCCACCGGCGAACGCCATGAGGATCAGCACCGCCCCCATCATCTGGACGCCGAGCCTGACCGCCCACACCCCTCCCCGCCCCCCGATCTGGCGCGCCGCCAGTCCGGCCGCCGCCCCGAACCCGAACACGATGACGAGGACTCCGAACTGCGCCTCACTCGCTCCGAGCGTCTCGCGCACGAAGGTGATCCCGAGCGAGAACAGGGTGCCGATCCCGACCGAAGCCGCCACCAGAGGAGGCAGCGTTGCCCTGACCAGCGGGATCCGCCACGAGTCGCGCAGGTGGGGTTGCGCACCGGAGCCGGCGACCACATCCGGCGCCACCGGAAGCTCGGCGATTCGCGACAGCAGGAAGAACGATCCGAGAAACGTGGCGGCGTCCAGCCAGAACGCCGGATAGAAGCGACCCAGGTCGATGGCGGGAGGCAGGGCGCCACTCACCGACGAGATCAGGGTGAACGCCCCTGCACCGAGCGGGATGGCGCCGTAGGTGGCGCCCATGAGCAGCCCGTTTGCGAGAGGCAGATCGTCATCGTCCACCAGATCGCGCACGGACGCGTCACGGACCGCGATCGCCACCACCGCGCATATCTCGAGCACGAACGTCAGGACGTACACCCACCACAGAGCTCGAACCAGGGGGATGGCGGCTGCGGCGGCCGCACGGACCAGGTCGAGCCTCATCAGCAGCGGCTTGCGTCCCAGCCTGGTCGACAGACGGGCGATGAGAGGGCCGGCAAGCGCCGCGGGCCCGAGCCGGAGAGCCAGCACGCCTCCGACCGCCGCTGTCGAACCCGAGATGTCGAGTACCAGCGCCATGAGCGCAAACGTCGCCAGCCAGTCGCCGAACGACGAGATCGACTGCGCGGCGAGCAGTCGACGAAACCCGGCCCTCCTCACAGAGGTTCGATCGGCCATCGATCTTCTCTCACTGTCGACTGCCCTCACCAACCGTACCGGGAGCGGACGGTCCGGACCTGCGGCGTAGGCTGGGTTCATGAGCGCAGGTTCCCGGCCGAATCCGGCGACGGTTCTGGGAGTGGCCTATCTGGCCGGTTCGATACCGTTCTCCGGGATGCTGGCCAGGGTGCTGCGGGGAGTCGACCTCCGCACGACCGGCACCGGAACGGTGTCGGGGACAGGGCTCTACCGGGTAGCCGGTCTCGGGCCGCTGCTGGTCGGAGGAATACTCGACGTCGCCAAGGGAACGGTTGGTCCGGCTCTGGCGGGATCGGATCGCCCCGGACTTGCGGCGGCAGCCGGAGCGGCGGCCGTCACCGGCCACAACTGGTCTCCGTTCCTCCGGGGGGCCGGGGGCCGGGGAATCTCGCCGGCGATGGGATCGCTGCTCGTCAACGGCTGGCCGGGGAGCATTCACCTCCTCATCGCACTCGCCGTCGGGAGGCTCAGCAAGGCGACGTCGCTCGGGGCATTCGCGGGGTTCATCACGCTCCCGGCGGTGATGGCCCGCACCAGGGGCGGGCGGGGTATGGTCGCCGCCGTCGCACTCCTCGGACCGATGCTCGTGAAGCGGGTGACGGGAAACACCCCCCTGCCCCGGGATGAGAGTCGCACCCGCCTGGCGGCGACCCGCCTGCTCTTCGACCAGGACACCCCGGCGTGGCCCTGGTGGTGGCCGGAAGGGCGGATATGACGGTTCGCATCCTCACGGACAGCGCTGCCACGATTCCCGGCGACCTGGCCGAGCGTTTCGGAATCGTGACCCTTCCGCTTCGCATCTCGGTCGGCGACCGGGACTACCTCGATGGCGCGTTGGATCACGAGGCGTTGCTGTCGTTCTCGGAGGAGGTCAAGACCTCCGGCCCCACCCCCGGGGACTTCCTGACCGCCATCGACCGGCTCGAGCCCGGCGACCCCGTGCTGATAGTGACGGTGTCGTACGAAATGGGGTCGAGCACATTCACGTCGGCCCGGGCGGCCGCCAACCTCGCCGACAGGCCCGTTCAGGTGCTCGACTCCGCCTCTGCCGCCGGCGGCCAGGGGTTGGTGGTGCTGGCGGCGGCGGAGGCAGCCGCCTCCGGAGCAGACCTACCCGCGACCCATTCGGCGGCCATGCGAGCGGTGGAGAAGGTCCGACTCGTGGCAACACTCCCCGACCTCACCCACCTCTCCAAATCGGGTCACGTCCCGGAGGCGGCGGCGTGGGCGGTCCGATTCGTCGGCCTCCGCCCGGTCATCGACCTGACCCACGGCAAGGTTCGACCGCTCCGTCCTGCGCTGAGCGAAGCGGCCGCGCTCGATCGGATTGCCGACGTATGGCGCGCCACGATTCCCGAGGTTCCGGCCCGGTTGCACATCGCATCCCTCCATGCGCTGGCGCCCGACACCGCTGCCGGCCTGCTCGAACGGGTCTCCCGCGAGATCGAGCCGACGACGTCATTCACGGGCAGCTTCGGAACGGGGATGGTGGTGCACAGCGGGCCGGGGGTGATCGGCCTCGCCTGGTGGTGGGAACCGAACGCCGGCTAGATGGCGGCCAGCGTCGCCGGGTTGGCGAGCGCCCAGGCGACCGCGGACAGGATGGCGGGGATGCTGGAGGCGTGGAACGCGTGGCCCATCCCCTTCACGATTTCGAGCCGGTGGCGGGCGCCCACATTCGGCACCAGTCGCCGGGCCTCGGACTGGGGAATCATCCGGTCGGCGTCACCGTGGATGACCCCAAGCGGCGACCGAATCGAGTCGACCAACTGCTCAGGGGACGGCGGGTTGGTCCAGGTGGTGCCGATCCTGACCTTGAGATGGCGGGCAGCCAGCCGCCGCCCGACCGACGTCCGGGTCATCAGCGCCGCCAGGACCGAACGCGCGTTGCGGGGGAGCCGCCACTGCGCCGGGCTGCTGACCGTGACCACCCCGGCCAGGGAACCGTCGGCGGCGGCGTGCCGCAATACGGCGATGGCCCCCATCGAGGCGCCGACGGTCACCACCCGGGCCGCCACCTGCCTGGCATAGGCCACCGCGGCGGCCACGTCGTGGCGTTCCGCATCACCCAGCGTGCACTCCCCACCGGAGTCGTGGTGTCCGCGCATGTCGTAGGAGACGACGTGGTAGCCGGCGGAAACCAGCGATTCCGCCACAGCCACCACCTCGGGATCGCGACGCGATGCGGTGAACCCGTGCACGAGCACCACGGCGGTGTCGGAGGTGCGGGAGGGAAGCCAGTGTCGCGCCTGGAGGGTCACGCCGTCTTCGGTGATGAGAGTGAAATCCTTCACGGATTCAGGCTATCTCCGCCTGAGGGCTACCCGGGGTGGCGTCGAGCCCGTGGCGGGCGACAAGACGGCGAAACCAGATGGTCGACCCGGCGATGGCCACTCCCATGATCAGGGTGGTGGCGCCGGTCTTGGCCGCCAGATACACCGGAATCGGTTGACTCAGCAACAGCCACAGCGCCACTCCGGCGTTGGCCAACTGGACTGCTCCCCACAGCAGGGTGATGCGCACGAAGAAGCGCCGGATGGCCGGATGCGATGCGAACCACTCCGGCATCGGAAGGAAGTCGTGCGCGAGCTTCTCCGCCAGAGGGCGACCTGCGGGGGCCGACAGGAGGAAGGCGGCCGCCAGCAAGACAGTGCCGAGCGTCGGCTGGAGGAAGTAGAGGAAGACGCTGTCCGCCAGGAAGGAGACCACGCTCCGCGCAGTGAGGGCGAGCGCCCCGATCAGCAACAGTCCCGGCACCCGCCGTCCCCTGGCGACCCGAATCGCCACTGCCCCCCACGACCAGGCCAGGCTGATGGCGATGGCGCCCCACAGGCCGATGGCCCACATGGCCCCATAGAACAGGCCGAGCGGAAGCAGGGTGCCCTCGATCACGTTGGGCAGGGCTGTGCGCGCCATCGCGCCGAGGCGCGGCATATGAAAGCGGTCGATCTCCAAGGATCCCCCAGATCGGTGCCAGAACAGGCGAGCACAGCATACCGCGCTCCCGGGATATCCCTTTCACATCGCCGTGACCCTCTCCACCCTGCGAGTTCCGCCCGCGCAGATCGGTGTCGGTCGTGGATTCACACCCGGGTGGTCAACTCTGGGCCGATCTCCGCCGATGACGCACCCATGATCCGGACGGTGGACCACCGGCTCACCGCTCAGAGCGCTGCGATCATGGTCACAGGTCTCACCCGCCCCTGAGCCCGGCGCTCTTCGCTGGAGTCCGGTCACGACCGACCCGGGCGCCCGCACTCGACTCGACAGGCCGCATTCCGGACGCAGTTCCGAACACCCTGCTCAGATGAGTGCGCTACCGACGATGAAGACCAGGAACGTGGCGCCGGTGGCGACGAGGACGAACGGCGCGACGAGGAGGGCGGTTCGAGCGTTTCGTGTCCATTGCCGAACGGCCCAGCGGAGGATGAGGATCGTTGCGGGCAGGTAGGCAGCCAGGATCGCGTACGCCAGGAGTCGCAGGCGCCCGAACGCGGCGTTGAGGAGAACACCGTCTGTGCCGAGGGTGTACAGCATGCCGAGGAAGAACACCACGACGACCAGGCTCGAGGCGGTGATCTGGGTCCAGAATCCGATCCGAGCCGTCCGACCCGGTTGGGGGGTGTCGATGCTCCCGGTGATGCCGGCGACCTGCCAGTGACGTCTGCCCACGACGAGCGCCCCCATGACGAGGGCCACGACGAGCGCAGACACCATTGCGAACGGCACCGGAGCGAACCACCGATTGCGGTACGTCGGCAGATAGGCGCTCATGAGGCTGAAGAACTCGTTCTCGAAGTCGTCCACTCGCAGGCCGAGACGGTCTTCGAACGCGGCGTCGAACGAAACACCGTCGGCGACGTCGATCAACACGTCTCTCATGTCTACGGGAGAACTTCCCCCTCCCCTGTCGTCCATCAGATACTCGAAGGCGAGGTGGAACAACGGGTAGAAGAAATGCTCACCGGCATCAGGGCCCGTGATCTGGGAGTAGCTCTCGATAGAGATTGGGCTGGTGGCACCGTACTCGGCGGTCAGCCGGTCCAGTTGGTCCAGGCCCCTGATCGCCGTCGTGTCGCCCGCCAGGGCCAAGGGGAGCCCTTCGATGAACCACGTGTCGATGGGTCTGCTTTCGCCGTCGGTGATCAGCCACTGGATCACGTGGACGAGTTCATGCTTCAGGACCGGTGCGAGCTGGTTGTTGCCGGTCTGTCGCCGATCATGGTCGGGGGACCAGACGAGAAGGCCACCGTGATACGCCCACCCGCCCCAGTCCCGGGGGTCGTAGTCGTGGTAGGCATAGATGTCGATCTTGTCTCGTCCTTCGGGATACCCGAGCATGTCGGGTCGGATGGACAGCTCTTCGATCAGCTCAGCCCACACCTCCTCGGCAACTGTCGCCACCTCGCGCCGCGCGTCGAGACTGGCGGCGTCGCTGTAGACGATGAAGTTGGCGCTCTCGACCGGGTTTCCGTCATGCGGCCAGGCGGTGCGCACATACCAGGACCCCTCGTGAACGGTCACTGCAGAGTCGCCGTCGGGGGATTCATCCGCCGACGAAACGCACCCCGTGAAGACCAAGGCGATCAACAGGGCGGGGGCGAAAGGTGCTCCTCGACCCATGCCGCATCTGACCAGGGGCGGCGTCCAGCCGCCAGAGGCTTCTGTCGATTGCCGGCTTCTGTCGATTGGTGAGGGTCGTTGGATGCCGGCGGCTCGTCGCACCGCCGAATGCCGGTCTGACCAGGTGCCGTGCACCCATGAACGCTGCCTCCCGCCCGTCCGACTCATAGGCTGGGAGGGAACGCCCGCGAGGTCCGCATGCCCGCCTACATCTGTCGCACCTGTGGAGTCCAATACCCGGACACCGCCGCGCCGCCAGACCTCTGTGTCATCTGTTCGGATCCGCGCCAGTACGTGGGATGGGAAGGCCAGCGGTGGACCTCGCTGGGAGAGTTGGCTGCCGAAGGGCACCGCACCGAGGTGCGGCAGGAAGAACCGGGCTTGATCGGAATCGGAGCCGAGCCTGCAATCGGCATCGGGCAGCGCTCGCTCCTCGTGATCGGATCCGGCGGGAACCTCCTCTGGGACGTTCCCGGCTTCGTCGACGAGGCTGCCTTCGCGGCGGTGGCAGAACACGGCGGGCTCCGCGCCGTGTCGGCGTCTCATCCCCACTTCTACGGAGTGATCTGCGAATGGGCCGACCGCTTCGACGTTCCGGTGGTGCTGCCCGAGGCAGACCGGCGTTGGCTCACCAGGCCGCCACGAAACCTCGAGCTGTATCGAGACCGGATGACGATCGGGGCGGACATCGAATTGGTGCGCTGTGGAGGGCACTTCCCCGGGAGTGCGGTGGTGCACTGGACGGGGGCGGCCGACGGCGCCGGCGTACTGCTCACCGGCGACACGGTCACGGTGGTGCAAGATCGAAGCTGGGTGAGCTTCATGTGGAGCTACCCAAACCTCATCCCGCTGGACGAACGCGAGCTCGACACCATCGAGACCGCGCTCGCGCCGCTCGACTTCGAGCGGATCTACGGAGGCTGGTGGGGAAGGGTGGTCGACGGTGGCGGGTCTACGGTGATCCGGCGATCCATCGAGCGCTACCGGATCGCCATCACCGACACCAGGTCTCTCGAACCCTGAGATCCTCGACGCCGGGCGACGGTGGAGGGGACCTTTTCGTTTCCTCCCCCTTCGGGGGAGGTGGCCGCTCTTCGTTTCCTCCCCCCTTGGGGGAGGTGGCCGCTCTTCGTTTCCTCCCCCCTTG